>MFGS01000104.1:0-4347 GCA_001778355.1 Candidatus Firestonebacteria bacterium RIFOXYA2_FULL_40_8
CTATGCAGGGTAACCAAGTAATACTCACGGCTTTTCAAGCCGAGTTTTCCCAGTATTTTTGAACGTCTGCAAGCAACAGGTAAAAATGCCAGTAAAGCATCATACATTACATCTCCGGCAAGTTTAACACCGTTAGTAATCCCTTCTGTTTTTAGATTTTTTACTGCAGTTGCTGTTGGACAGAACAAAATATCAGAAAGTTTATCCGTAGCAATGCGGTTAACCTCTTCAGGCATTTTCTTGTTAAAACTTCTAAGACCCGATTCAACGTGTGCGACCGGAATATTGCACTCCGAAGCGGCCTGCGCTCCCGCCAACGTAGAATTTGTATCTCCATAGACCACCACACAAGCAGGTTTTTCAATTTCAATTTTTTCTTTGATACCGGACTGCATTTGAGCTACCATTTTTTTCCGGTCCAGCGCACCAATACCCAGATTATACTTTGGTGCTTTAATTTTAAGTTCTTTAAAAAACAACGCAGACATATTATAATCATAATGCTGTCCGGTATGGATCATAACTTCATTTATTTTCTCTTTTTTAAGAGCTACTGAAACCACTGCAGCTTTAACAAACTGCGGTCTGGCTCCCACAACCGTAAGTACTTTCATCCGGGAGTTTCTCCTTTAAATGAATTAATAATCTCAGCCAGTTGTTTGGTAAGTTCTTTTCTGGAAAACCTTTTTATAAGAGCAGTGTTTTTATTATCCGGCAAACCTGAGTTCTTAAAATCCGCATACAATCTGAGCAGACTCTCTTTGATCTTTTTTGTATCATTTATATCCATCACTTCTCCGGAGCCGGTTTCTTTTATCAGCAAAGCTACCGGACTATTTTCCGCAGCCAGCGCAATTACGGGACGGGCGGACGCCAGATACTCAAATATCTTTCCGGTTAAAGACTTAGCTTCTCCTTCAATTAAAAGTAATACCGAGGAAGAATACAGCAGTTTAATACATTCTTCGTGGGCAATATACGGGATTTGAACCAGAAAGTTCTTATGTTTCAAAACACTTTTCATTTCTTCCACAACCCCCGCATTAAATCTGTCTATGTTTCCCGCAAAGACAGCACGGCAATGCTCCGGCTCCACCCCTTCCGTTGAAAGAAACTCATCAAATGCTTTTAAAAACCCGGAAGGATTCCTTGTTGCCCCATAAATAGTACCAACATGGATAACAGAGAACTTATCTTCTACTTTTCTTGTAATATTTTCGAAATCAGCAGGGTCAAATCCGTTTGTAATAAGATGAATTTTGCCGCTATATCTCGGATAATTATTTTTAAAATCATCCACGATCGGCGCAGTAACGGAAATAACCGCATCCGCGTTCTTTATAACCAGCTCTTCCAGCTTTTTATTCAGAAAAGCATGTAAACGTGTCAAAGGAGTTGCATAGGTATTACTCGCCCAGGGGTCACGGAAATCCGCAATCCAGGGTAAACCGGTAACTTTTTTAAGCAGCAATCCGGCTATATGAGACGAGTAAGGCATGGAAGTTGAATAAAGGGCCTCGATTTTTTCGCGTTTAACTATTTTGAGCCCTTTGAAAAAGGCAAATAGCCCCCAGCAGACCTTATCATCCGGTATAAATATAAAATTATAAAGTCTGTTTAGAATTCCGGGACGGTAGACGCTGTCTGTCCCCTTACTTTTCTGTTTCTTTCCCGGCAGTATCTTTTTAACCGTATTATAAATTCTTCCCGGCTCAAAAGAATGCGCCCTGTATATTTTAGTTTCAGGAGAAAGTTCCTTAAGAAGTTTTTCATCAAAAGCATCATAAGACGGATTTTTCACCGTAAGCACGACCGGTTCAATACCTTCCCCGGGTAAATATTTTACAAATTTTAAAGTCCGCTGAACCCCTGCTCCTCCAAGCGGAGGAAAAAAATATGCTATCACCAAGACCTTTTTCATTTCTTCACCGTTAAAGTCCTAAACTGCCTTAATTCTTCTTTACTGAAAATAAGAAGTGACACAAGATGCACCCCGGAAACTCGAAGGAACACAAAAAGTGTTATCAAAGAAGTTGTCCCATAGGAAAACACCGACGCCCAGGCCGCGCCAATGATTCCGTATTTTGGAATAAGAAGCACGTCAAGAACAATTGTAACAACCAACCCGATAACAGCTATTATTGTGTTTATACCCGGGCGGCCTCTTCCCACCAAGTCGCTCGCCAGTACGGTTTGCACCGAAAAAATAAGAGTTCCTGGTATCAAGATAAGCAAAGCCGGTAAAGCCGGCATAAATTTTTGAGTATAAAACAAACCAATAAAATAACTGCCGCCAATATACAATACCGCCGCAAAAACCAGGGTTATTAAAAAAGTCGTTTTCAAAACCAGCGGCGTAAACCGGTTATTCTCTTTTTCATTTGAAGCCGAGGATTTTGGCAGAAGAACCGTAGCTACGGACCCGGGAATAAACCAGAGTATCTCCGCCAGGCTTACCGCAATAGAATAGAATCCTACATTTACAATATCCAGAAAAAGATTTACAAGGAAAGTATCAAGCCTGTAGTTAAAAAACTGCGTTAGATTGGCCGCATAACCTTTTATTCCGAAGCCCAGTGATTCTTTAAACAGTCCCGAATTAAAAGCAAGTTTTATGCCGATTTGTTTCTTTACCAGAATAATCGAAATAACTGCCGGTAAAACTATAGAACCCCACCAGCAAAATATTGCTGCCGGGACACTGGCCTTAACAAGTAAAAGAACTATCAACAAAAGAAAAAGGAGTGAAAACCCCTCAGCTAAACGAAGCATGTTAAATTCTTTTATTCTGTTTGTTCCAAGCAGCAAACTCTGGAAAAAATTATAAATAAAGTAAAACGGCAAAGCAGAAAGACCTATTATTACCGCAAAAGGGCTTACCCCTTTAAAAAAGGGTTCAAAGTAGCCGTTAAAGATAATAAAGATCAGAAAAAGAATTACCGAAGCCAGGAGAGAAAATATTATTGAATTCCCTGCAATTGCAGCTACATCCTGTGTTTTTTTACTGGAAAAATAAACATTTGCTATTCCCATTCCAAGGTTTCCGACCAGATAAAGCATTACCGGAACAAGAATGGCAATAGAATAAGCCCCGCGTCCCGCCGGCTCAAGAACCCGGGCTATAATAATACCTGTCAAAAGCGCCGCGGCGGCCAGAGCAACCCTGGTCAAAAAAGTATATAAAGTATCGTGAGAGAATCTCATTTTGACTCCAAAATAAGGAATTTATATATTTTTCTCAACTTTTCCATATTTTTTGCAAACAGGTATTTTTTAGCTACAAGCGCTTTGTTTATTTTAATAATGGAACTGATTTTTACGGTATTATCAAGAGCCTCCTGTATCTTTGCTGCAACACCAGTTGAGGTTACAGTAATTCCCGGTTCAAGAACATAACCGTTCACACCATCTCTTACTAAACAGGTTTTAGACTCTATATTACTTACGACCGGGATGACCCCGGCAGCCATAGCTTCAATGAGAGACACGGAGATAGCATCGGAATTTGGGACGGCAACAAATACATCGGCGGCCGCAAGGAATCCGGGCAATTTATGATGCGGTTGATCACCATAAAACTTTATCGATTTTCGCAGACCAAGCTTCTCCGTCAACTGCTTAAGTTTCACCAGCATACTTCCTTTTCCAAGTATAAGCAGACGTGTATTCTTGTTTTTCTTAGAGATGAGTGCAAACGCTTTTATTATTTTGTCAACATTATAAAGCGGTTCCAATCCGCGGACGCTAAGAATTACTTTTCCGGTATTTTTTCGTTTTTTAATATGAAGATATTTTTCTTCAACTCCAAATACTATTTCTTTTGCCCGGAGGTACTTTATTGTCAACTCCCGCATACGCTTTAATACCGGCGGAGAATCAAATGTCAGGTAATCTGCTTTTCTTAAGACAAAATTTGTAAGTCCTTTAAACAGAATATTTTTCCGGGGCGTGACAAAGATATCCGACCCCCAGCAGGAAACCACAAGAGGTTTAAAACCCGAACACGCAGCCATGAAACCGTAACTGGTCGCATAATGAGCGTGCAACACATCGGGCTTGATAATTTGAAGATATTTTTTAAGTAACGGGATATTAACCGGATAATTCAGGTCAGAAAAACTAAAAGACGTCCGAAGTTTATAAAATTTAACCCGTTTTATTTTTGGATCAATAAAAGATATCAGAAAGACCTCTGCACCGTTTTTCGAAAAATACTCAACTATTCTTTTAACGTGAATGCTTGAACCATCACCGAGGAAACAGATTTTCATGATTTATTTCCTCGTCTTATAATTTCGCTAAATATTTTTGACAAAGTTTCTCCAATAGCCATATAGCTGAAATTAG
>MFGS01000104.1:4386-8280 GCA_001778355.1 Candidatus Firestonebacteria bacterium RIFOXYA2_FULL_40_8
TAAACTCATCTAAAAAGAAATCAAGAGCAACGGTCCAGGCCGCAGTATCCCCGGGCTTTACAAGAAAACCATTTTCTTCCTTGACTATCTCCGGTATTCCGCCTACAGAACTTGCCAGTACCGGCAGTCCACAGGCAAAAGCTTCAATAATCACACAAGGAAGATTTTCCGTTATACTCGGAAGCACAAGAAAGTCAGAGTTTCTCATAACCTCGGCAATCTCTTGTTTGCTTTTTCTTCCGAGAAAGACAATATTAGAAGAAACCCCTGTTGTTCCTGCCAATACTGCTAACTCCTCTTTGAGAGGTCCGTCTCCGATCAAATTAATAACGTAATCCCTGCGCTTTAACTCTTTAAACGCCGAGAATAAGTATTTTAAACCTTTCAGTTCCACCAGATTACCGACAAAAAGCATTTTGATAACCGTAGATTTATTTTCCCTTTCAAAAGGGAAGAAAATCCCGGGGTCGTAAACATTAGGCACAACTTTGTATTCTTTTTTCACCCCTAACTTTTTTAGCTTCCCACCCAGGTTAGCACTCACCGGCAAATTTGCGGATGTATATCGATAATACAGCCTTGCTTTCATTTTATCAAAAAAAGAAAGTTCCTCCCGTATAAAAGCCGAGGAATGTTCCGTTATCGCATAGGGAATACCATAAAGTATTCTAAACAGCAGTGCTGGTAGCGCAGAGTAATAAACATGCACATAACTCAAATCCATCTTGTGTCCTTTTTTCTTAAGGTAAGCCAGCCCTCTTAAATAGTAATATAGATTAAACACACGGTTCAAGAACCGGATACTACTGCCTTTACCATTTATACTGAGAACCTGAATTCCTTCTGATTCTTCCAGGACATACGAAGTTTTTACTTTTCGATCTTGCTCTTGTTTAATAGAAATGACAAAAGAAACGGCATAAAGAGCAATAGCCTTGGCAAACTCTTTTACAAAGACACCTTTAAACGGTTCAGAAGGTGTAGGATACCATTCCGAGATTATGAGTATGTTTAGTTTATTATTAATCTTAGGCTCCAGATTTCGAATATTGCGTTATTTTTGAACAAGGACCCAGTACAGAATTTTCAGTTAGCCGGACATTATCTTTAATCTCTGTTCCGGAACAAATTATCGTATTTTTTAAAGTACAATCTTTGCCTACTTTAACATCATCAAAGAGTATGCAGTTTTCCAGTACCGAATTTTCCCCTATCTCGCACTTCTTCCCTATAACATTAAGAAGGCCTATGACACAATTCTTGCGCAGTTTAGTTCCTTTTCCTATCAGAGAAGGTTTGAGTACCTTTGCGCCTTTTTCTTTAAGAAACTTTTCATTTTCAGAAAGATTCAAAGGGTAATTTCCTTCCATTATATCAGTTGAAAATTTTCTTAACCTTTCCGGCGTTCCCATGTCAAGCCAATATATATATTCCTGCTTAAAACCGAAGAACCCATTTCCTATAAATTCAGGAAAAACATCTCTTTCAACAGAATATTTCCGTCCTTTTTCCATAATATCTAAGACTTCCGGCTCTAAAAGATAAATTCCGGCATTAATATATGCTTTTTCTGTCCCGACCTCTTCTCTCGAAGGTTTTTCTAAAAATCTTTTAATACTGCCGTTAAGACCCGTATCGACAACACCGAAGGATGAATAGTTTTGAACAGGGTACAAGCCGACCGTTGCCCGGGATTTACTTTCCTTATGGAACTTTAGCATCTTCGTAATATTAAAATCCGTCACAACATCCCCGTTTATAACCACGGTGGTACCTTTCATATACGGCTGCGCCCGTTTTATCGCGCCTCCGGTACCAAGCGGTGCATCCTCATAGATATATTTTATCTTCATACCTTTATAAGAATTCTTTAATACTTGATTTAGGATATGAGGAAGATAACAGGCGACCATAATGGCTTCGTCAACCCCGTGCTTTTTCAGCCATTCAAGTATATAGAACATCATAGGCACATTTAGAACCGGAACTACAGGTTTAGGCATCATTAACGAGATAGGACGAAGGCGTGTGCCCTCTCCGCCGACAAGGATAACTGCTTTCATCATAAAACCTCCGAATAAAATAACTAATAGCTAATAACTTATAACTAATAAATAACAGCGGAAGCTTTTCTCCGCTTACATTAAATCGTCAATTGTCAATCGTCATTCGTCAATGGTACTTATATCTTCTTTCGTATGTATCTTCGAAGCTATCAGGTTAACAACCTCTTCGATACTAAGATCTGAAGTGTCAACCTTGGTCGCATCGGAAACCAGTTTAAGCGCGCCATACGGTCTTTCCTTATCTCTTTTATCTCTTGCTGAAATATCTTTTTTGACTTCTTCAAGGGACTGCTCGACACCTTTTGCTTTTAGCTCTTTAAATCTTCTTCTGGCTCTTTCGTCAACTGAAGCATCCAGATAAAATTTAAATTCGGCATTTGGAAATACAAGCGATCCTATATCGCGTCCGTCAAGTATTACCCCTCCGGCTTCACCCATCTTTTGCTGAAGCGACACCAAATGCTGTCTTACCCCTATCGAATCTGCGATATCTGAGGAAGCTTTTGATACTTCCGGGAGCCGTATGTCTTCAGTAACATCCTGTCCATTCACGAATACTTTAAATCCTTTATCATCGTACTTAAATTCAATGTTACATCTTATAGCAAGCCCGACAAGCTCTTCTTCACTTTTGGTATTAACATTCTCCCTAAGTGCAATTAGAGTCACCGCCCGGTACATTGCTCCGGTATCTATATAATGAATACCAAGACGCTTTGCCACAAGCTTGGCGACGGTGCTTTTCCCGCTGCCTGCAGGACCGTCCAAGGCTATTACTGGTAATCTGTTAACCATAAGTTTTTATAACTCCTTTGTTTTAAAAGTACAAAGTACGAGGTACAAAGTATAATTACTAATTTCTAATTACTAATAAAATTCGTTATTAGTTATCTCCGGTTGAGCAAGCTCAACCTGGCGGCCATGCCATATGTCTTCCGCCTAAAATATGCAGGTGAATATGAAAAACCGACTGACCTGCTTCCGCATTAGTGTTCATTACCAACCGGTAACCCCTTTGCGCGATATTATTTTCCTCTGCTATTTTTTTCGCGACGGCAAAAAGAGCGCTTAAGATCTCTTTGTGGCTCTCATTAATATCATTCACAGTCGGAATGTGTTCCTTGGGAATAATAAGAATATGCACAGGTGCCTGCGGAGTTGAATCTTCAAACGCCAGCACCTTTTCATCCTCATAAACAATCTTCGCAGGTATCTGTTTCTGTACTATCTTGCAAAATATGCAACCCATCATACGCCTAATCTCCTTTAACGTTGCTCACGTTACACGTTAACACGTTACTCACGTTCTAAACCAATGTGTTATTATTAATTTACAATCTTGGCGGAGTGCTTTTTCCGCCTTCATTAAATTGTCAATCGTAAATTGTCATTTGTCAATTTCTTTCCTAGACTTTCTTTCCGTAATTCTCTTTCTCTACACTCTCAAGCTTGACTTTCACCAACTTACCGATATCTTTTTCGGTACCATCAACAATAGTAATCTTAATATAGTTTTCGGAGAAACCTTTTATACTTTTATTCTTCCGTCTTTCTATCCCTTCCACCAGCACTTCAAGTTCTTTTCCTAGAAATGTCCGTGCAAACTTCTTACCTTCAGTTTCAGAGGCCGAGAGCATTTTTTGATATCTTCTCTCCTTATCCGATTCCGTCACTTTATCTTTCATCAAAGAAGCTTTCGTTCCCGGTCTGTCGGAATAAGAGAACACGTGAACTTTCAAAAACCCCTGCTGTTGCATAAATTCCAAAGAGTTTTCAAACATCTTCTCTGTTTCTCCCGGAAAGCCTACAATTATGTCAGTGGTTATGC
>MFGS01000105.1:0-1607 GCA_001778355.1 Candidatus Firestonebacteria bacterium RIFOXYA2_FULL_40_8
TATTTCTTTGTTTAATTCTCCAACTGTCAGCTGGTCGATCTGTTTTTTTCTGCTTACCAGCTCTTTTGGACTTTCTGCGATCAATGCCTCGGAAATCTTAAGTATTTTTGCTTTTTCTTTTCTATCATCAGGAAAATCCCTGATATAACTGTTATAAAAGTACCATTTGTCATTTTTCCACTCAGCTTTTTCAGCGTCAATTCTTCGCCTGACTGTAGTATCGGCATTTTGGTATAATATGGTTATTCCGGACATTATATTTCTTTCACCGTTGAAAGTCTTTATATATGCCAGCCAGCCGTCTTTAGATTTAAATATAAGATTATTACGGATCTCTGCGCTTGATGGAACGGATTTCCATATGTCTCTGATCCTGATATCCGCGGATTTCGCATAAAGGGCTGTGACGAAAGTTTCATTAGCAACAATGACTCCAAGGCTCAATAAAAAAGAGAGTACTAATATAGGTGTAATTATTTGTCTGGTGCTTACTCCGCTGGTTCGCATAGCCATAATTTCATTAGTTTTATTGAATCCGGCAAATGTAATTAGAGTACACACAAGAGACGCAAAAGGCGCCATGTAGAGAAGCTGATAAGGTGCTTTATAAGCAAAGTACCTGATCATAATCCAGAGACTCACCTTCAGCTCAATTAAGGATTTTATTTCATCAGAAACGGAGATAATAAAAAATATTACAAAAAGAACAACCAAAGAAGCTGTAAAGTTCTTAATGAAACGGAGCGCAATATACCTGTATAATATCAACGGACTCTTCATAGTGAAACCTTTTCTTTTACTGCCAGATATAGTAATATAACTCCGGAAATTCCAGTTAAAATATTGGGAAGCCACATTGCAAACCATGGTGTAAGAGTTCCTCTTGAACCGGCTATTTCACCTGCAATTAATAGAAAATAATAAATCAGTATAAGTCCGAGAGATATTAAGAAGCTTAAAGAGCGGCCTTTAACTCTTATCGATATACCGAGTGCAATTCCTATTATGGTGAAAGCAGTACAGGCAAAAGGGATGGCTATTTTTTTGTGATATTCAACTTTTAAATTATTAGTATTTATTCCTTTTTGAAAAGATTTAGCTATTTCGCTTCCGAGTTCGGTAAGATCCATCTCGCGCGCGGATTTTTCGTTAGAAACCATGCCTGCAAGCTTATTTTTGAGATCAAGATTTATATCATAACTTTTAAATTTTATCCTGGAATAGAGGTTTTTTTCCTTTGAGTTCGCCTGATGCAAAGTTCCATCCTCTAGGCGTAAATAGACAGCTTTTTCTTTCGGGTCGGAATGCACTGAACCGGTTTTAGCTGATATAAAATACGAAGGATCATTTTCGGTTTCTTGTGTGAATACCATTACGTTTTTAAAAGCATTTTTATCGTCTTTTTCGTCAACATAAAAAGTGAACCTGTCAAAATCGGAAACAAATACTTTTTGTTGAATAGCTATTGAAGCCCTCTCGCTGGTTATTTTGTAAACAAGGCTTTTAAAAGAGGAATTTCCCCAGGGTAATACATAATTATTCCAGCCAATCATTATAATACTTCCGATAAGACTTGCTGCAAGTACGGGAAGAATTAGAGTTTTTAT
>MFGS01000105.1:1615-8143 GCA_001778355.1 Candidatus Firestonebacteria bacterium RIFOXYA2_FULL_40_8
CGCTTATTTTCATGGCTATTATCTCGTTATCAGAATTTAGCCTGTTAAATGCCACTAGAACTCCGATTAGTACTCCCATCGGCATTGTAATAGCGAGAAAGGCGGGCATAATGAAAACAAGTAATTGAATGATTGTAAATATTCCGACACCGCAATTGATTATTAAATCAGTTAATTCCGTCATTTTATCACTAAGGAAAATCAAAGTGAAAAGGATAAAGCCGACAAAAAATGGTCCGGCCATTTCTTTTAAAATATACCTTGTTATAATTCGAATTCTCATAAGTACATTGTATATGAAAAGCGGTTTAATATCAATTCTCTTTTAGTTGGTTTCATATTGTAAATCAATAGCTTTTATGATAAAATCAATAATTAGATAATAACATATTCTATTATAATAATCGGAGATGGTTTTGGATAAAAAAACAGAAATCTTCTCTATAATTTGTATAATTATTACATTTGGTATATTTACAGCCTTAAGTGCGGGTTTTCCTGTAATTTGTCTGGCACAAGGTATCGCTTCTGAGAAAGTACAGATAACAAAAGAAGAAAAACCAATCTTAGCAGGAGAAAAACCCCAAATAACAGGAGAAAAAATAGAGATTATTCCTGAAAAACCGGTAATTTTATCAGAGAATACCTCTGAAGTTTCTATTCAGGGAAGCCAAATACAAGCGCTAACCTCTCCTCAAGAAAATATTACTACGGAACGGAATTTTATAGATAATTTCATTTTATTGCCATTATTTCAATCCTCAGATATAACTCCCGAGATTAGCATAATAGTTCCTAAATCAAAACAACTATCAATATTTGGCGATGTGATAGATGCTAATAACAAAGCTACGGATGTTGATGTTACGCTTAAGGAGACGATGCCGGAAGGTTTTGGGAAAATTGGTTTGGATCTTCCATTGGAGTCAAGGCTCGAAATTACCGGTAGAAAAGGGGTTTCTATTAACTACGGAAATGTAATACGTACAAACCCGCCTGCGGGTGTACCTGCGACCGGCGGAAGTTCGGTGGGGGGAATAACGAGCGGATTTTCTCTGACACAAGACTTACAGGTCCGGTTATCCGGTACGGTGGGGAAGAGAGTAACTGTAAATGTAGATTATGATGATACCAAGGAGCAACAGCGGGATATTTCGCTTATTTACAAGGGTGAACCTGACGAATTAATACAACAAGCGCAATTTGGAGATGTGGTCTTATCTTTACCCAATACCGAATTTACCGGGTATAATAAGAATATTTTTGGCGGTGATATTCAACTAAAATATAAGAATCTTTCTTTGAAAGCAATAGGGGCTCAGACAAAAGGTAAAACGAAAACAGTAAGTTTTTCCGGGGGTTACTCGCAGCAAAAACTTGATATTAGCGATACTTCATTTATCAAGCAAAGATATTTTAAAATGCAGGCAAGTGACGCTCATCTGCCTATAACACCGGGTACAGAACAAATATGGCTGGATGATTTGAATGGTTATAACAATAATTACCCGCCGGACTATCCTTCAGATAGAGGCTCAGATGTAACGAAGTATACGCAAAAAACAGTCTCCGGTAATTTTTCTCTTGATTATCTCCATCCTGGTACGGATTATACTATTGATTATACTACCGGCGTAATAACCTTTAATAAGTCAATTCAGTCTAATTATGTAATAGTCGTGTCTTATAAATATTCCTCCGGAACGAGTAAATTGGGATATGATACCGCTGATATATTTGATTTTGATGACACTGCTTCCAAGTATTTAACTGATAAAAGATACATTCAGCCATTGCTCGGGGACGCTTCCTACTATGATAGGCAGTTAATGAACTATTATGGCTTGGGAAATAAGAAAATACTAAATCCTCAGTATGATTCTGAGTTTGTTTTTAAAATTTATGATCAGAATAATACGGAACAACCTATAACCAATTACAGGTATTCAATGGATCTGGATAACGGGTTATTCTATATTACAACAGCTACCACAGGTGCGACAAACTACGAAAAACCTTTTTCGCCGGCAACTAAACCAAATGCTTATCCGGACAGTTCTTCTGCTCTTACTCAAAGTAGATATAAAATACATGTGGAATATAAATATAAATTTAAGACGTATCAACTACCAAATTTCAGTATAGTTAAATACAGCGAAACGCTGCTTATGAACAGCGTAAAACTTACAAGAGATATCGACTATACTATTGATTACGATTCCGGTTTTATTTTCTTCTTTAATGAAGATAAAATCACGGACAAAACCGTAATTGATGTCACGTATGAATATATGCCTTTTGGCGGAGGGTTTCAAAGTAACCTTTTTGGTGTAAGAGCCGAATTAAAACTCGATCCTCTTACGATTGGATCAACATATCTATATACCGGCGGGCAGACTCCGTTAGATGTTCCTGCTGCCGGGTCAACACCTGCCAGTTTGGGTTTGTTGGATGTTGACGGCAAAATTACCATATCGCAAGGGATGATTGATTCCGTTTTTGGGAGAATATTTTTCCTGCCAACAGAGATAAGTGTTTCCGCGGAAATGGCTAAAAGTATGTATAATCCGAATATATTTCAATCAAAAACAGGAGAGTCCGGTGTAGGCATGATAGATGGTATGGAAAGTTCGGATAATATAACCGGTCTTGGTATAGATTATACTACCTGGTTTACCTCCAGTGTTCCTAGCGGTTTGACAGAAAACAACAGATCTTCAATATTGGGCCTTTCAAATTATGACGAGTATAGTCATGACTCTTCAATAACAACAAAAAAGCAGATGTTGAAAATTGATTATAATCTTTCTCCGGGAACCTGGGATTCCATACGATATGTTGTTTCTCCTAACGGCTCTGATTTTAGCAAATTTAAATATTTAGAAATATGGATGAATACTGACTGGTCAAAAAACATTGATTTCAATGTGGAGATAGGGGAGATCTCAGAAGATGTTAACGGAAATAGTGTATTAAATACTGAGGATATTAATGGTGACGGTGTTTTAAATACCGGTGAAGATGTGGGAATCACCGTTAAAAATATTAATAGCCTCAATAATTATGTTGGAGCCGGTAATAATAGACTGGATAAAGAGGATCTGAATAATAATGGCATACTTGATACTTCCGAGCGGTATTATAAATATTCGTTTAATACCGGCAGTATTCCCGCCTCGAATATCGCAAGTACGGTTGTTACCGCGCTTGGTACCTGGAAATTGATTAAAATACCTTTGCATTTTGATACCGCCGGCAGTGTTGTTACTGTCGGCTCGCCAAATGCTTCTTTTTTGAAACATGCCAGAGTCTGGCTATCAAGTACTTCCGGAGCTACCGGATCAATGGTAATCGAGTCTGTTCAATTTTCAGGGAACAAATGGGAGATCAAAGATCCCAGCGCAACTAATAAGTTGAATGTTAAGGCTGTTAATCAACTTCTGGACACATCATACATACCGTTAACAGACGTATTTTTCATTGCAAATACAACCGCTGATTTAAACAGAGAACAATCGCTCAGCCTAACCTATCAAGATACAAATACCGGAGGTCTGACGGTTCCCTATGTTTACAAAGGTCTGACTAAAGCAATAAATTTCATGGAATATACCAACATACGGCTTGATGTTTATAAAAAGAAAGTTACAGCAGGTGACAAGCTATTCCTTAAAATAGGCAGCGATGAAGTAAATTATTTGGAATATGAAGTATTGCTGGATTCGGTTGCTTCCGGCTGGCAAACTATAACAATACCGATTTCGGCTCCTTCAGACTCCTCTCACGGTGCAAATTTTTATCTTAACAACGTGAAGATTATAGCATTGGGTGTTAAGAGTTCGGCAACAGACGGTGAAGTATGGTTAAATAATTTGAGATTATCGGATCCTGATGTAAAAGAAGGTATGGCGTCAAGACTGGGCGGTTCTGTCAGATTCGGAGATTTCTTTTCTACGACTTTTGACTATAAGAAAATTGACAGTACATTTAATTTTTTTGAAGACTCAAGTGTTAATTCTTCACTTTCCGTGTCGCAAACTTATGCCAGTGTCAAACAGAATCAAATGTATTATTCTGTATCTTCAAATCTGAAACTGGCGGATTTTATGCCTATTAATTTTACTTACAGACGTGATGAAATTACTACAAAAGATTCTGATAAAACAAATCCTAATTATATATCATATCCGGAAAGGGCCAGTGATAATTACGGCGCGGGTATGAATCTTTCACTTTTTAATCCGTTAAATGTAAATCTGAATGCAAATTACAAAGTCGAAGACATTCAATATTTGCCAGGGGCAGTTAGTACTGTAGATAATACCAGATCAAAAGTCTATAATGTGTCTTCCAGAGCCACATATGCTCTCCCTAATACATTGTTCGGTCTGGTTCCTCTGGGTTCAAATAATTTAGAAGGTGAATTCAAATTTGGAGAAGACCAGATGAATCATTCTGTCGATCCAAATAGAAATTCATATACTATGACCAGGGAATCTTATGGGAAGTGGAGCGGGGGTTATGAATTACTTTCTGGCTTCAACATAAATCCGTTCTATCAATTAAGACAGCTCGATAAAAGGGGTAATGTTTCCGCCTATAATTCTTCCGTGATAACCAATAGTGCTTCATATTTAAATGATTTTGCTGCTCAAACTCTGGGAAGAGGTGCGGGAATTAATGTCGCCTATAGTAAATTACCGGGTTTATCGCCAAAAGTGAATTATAATTCAACGGTAGACAGGGATTTTAATGTTAATCAATTAAGGACCAGCACTTCCTTGGAACTGGCTTCTGATTTCAGACTTTTTGAGTGGTTTGATATTTTATCAACTGCTTCGCCGACTATAAATTTAAGTCATAGGATTTCGGCTAATGCTCTTTACGATAAGTACGGAAAAGGAGGTGCCGGAGATCCTATTAATAGTCTCTCCACATTAGATATTTGGGGGCTTGTACCCGCGGATGCTTACTCCTTTAACAGTTCACAGCTTATTACGGATACGGGAAGCGGAAGGTTTAAAATAGCAAGCATTACCTTTAATCCAAGGGGTAGCATCAGTTACGAAGGAAATAGACAGGCACAATTCTTAACTAAAACAAATGTGTATTCTCTTGGAAGCGGAATCAATATTGAAAATCCTCCTATCCCGCTTCTGGGCGCCTTAAATCCGTCTAATCTGGATATGCAGTATGATTTTAAGAACATTGCCAGAAGAGACTCAAATGATAAGACAATATCAAATTCGTTTTCTCATTCCGGCAACCTGACTATGCCTTTTAGAGTTTCTGAAGCGTTCAATGGTTCTCTCTCTTTCTCTACAAATATTGAAGATAGATTAGAGAATAACGTGGTTTATATGAATAGAACGTTTAATCCGGGATTTGATATTTTTCAAAATTTAAATTTCTCAGACCCTATTAAACTTCCTGATTTCCTTTTCGGCGGAGCAGTTATTAAGATAGACCAAACGGTCAGAATTAACTATAAATTTAATATAGCAATGACCAGAAATACTACGAATAGCAAAACAGTCTTATCAAATATCAATACGGATAACTACAGCGCCGGAGCCATAATACAGTATAGTTTTTCGAAAAACATAAGAGCTGATATTGGACTGAATTTTAATTATTTTATAGATAATGTATCAAATGTTAATAATTATTACGCGTATGGTCTAAATGTTAAAGTGAACGCGGTATTTTAATGAGAAATATCCTGACCAATATTCTTGATGTTTTTTTCCCGGCAAACTGCAAAGTTTGCGGTAAAAAAATGAAAATAGACCGAAAGGTATGTTTTTGCGCAGAATGCTGGAACTCATTAAAAACTATTAAGGAACCATTTTGTGTTTATTGCGGAAAACAGCTGAGTATGCCGAATGAACATTTTTGCGCCGATTGTACAGTTTCCCGCCTTTCCTTTGTGGACAATAGATCCGCCGGTGTATATCAAGGTGTACTGAAAGAAGCTCTGTATGAATTCAAGTACAAAGGGAAAAAAAGGCTGGGAAAGTATTTAGGTGAGTTTATGGCCGCCTATCTTAAAGAAAACGGTGGGTTGGAGGATATTGATTTGATAATCCCTGTTCCTATTTCTGAAAGCAAACTCGAGAAAAGAGAGTATAATCAGACGGAAATATTGGCAGATTACTTGGGCAAATATTTTGAAATACCCGTAATAAAAGATGTTTTAATTAGAACAAAAGATACTTTAGCTCAATATGAGCTTTCAAGAGAAGATCGGTTTAAAAATGTAAACGGGGCTTTTGACATTAAAAACCCAGTGAAAATCAAATGGGCTTGTATACTTCTTGTAGATGACCTTTTGACCAGCGGTGCGACTGCAGATGAATGCTCAAAAATGCTTTTGGGATCAGGTGCTAGCCAAATAAGGGTCTTTACTTTAGCCAGAGGATTGTAGTACAATAATATCTGTATAAATATTTTGCTTAATTCTTCAAAAGTAGTATTTGTTAGGAGCCAAAATGAATATATCTTTGCCCGGAGATGATTATCTTCCGT
>MFGS01000105.1:8210-8352 GCA_001778355.1 Candidatus Firestonebacteria bacterium RIFOXYA2_FULL_40_8
CTATATTCCTTGTCCTGAATATCCTGATTTAGTCAACACTTCGCAGCTTTATAAGGATGAAGAACCGGATATTATCAGGTATAAGTCGCATAAAGCCCCGTTTCCTCCTAAATACCGTCTTACGTTTACATGGCAAACGAAA
>MFGS01000106.1 GCA_001778355.1 Candidatus Firestonebacteria bacterium RIFOXYA2_FULL_40_8
TCTTCCATCGCCAGAAGTTCCCTGACTTTTTTTCTTTCTTCCGCCGTACCGACTATCTCTTTGATCTTTCCGTCATCTTTTACTCTCGTTTTAAGTTTTATACCCAAATCATCAACTTTACTGTTCTTATCAATAGGAGCTTTCTTATCCGTTAAAAGATCCGAGGGCGTCAGGTCACGAATCTTTCCGTCATCAACTTTTTTTCCAGCATCAGCCGTAGTCATAACATCTTTAATTTTATCCGCGCGTTTTAGTCCGACTTCGTCAAATTTTAAAGCATCCGTCTTCCTGGCTGCAGGTTCTTCTCTGTCTGTCAGTTTTCTTTCCTGTTCTATCAACTCTTTCAGTTTTTTACTGTCCATGGTCTTCATTATATCCGCAAGCTTCTGATCCTTGTCTTTCTCCATTTCTTTGAACTTCAAAGCATCCGGACGCTTTAATATCGGTGCAGTTTTATCGACAAGTTTTCTTTCTACGTCTATGGCTTTTTCAATATCCTTTTTAACTACATCAAGCGGTTTCTCGTCTTTTGGTCCTGTCATATCAGGTTTTTTGATAGTTGGCAGAGCCATTTTCATGAACTCCCAGATATTCTTCGGTTTTTCTTCCTTGGGCCCAGGAGGAGCATTGGGAATAACCGGCTCAACAATCTCAATATTAGTAATAAGCTTTACGTCATGCTTATCCTTAACGGAAATATAGCCGATGAACCAAAGAACCAGAAGATGAAAACTTAAGCTCACCAAAAAAGAATATTTAATTCTGTTTTCCAGCACCATTTACCTTTTCTGCTCCGTTGCTAATGCGTATTTAGCTCCGACTTTCTTTGCCATAGACATAGCTTCTTCAGCGGCGCCCCAGGGAGCGTCTTTATCCGCCCTGATAACAATATATTTATCCTTATTTTTTTTAATCATCACAAGAAGTTGTTCGGCTACACCTTCTTTACCCACAATATCCTGATTTATGGCCCATTCCCCTTTACTGCTTATGGAAATGGTAATATTTTCCTTTTCTTCCGCTTCTTTTGTAGAGGCCTTCGGCAGGGTCAGGTCCATATTCGGATGCACCATCATAGGCGCCGTAACCATAAATATAATAACCAGAACCAGGCATACGTCTACAAGCGGTGTCACGTTTATACCGTTTATTTCCCCTTCATCTCCGCCGCTTTGCATGCCCATAGTTTACTCCTGAAGTTTTTTTAGTATCGAAAGTTTTTCCGCGCCCGATTGCTTTGCCAGATCCATCACATCAACAACACTTTCCACCCGGTTAGTTTTATCCGCAACAATAGTAACGAGTTTATCTTTACTTTTTGCGATTCGCACCCTGAGTTCAAGTCCGAGATTATCCCTGCTGATTACGCGGCCGTTAACCATAATTTTATTGTCCCTCGTAATAATAATTTTTACATTCTCTTCCGTTGACTGTTTTCCCGTAGCCGCGCCCGCTGCAGCCTGGGTTAAATTAATACCGCCCTGCATAATGAAATTAGCGGTAACCATAAATATAATAACCAACACCAGACATACGTCTACAAGCGGCGTTACATTAATATCCGCTATGGGTGAATCGTCTTCCTCAGCTTTTATGGCCATTTGTTTTCTTTCCCCTTACGATCGCAACCTTAATTTGATTTTTCGCGGTTTCAGCTTCATCTAAAAGTACCGCTCCTTTCTGCATAAGATCCGAAATCCCGACTTTACCCGTCTTATAAAGTTCCACCGCTATTACCACCCGCACGTAAGTGGCATAATTCTTACTTACCCGGGGACCAAAATTCAGAAAATTACTTATAAAGCCGCGATGTGTTTCGACCTTGCCTACAATTTCTTTTTGCTCAATTGCATTTTTTATTCTTTTTATAACAATCTTTGTTTCTTTTTCGCCCACCTCATGAATAATTGAGGCGAATGTCGTACCTTCAAACCTGGAATTAACATCATACACCCTTGTATTCTTAGACAACCTGAGAGCTACTTCTTTCAAGACCATCTCTTTTACTTCTTTTTCCATATTTGAGGGGAGTTCGAGCCGCATAAAGATGAGCGCTAAAGGTTTTGTAAATCTTTCAACCCGGTTAATGGATTCCATTAAACGTTCTTCAAAATACCTGCTATTGTAGAGCTTTGTCAGATCATCCACCATTGTAAGACACATCACTTCATCAAGCTTTTCCATCTGTTTTGAGGATATGTAAGAATAGGTGATACTCCCGACAAAAAGCCCCCCGCCGATAAATAGAAAAACCATAAAGGATATTATTAAACTTTGGTTGGCGTTACTCCTGATATTATCGGTTATAACTTCCAAGTCCGAGAACTTTACAATACCGGCCACGCGGGTATTTATCTTTAAAAACACCGCTTCGCTTTTTTCATACACCTGATCTCCGGTCAAACCTTCTATTTCCTTCAGATAACTGCTAGCTACAAAAACAATAAGTGTGAATTTATTTTTTATAATTTCCTCGCTCTCGAAAACTTCCCCCTGCAAAGCATTTTCCTTGATCGCGATTATAGAAGAACGGATACTTTCCAATGCTTTTCTTTCTTTACTTTTTTTATAACTCTCGAGATGCCCGCGCAAAGTTGAGAGCTCATTTAAAATGTTTTGTTTTGCCGTCAGCACGGGAACAAGGGACTGCATGGCGCTCACTTGTTTAAGCATCACAAGAGAAGCTATATATACTCCCGCAGATAAGACAATCGACAAAGCAATCAGGAAAAGAAGCCCCATTTTTAACTTCTTATGACTTTGTTCAAACTTCAGTTTCCACATACTTTCCTCCGTCAGAAAGCTACTTTTCTGATAAACAAGTGTTTCTTTACTTGCCAGCTTTGTTACAGGTGATAATACCGTTACACGTTGCACGTTACTCACGTTGCTAACGTTCTACAATAATGAGGTATTATATATTTAAATACACTTATCTTTCGAAAACGTCGGTAACTTCCGACCGTTTACAATAATTTTCTTTTACGTGAGTAACGTGCTAACGTGGAACGTTCTAACGTTTTTTCGGCTCTTCCTTCTGCCACTCTCTTGTCAAAGCTACGGAACCGGTTCTTACCATTTCTTTGATACCAAACGGTAAAAGAAGCTCAAGAAGAGCGTTTATCTTATCGTCAGTTCCTGTCACTTCTACGGTAAATGTTTTCGAACTAATGTCGACTATCTTGCCGCGGAAAATATTAACAACCTGCATTACTTCCCCTCTGTTCCCGGAATTTACGGCAACTTTAATAAGAGCCAGCTCACGGTTAATAAACTGTTTTTCCGTCATATCGATAACTTTTATTGTGTCAATAAGCTTATTAAGCTGCTTGCTTATCTGCTCTAAAATCATATCATCCCCGCCCACTACAATAGTCATTCTCGAAACAGCGGCATCCTCCGTCTCTCCGACCGTCAAGCTTTCAATATTAAAACCCCTTCCGGAAAAAAGTCCCGCCACCCGCGCTAAAACCCCGGGTTTATTCTCGACTAAAACTGACATGGTGTGTTTCATGTTTATAATCCTCCACTAAAAAACGTTACGAGTCGCGGGTGACGAGTTTCGAGTTAAGCCTTCAGCTAGTTACACGTTCCACGTTATCTCGCTTTACATATACTTCTTACCGAGAAAAGCTATGCTTATCACGTTACTCACGTTCCACATTAATGTGTTATTATTTACCTTCAAGCTTTTGCCAACCCTCCAACCTTCTAAACATCTAAACCTCTATTTTTTTCCTACGCCAATTCAACGTCTTTGTAATCAATCGCATCCGTTATCGCGGCGCCCGCGGGGACCATGGGAAGAACATTTTCTTCCTTGGCTACCCTGAAATCTATAAGCGTAGGACGGTCGTTTATCTTAAGCGATTTTTCAAGAGTTTCCTTGACTTCTTCTTCCTTGGTCACTCTCATGCCGGCCGCGCCGTAAGCTTCCGCAAGTTTGACAAAATCCGGTTGTATCGAAAGATCCACTCCGGAATACCGTTTTTTCCAGAAGAGCTGCTGCCACTGGCGGACCATACCCAGACAACCGTTGTTTAGAATTATTATTTTTATCGGGAGCTTATGTTCGACCGCAATAATAAGCTCCTGAATATTCATCTGAATAGAGCCGTCCCCGGAAATATCAAATACCAGTTTACCCGGATTTCCAAATTGCGCACCGATCGCGGCAGGGAGACCAAAACCCATGGTCCCAAGCCCGCCGGAGGAAACGAAACTCCGGGGAGTATCGAATTTGAAAAATTGCGCGGTCCACATCTGATGCTGGCCGACTTCAGTCGCGACAATAGCTTTACCTTTAGTCAGCTCGTAGATCTGCTCGATAATGAATTGCGGCTTTAACCCGCCTTTCTTCGAATAAGCAAGCGGGAAATTTTTCTTCCATTCATTAATCTTCGCCCACCATTCCTGATGCTTGCCTGCCGTAACTTGTTTTGTAAGTTCAGGAAGAACATTCTTGGCATCACCGACTATCGGAATATCCGCCCTGACACTCTTACTGATAGACGTCGGATCAATATCAATATGAATGATTTTTGCGTTCTTCGCGAAGAACGCAAGATTTCCGGTAACCCGGTCGTCAAATCTGGCGCCGATGGCAATGATCAAATCCGCCTCATGCATCGCCAGGTTGGAAGTTCTGGTCCCGTGCATACCAAGCATCCCGATAAATTGATTGTGCGTGCCTGGAAAACAACCGAGTCCTAGGAGCGTAAGCCCGACAGGCGCCCCTGTTTTTTCCGCGAACGCTTTAAATTCTTTGCTCGCGACCGCGGCAAGAATTCCGGCACCCGCGTAGATGACCGGTTTTTTTGCTTTATTAATCTCTTCCGCCGCTTTCTTTATCTGATTAATATTTCCCTTGTACGTCGGATTATAATTTTTCATTACAACGTCTTCCGGCCAGACAAACTCCGTCTCGGCTTTCGCTACATCCGAAGGAAGGTCAATAAGAACAGGACCCTTTCTTCCTGTATTGGCAATATAAAATGCTTCTCTGATAGTTTTCGCAAGATTATTGATATCTTTAACCAGATAATTATGTTTGGTAACCGGCCGCGTGATACCTACAACATCCGCTTCCTGAAAAGCATCATTTCCGATCATCTTTGTCGGTACCTGCGCCGTAATAGCTATCATCGGAATAGAATCCATATAAGCAGTAGCCAGTCCCGTAACAAGATTTGTAGCACCCGGTCCCGAAGTTGCGACACAAACACCGATTTTTCCCGTAGACCTTGAATAACCGTCTGCCATATGCGCCGCACCCTGTTCATGCCTGGTAAGAACAAGTTTTATCTTCTTACTGTCATAGAGCGCGTCAAATATCGGGATAGCCTGGCCTCCGGGAATCCCCCAGATAAACTCCACGCCTTCACGTTCCAGACATTCTATTAATATCTCAGCACCTTTTTTCTTCATTTTAACCTCGTTTACAAAGATTTGTAATAGCAGTCCATAAAGTTTATAAGCAAAGCTTTTCTCGCAATGAAAGACATTTACCTGTCAAATATCTTTGACAGAGCGAGATAAGGTCTATAAGGTTCGTAAAGTCTTTTTCAAAGGTGGTATTATATGTTTTACTCACCTTCAAGCTTTTTGCCAAGCCTCCAACCTTCTAACCATCCAAGCCTCTAATCAGAATTTGTTTTTAAAAATCGCGCCCATGTTTGAAGGTGTTACCATCTTTGCATACCTTGCCAGATAGCCGGTTGTAACTTTGGGTTTCGGCTGGATCAATTTTACCAAACGCGCCGCTATCTCTTTATCTGAAAGTTTAACATTTAATTTTCTTTCCGTAATATCAATTGCTATTATATCGCCGTCCTTCACAACAGCGATAGGCCCTCCATCCGCTGCTTCAGGGCAGATGTGCCCGATGGATGCGCCTTTGGTGCCTCCGGAAAATCTTCCGTCGGTGATAAGAGCGACATCTTTTATTTTCATACCGGCTACTGCCGCAGTAAGGGAAAGCATCTCCTGCATACCGGGACCGCCTTTTGGTCCTTCATATCTCACCACAATAATATCCCCGGCTTTTATCTTTCCGCCAAGAATTGCTTTGATAGTATCCTGTTCGGAATCAAACACTTTCGCAGGTCCGGAGTGTTTCATCATCTCGGGAGAAACTGCCGACTGCTTAACAACCGCGCCGCCTGTGGCAATATTTCCGTACAGAATTGCAAGTCCGCCTTCTTTCCTGTAAGCATTATCCCAATCACGGATAACTTCAGGGCTGTTAACCTTGGCTTCTTTAACAATGTCTCCGATGGTTCTGCCGGTAACAGTTTTACATCCGAGGTGCAAACGGTCATTTTCCGCAAGCACTTTCAACATCCCGGGAATTCCGCCGGCGAAATACAGATCTTCAAGGAAATGCGGACCGCCCGGAGATAAAGAGCAAATATATCTCGTCATCTTGCTTATCTCGTCGAACTTTTTAATATCGAGCTTAATTCCCGCTTCGTTAGCAACCGCAAGAAGATGCAAAGTGGTATTCGACGAGCCGCCAAACGCCATATCCACGGTGATCGCATTTTCAAAAGCCTTCATCGTCATAATATCTCTCGGCTTAATATCTTTTTCTACGATCTTTAATATTTCCATACCCGCATATTTTGCAAGGCGCAAACGCTCGGCATAAACCGCCGGAATAGTTCCGTTTCCGGGAAGCCCCATACCGAGAGCTTCGGTTATGCAGTTCATGGAGTTAGCCGTGAACATTCCCGCGCAGGAGCCGCACCCGGGACAAGCAACGTCCTCAAGCGCATCCAGCTCTTTCATCGTCATATCGCCGGCTTTTACCTTCCCCACGCCTTCAAACATTCCTTTAACAAGGTCTGTTTTAATATCATTATGTCTTCCCGCAAGCATAGGCCCGCCGCTGATGAAAATAGATGGAACATTTAAACGCGCGGCAGCCATTAACATGCCGGGAATAATCTTATCGCAATTAGGAACAAACACGACACCGTCAAATGGGTGTCCCATGCACTCGCATTCAATGGAATCGGCAATTACTTCACGGCTGGGCAAGGAATATTTCATGCCTCCATGGTTCATAGCAATTCCGTCGCAGATACCGATAACTCCAAACTCAATAGGAGTACCGCCTGCCATTAATACGCCGGTTTTAACGGCTTCTACTATTCTGTTAAGATGAACATGCCCCGGAATTATTCCGTTTGCCGAGTTCACAATACCAATCATCGGTTTATTAATCTCTTCATTTGTGTATCCACAGGCCTTAAAAAGCGACCGGTGCGGCGCCTTCTCAAGCCCTTTCTTCATCGCATCACTACGCATATTTCCTCCATAACTGTTATTTTTATATGGTATTGCTTCCGCTAAAACTTTGTACTTTGTCCACCTTCGATGAGATCTCGCTAAAGGCGGATACCTCGTACTTCGTACTTTCTTCTTTAACCTAGAGCCCAGAGCCTAGCACCTAGGGCCAGCTTTTTAATTAGTTATTCAAACTTAATTATAACAAAAAAAGCTGTAAATATCTAATAAATTTCAAGGTTTTGCATTGTTTTGGGGTATGGGTGTTTTAAGGGTTTTTTGGGCGTTAGCCCAATACAACTACCACTAAAAAGCTTATAACAGATAAGGAAAATGAACGAGCCAGGATGCCCGCTTTCAGGTTGGACCTATTTCCCTTTTGTGTAGTCATATTGGAATATTAGCAAGATATTGCGCATTTGTCAAGACTAACGTGCATTATGCTGCACATTTGTCATTTTGATTGTTTTTGTATAGGTTTTAAGCGTGTTTTTGTGAAGAGATTATTCCAACTCCCCAAGAAATTTCTGCAGGCGTTTTCTGGCTTCAAGGATTACTTCGGCGGACTCTCGTTCTTCGGGTTTGACTATTTCCAGTTCGATTGAGCCTTTGTAATTTAAAGCGGAAAGCGTTGTAGCGAAGGCTTTCCAGTCAATGTTTCCTTTTCCGGGCATCAGATGGTTATCCCTTACTCCGAAGTTATCGGAGATGTGAATGTGCATTAATTTATCCCCGCACGCTTTTAACCTTTCTATTATATCTCCGGCAATATTGGCATGGCCCGTGTCAAAACATATGCCGGTGTTCTCAAAATTCAGAGAGTTTAATATCTCTACCAGCTTCTCCGGGTCTTCACCTATCCTGAACTTAAAATTTTCGTGCGGGCGGTCATCCCCGTGCCTCATATTTTCAACTGCAACCTTCAGGTTAAGCTTTTTTGCTTGCGTGAAAATCTCTTTCAAGCTTCCTTTACATATCTCATAATGCTCCGCCAGCTGTGATTCTGCCTCGACAAACTCCCCGGGGTGAACTACCACTATTTTCCCGGGACAAAACGCGGCAAATATCTCCATCTCTTCTAAAATAGTTTTTATCAGTTCCCCTCTTACATCTTCCGCGGAAGAAGATAACGTTCCCGGATAGAAAGAAGCATGCAGAGAGACAATTTCTATATTATTTTTATTAAATAAAGTAGCGGCTTCCGTCATGTAATCTTTTTTGTCGTTATAATCATGCAGTGAAAGCGTGACTGCTTTGGTTTTGGTTTCCAGACAAATATTTACCTGTTCTTCCGCATCTCTCGCAAACGGAACTATCGCAACATTAAATTTCATTTTTCTTACCACCCCAGCGTCTTTAATAACTCCGAAGCGATCACCATATGACCCGCATAATTCGGATGTACCGGCTCAAAACAGAAATAATTACGGGAGCGGTATTTTAACTGTTTCTGGAACGCCTCATGGGTCTTTACATGGCGGGTCTTAAAAATATTTACCATCTCATGTACTGTCCCGAGATAACTTTCCAGCAGGGAGAGAACCACTCTTTCCCTGGAATTATCCGCTTTACTGGTACTCATATAGAACGGATCAATTAAAATTATATTTGCTTTTGTTTTTTTCTTTGTCTCGGTAAGTATCGTGAACATATTTTCTCTGAACTGTTCCGGCGAAACCGTGGCAGGAACTTTATCTAAGTATCTATGCAGGTCGTTAATACCTATTTTTATGGAAAGCCAATCCGGTTGAAGCCGTATCACATCATCATCCCACCTATTGATCAAATCCTTTGTGGTATTCCCGCTGATGCCGACATTAATAAAATCTATTTTTCTTTCGGGATACTTTGCCGTTATCGCATCGATGGTCATTTTCGCATACCCGTCCCCGAAAGGCCGGTTTACGCCTCCTCTCCCGCAATCCGTTATCGAATCCCCCTGAAAAACATACCGCTGTCCGTTCTTGACCAAGAAATTTGACATTGCTTCTCTCTCCTTTAGTAAAAGATTCTCCGCCTTTGGCGAGATCTCACCGCCGGTGGACACTGATGCAAACGATACCGTTAGAACGTTCCACGTTAACACGTTACTCACGTTCCACATTAATGTAGCATTATTAAATTAAACAGCTGCTTCTCTTTTTCCTTCACCCACTTTATTCACTTTGTCCGCTTTACCCACTATTTTATTATAACGCATCAGGGGAAATTATTCCAACAAGTTTTCGCACACTTTTCTGTATACCTGAGCCTATTAATAGGTTATAATACTCTTGATGACTTCGGAAAACTTCACCTTTCATAACCTTGGAATTGATATTAAAATTCTGGATCTCCTTGACAAGCTGGGCTTTGTTACGCCTACGCCTATTCAAAGAAAAGCTATTCCTGCAGCAGTTGCGGGAAAAGACGTTATTGGTGTAGCTCAAACCGGTACGGGAAAAACCCTGGCATTTGGAATACCGATGCTCCAACAGCTTTTTTTACATCCGGGTAAGGGACTCGTCCTTGTACCTACAAGAGAACTGGCTATACAGGTAAACGAAACACTCGTAAAACTGACACCGGCTTTTGGTTTTAAAACTGCTGTACTTATAGGCGGAGTTTCCATTTTCTCACAGATTAAAGACTTAAA
>MFGS01000107.1 GCA_001778355.1 Candidatus Firestonebacteria bacterium RIFOXYA2_FULL_40_8
CGTTCCTCCAATAAATAATTCAAGGCCCGCCTAAGCGGATCGGCAGTTCAGCCTCCGCCAAAAATCGTGGCGGACTGGAACTTTGCGTCTCTTGATTGCTCAAGATTTGCCCTTTCGGTTCAATTCAATAATTCTCTTCTATACTATATAGGGAATACTAACACAATTTCCAGTTTTTTGCGGTAAAATATAGGTTTTTCTGGTGGTTGAATATGATTTTTTTGAGTGTTTTATCTTTCAATTACGAAACGCTGCGGACTTATCCTCCTAAAAGATTGGCGGACAAAATTCCGAAGCTTAAGGGTCGCGCCCATCCACGGAGTTACATCCGTAGTTTTGCGGCATATTCGCCATAAAAAAAGGCCCATCCTTCTTACCGGACGGGCCTTAGGATTTGTTTTCAGCAACGAGCTGAATGCTAGCTATTTTTTTAATTCTACTGTAATAATCTTTTTAAGATCTTGTTTACATTTGGGACATTTTCCGGGTTCAGAAGAGACTTCCTTACATCCGACATCCTGATAAGTAACTTCAAATTTTCTCATAACAGGATTACCTTTACAGGTCGGGCATTTCCCCTCTTTTTCGCTGGTAAAACCGCATAGCTTACATTTAAAGGTATAACTTCTTGTATTGCTGATCAAATCCACTTTATGAACGGGACATTTACCTGCTTTTGAAAATTCTTTTTTACATTTTGGACACTCAAAATACTCCTGTTGAAGAACATTAATGTCAACCCGTTTAAATCCGGCGGGCAAAGCAGGAAGTTTTACTCCGGATAAAGCGCTCTTTACAGCCGGCACAGAAAGAGTTGCCTTAGTAGACGATGTTACCGTACTCTTTTTAGAAGCAGTAGAAGCGGTTGTTTTTGTTGAACCAGAACCCTTTAAATCAAATTTCTTGATTTGCGCAAATACGCCAATAGAGAAAACTAAGCAGAAGGCAATTGCCGTATAAATAACTCTTTTCATCTTACCCCCTTTAAAAATAAGTACTAATTACTAATGACAAATTACAATTGAAGGTAGCAGTATATATTAAACAACTCCTAAAACTAAATCTAAATCTAGAACCTTTGCACATCACTGCGCAAGAGTTCTTTTTATATCCCGCTCAACTTCTCTTTTCTTAATTGCGTCTCTTTTGTCAAAATTCTTTTTGCTTTTCGCCAGCGCAATTTCCACTTTCACTAAATTCCCTTTAAGGTAAATCTTTAAAGGAACTAAGACCAGGCCGCCTACACTTAATTTTCCTGTCAGGCGTTCAATCTCATTTTTATGGAGAAGAAGCTTGCGTTTTCTCGTGGGATCAACATTAGCAAAACTACCGTGAGAATACGGACTAATATGCATATTATACAAAAAGACCTCACCATTGTCAACCTTGCCAAAACTGTCTTTAAGGGTAACCTGGCCTTCCCTGGCAGATTTGACTTCAGTACCTTTTAAAGCAATACCGGTCTCATAAGCTTCAAGTATATGATAGTCAAAACGGGCCTTTCTATTTATAGCTATGTCTTTAATTATTATTTCTATCATGAAGTTTGAAGAGTTTTCCCAGGTCACAGACGCTGTTAATTATATAATCGGGCTTCGCTTTACCCTTGTATTTATATGCTTCGCTTTTTGAGGTTACACCTGTTAGTACCATGACCGTCTTTACCTTTGCATTTTTCCCGAATAAAATATCGGTATCATAACGGTCACCCACTACAATAGTTTCTTTCCTTTTAATCATCTCCTGTTTTAACAATATTTCAAGCATAAAGGGCCGGGGTTTTCCTATTAGAAACGCTTTAACCCCGGTAGCCGCTTCAACCGCAGCTACAATACTTCCGCCTCCAGGATATAAACCATCTTTCCCGGGGTAGGTATAATCTTTATTAGTTGCTGCGAAAAAAGCTCCTTTTTCTATCAACTCCCGCGCTATTTTCAAGGCCTTGTAGGTGAATTTTCTATCTATACCCACAACCACATAATCAGTTTTCTTCGGGGTTTTACCGTTTGCTGAAAATACTTTAAACCCGACCTTTCTTAGCTCCTGTTTTAATCCTTTTTCACCTATAACAAATACCGAACGTCCTTTAGTATTTTTACCGGATAAATACAACGCGGCAGCATAAGCCGACGCCATAATCTCGTTAAGAGAAGCTTTAAACCCTAACTTGTTCAATTTTTTTAAATTATCGGCACGTGAAAGCATTGCATTATTTGTAGCAAAAGCAACCTTATTCCCGAGCTCCCGAAGCCGGCAAACGGCAGCAGGCGCGCCTTTTATTACTTTATTTTCCCTGTAAAGCACCCCATCAAGGTCAAAAACAAAAAACATTATTTTTCTTCCTTTTTTAGCGAGCGTTTCATATTCTCAACATATTCATATGGTATAAGGATCGAACCAAGATATATTTTACTTTTTCCCGCACCATGATCGTCCGAGCCGCCTGTTATTAATAGATTATATTTCGATGCTAGCATTTTCAACTTTTCAACAGTTCCCGAAGAATGTTCGGTGTGATATACTTCCACCCCCTGCATTCCGCTCTGCAATACCTTCTCAATAAGATCATAATTATTAAGAACTCCGGGATGAGCCATTACCGGAATCCCACCGGCATTTTTTATCAGGTTAGCCGCTTCTAAAGGTGAAAGAAACTGTTTTTTTACATATGCCGGACCGCTTTGACCCAGATATTTCCTGAAGGCTTCAGGAATATCATTTACAATGCCTGCAAGTTTCATAGCCCTGGCTATATGCAAACGTCCCACGGCAGTATACGATTCCGTTAAAGCCAATACAGACTCAAGTTTTAGTTCAATATTCAAACCTGCAAGTTTCTCTATTATTTTTTTTGCCCTTTCCATACGGCTATGCCGTAATTCATCAAGTTTATTTTTAAACGCCGGATTCTTCCAATCCATAAAATAACCAAGAATATGAATCTCGCAATTGTTTTCTTCAGCCGAGAGCTCAACACCTGGAATGATTTCAACTCCATAAGAAGGCGCTATTTCAACAGCCTTTGCAATGCCATCCACCGTGTCGTGATCTGTTATCCCGACAGCCCTAAGCCCGCAGGACTTCGCAAGTTCCAAAACCTGCTCTACTGAAAAAGTTGAGTCAGAGGCCTTCGTATGTACGTGTAAATCAGCATAACCATTCGTCATTACCTTATCCCTATGTATCTGTGAATTTGCGGCATCAATCTTATGTCAACACCGGACTTAAAATTCCTGCATTTATCAATTAATTTAATAACCTTTCTAATGTTAGACCTGTATTCCGGCTGAAGAATTATTATCCTATTCTTTGCCAGTCTCACAGCTTTTGTAATATCTCCCGGTTTTGTTTTATCAGAAATAACTATTTTTACAAATGCCTTTTTACCTGCCAGCTTTAAAAACTTTATATGTTTTTTCCATAATCCTTTTTGCCCTGAAGCAGAAGGGAGTTTTATATCCATCGCTACTACATCTGTGAAGGGTAAAATATTTTTCAAGTGCTTAGACAACGTACCATTGGTCTCAAGATAAACTTTAAAACCCGACTTTTTAAGACCTTTTGCCAGTAGAGCTGCAAACTCTCCCTGTACCAGCGGTTCACCGCCTGTTAAACTGACCGAATGAACATGACTATTGAAGCCTTTTACAATCTTTAGTACGTCATCTATGGACACAGGGTTGTTAATTTTTCTCTTGCCAAAAGCACTAAAACTTTCTTTAATTTCTCCTGCTGCAGCTGTATCACAATAAGAGCATTCTAAATTGCAGAGGGCAAACCTTATAAAAATTTGTCTCACCCCGGCAAAAGCGCCTTCTCCCTGCCAGGAAACAAATATTTCATCTAAAAAACCTTTTTTATTCATTGGTATATGAAGCAGACGACCTGGCCGTCTCCCAAACTGTAACTTTAGACAGCTTTACTCTTTTTGCTTTTAACTTTTTCGCAATACTGTCAAATATAAATTTTGCAATATTCTCAGCTGACGGATTTACTTTTCTAAAAGCAGGAAGTTCATCCAGCAAGTTGTGATCCAGCACTTCCATAACCTTCTTAAGCTCTTCTTTAAGTTCGGTAAAATCCACTGCCAACCCGATTTTATTAAGCGCCTTCGCTTTGACTGTTATCATCACCCTATAATTATGACCGTGCACCCTTTCGCATTTTCCTTTATAGCCTCGAAGGTAATGCGCCGAAGCAAATTCATCTTCTACATTTAATTCAAACATTCTTCACCTGACCTGTTTTTTTGAGTTCTTTAATAAATTCTCTTAAAAGGTGTTTTTCCGGAACCTTTTTAATTATTTTCCCGTTCTTGAATATTAAACCAGCTTTTTTCCCGCCGGCCAGACCCAGATCAGCTTCCGCGGCTTCACCCGGCCCGTTAACTACACATCCCATTACGGCTATTTTTAAGGGTTTTTTCAGTTTCAACATTTCGTCTTCCACTTTTTTTGCCATACCGAATATATCCACTTCACACCTGCCGCAGGTCGGGCAGACCACAAGATCCGACTCATTTTTGCGAAGCCCCAAGGCTTTAAGTATTTCCCTGCCTACTTTTACTTCTTCTGTTGGCTCTGCAGCCAGAGAAACTCTAAGTGTATCTCCCAGCCCTTCATTTAACATTATACCCAGTCCAACCGAAGATTTCACGGTACCGGTAATCGCAGTACCTGCCTCAGTAACTCCCAGATGAAACGGGTAGTCGCATAGTTTTGCCATTTTTCTATACGCCTCAACTGTTGTCATAGTATCTGAAGCCTTAAGTGAAATAACCGTTTGATAAAAGTTATTCTTCTCAAAAAACCGGACATATTCGGCAGCTTTTGCCACCAGTTTTGCCGCAATGACGGGTGCCGTTTCATGGCGTTTCTTTCCGGCGTATTTTTCTATAGAACCCGCATTAAGTCCGATTCGTATGGGTATTTTTGCGCTTTTTGCCGCTGAAAGTATTTCTTTTACTTTCCATTCTTCACCAATATTTCCAGGGTTAATCCTTATTTTATCCGCACCTGCATCAATGGCCAAAAGAGCCAATTTGTAGTTAAAATGAATATCGGCAACCAGGGGTATCTTGATTCCTTTTTTTATTTTGACTATTGCTTTTGCTGCAATTTCATCCGGTACTGCAACACGGATAATATCACAGCCGGCTTTTTCTATTTCTTTTATCTGAGAAATCGTAGCAGCTGCATCTCTGGTATCTGTTTTAGTCATAGACTGAATAGAAATAGGAGCATTCCCTCCTATTTTGACTTTGCCGCAATAAACTATTCTTGTTTTACGCCTGCTCATCTTTTCAGACACCTCAAGTAAATTATTTTATAAGATTTCTTGTTATTATTTTCGCAATATCGTTCCAGGTAATAACTACAGCCAGAGCAATAAGCAGAAAAAATCCGGATTGAGCCAGAATATTCTGAACTTTATAACTTATAGGTTTGCCTCTTATCCCTTCTATAATAAACATAATCAAGACCCCGCAGTCTACAACCGGAATAGCGATAATGAGATTAAACAAGCCTAGCGCTACACTGATAAACGCAAAAAAGAAAATAAAATCATTCATACCTTTTTTTGCCATATTAGCAGCTGATTGAACTATCATTACGGGTCCACCAAGGGATTCTTTTGCGGACATTTTACCCGTTACAAGTTTTGAGATAGCAACAATTTGCAATTTAGATATTGAATACACCTGCTCTCCAGCTAAACCGAGCGACTTGAAAAAATTGATCTTTTCGTAGGTAAATAACGGGGCTTTGCTGCTGATGCCTATTATATATTTATTTGTGACGATGGCATCTTTCATAGGTTTAACTTTGCGGATAATAGTTTCTTTGGTGTTTCCTCTTTTTATTTCAAAGAGCATTTCTTTCCCGCCTGAAGCAATAGTAGCTTTTCCTATATCTGAAAACTGCTTAACCGGGGTTCCGTCGATCTTAACGATTTCATCACCTTCATTAAGCCCTGCCGCATAAGCCGGACTCCCCGGGCTAACGCTATCAATAACCGGAAGAACAAAAGGCGAAATACCGAATGTTTTGTCTTTTGAATTCTCAAATTTCACTTCTCTGCTTTTTTTCCCGTCGGTTACAGTTAAAACAGAGCTAGTTTCTTCTTTAGTTTTTTTACCGTCCGTTATTATTTTTAAAGATGCGCTCTTTTCTTTGCTAATTTCGTTATACAGACCTGACCAGTTTGTTACTTCCTTGCCATTAACCGCCAAAACCTGATCATTATATTTAAGCCCCGCTTTTTCTGCAATGGAACCTTTCTCTACTCCGCCGATTTTAGTCGTATAATCCGGAACTTTTATCGCAATAGACATAAGTAATACAAAAACAACATAAGCAAACACAAAGTTCATGAACGGACCGGCAAATACTATCAACGCCCGGGACCACCAGGGTTGTCCGAAATACTCCCACTTTTCGAATTTTTCGCGATTTTCCGGATCTTCTCCGGCCATCTTAACAAAACCTCCAAAGAAAAAGAAGAGACAGACCATGTAATCGGTATCGCCCCGCTTAAAGCCGAATAAACGCGGACCAAAGCCCAGGGAGAACTTATCCACCCTGACGCCCATATACCGGGCCATCATAAAATGCCCCAGTTCATGCACCAGTATTACAACTCCGACAGCAATAAATATCTGAAGTGCGAGTAATATCGTATCAACATATTGCATTGTTTTTGGTCTCCTTTTCAACAAACTTTCTGCCCCATTTTTCCGCGGCAATTACATCTTTCAATAAGGCTGTTTTTATAATTTTTCTGTTATTAAGTGCTTTTTTTATAGTTTTTGCCATACCCGTAAAACTTATTTTTTTATTAAGAAAGGCATTTACCGCAGCTTCTCCAGCGCCTGAAAGCACGGCCGGAGCTGTGCCGCCTTCTTTGCACGCCGCTACGGCATATGAAAGCAAAGGGAATTTCAAGGTATCAGGTTTGAAAAATTCAAGGGTTTTTAATTTCGCAAAATTCAATCTTCCGATATTATTATTCATTCTTTCCGGGTAAAATAACGCATACTGTATAGGAAGACGCATGTCGGTAACTCCCAGCTGGGCAATAACGGAATTATCAGCGAATTCCACCATGGAATGAACAATACACTGAGGATGGATCACGACTTCAATATTGTCCACTGAAATACCGAATAAATGATGCGCTTCAATTATTTCAAACCCTTTATTCATAAGAGTCGCAGAGTCTATTGTAACTTTTTTTCCCATCTCCCATTTTGGATGGTTAAGCGCGGCTTCAGGCGTTATTGTTTCCAGTTCGCTTTTTCCGTATTTAAAAAAAGGTCCTCCGGAAGCAGTGAGTATTAATTTTTTTACTTTCTTCGGATCTTCGCCGTTCAAACATTGAAAAATAGCTGAATGCTCGCTGTCAACCGGATATATTTTCACTCCTTTCTTTTTAGCTTCACGCATGACAATGTCCCCGGCAACAACCAGAGTTTCTTTATTCGCTAAAGCAATGCTTTTCCCTCTCTTGATTGCTTCAAGTGTCGGAATGAGGCCTGCTCCACCAACCAAAGCAATAACCATCATATCAGACTCACAATCTCTTATTAGTTTTAACTGACCTTCAAAGCCTTCAAGGAGTTTCACTCCCTTTAGATTTATTGACGATTTTAGACTTATATACGCATCTTTATCATGCACAGAAACATATGCCGGTTTAAACTTTTTAATCTGTTCAGCCAAAAGTTTTATATTATTTCCCTTTGCGCTCAATGCGGTGACTTCAAAAAGGGCAGGAAAAGCAGATACAACTTTAAGCGTACTTACGCCTATTGAACCGGTTGAACCGAGTATTGCGAGCTTTTTTTTCTTCACAATACCGCCAGCAGGAGATAGATTGGAGTGGCAATCAGAAAAGAATCCAGCTTATCCAACACTCCTCCGTGCCCGAGCAGCATGTTGGAAGAGTCTTTAACACCGCAAAATCTTTTAATCATAGATTCAAGCAGGTCTCCGGCTTGCGCTGCAAAACAGAGAATT
>MFGS01000108.1 GCA_001778355.1 Candidatus Firestonebacteria bacterium RIFOXYA2_FULL_40_8
CGTAAAGTATTTTAAAACCGAGGTAAGACATACCTACTTCATACGTTTCAGGAAATGCCAGCAGAACTTTTACAGTTTTATCATCATGAGTTTTGGAAATAGCGTTCTGCTCTGAACCGATATACCTTGTAGGATGAGAAACAAAAGGAAGCACTTCCAGGTAAAGCCGCTCTTTGAAATTCTCTATATTAATCATGAGGAGAACTTTTTAATGGACATATGGATATTGAGCAGTATTCCGGCTAAAAACATCGAAAACAGGAGTGACGACCCGCCGTAGCTTAAGAAAGGAAGCGGGACACCTACAACAGGAAGTAGTCCCAGAGTCATTCCGATATTAACGAATACCTGAGTAATAAATATCGCGACGATACCTGTCGCCAGGATAGTACTTGCCCGGTCTTTGGCATAAATAGCTATCTTAATACCTTCCATGATAAGCATGTAATACAAAAAGATGATTATTACCGCTCCGACAAAACCCAGCTCTTCGCCGATAACCGAGAAAATAAAATCCGTATGATGTTCCGGAATAAAATTTAATTGCGATTGGGTACCCTTGAAAAGTCCCTTACCGAATAAACCGCCTGAACCCACGGCTATCTTTGATTGTATAAGGGAATAACCGCTCCCGAGAGGGTCGGCTTCAGGATTCAAAAAGCTCGTAATTCTCTTTCTCTGATAGTCCTTCATTAAAAAGAAGTAGAAAAGCGGTGCAAGCGCCGCCAGCAGCGCGAAAGTGGTGATAAGATATCTTTTTTTCATCCCGCTGATAAAGAGCATAAAGAAAACCATCGGAATAAAAATAAGAGTGGTGCCAAGGTCCGGCTGAAGAAGTATTAAAGACATGGGAATGCCTATCAACAGGAAGGTCTTTCCCATACCTTCCAAAAGATCTATCTTGCCTTTATTGTCCGCAATAAACTTTGTAAGCATAAGAACCAGAGCGGCTTTGGCAAACTCCGAGGGCTGGAAAGCCACAGGACCGAGATGAAACCACCTTACGCTGCCAAAAACATTTTTACCGACTACCAGGAGTATTAATAAAAGCCCTATTGTAATATAATACATCCACGGCGAAAAGCCGATCCAGACCTCATAACTTATAGTACTTACGATTATGAGCAGAGCAAAGGAAATAACTATCCAAATCGCTTGTTTAACAAAAAAATTATTTTTAAAACCCACAGCTTCACTGGTACTGGTGGCGCTGTAAATCATTATCAGGCTTAAAACGCTTAAAATGGCAATAACAATAATAATTACCTTATTTAAGCTCTTTATGCTCTGTCTTTCTAATAGCGGCATAGCGCTCCTTCTTCAATTTGAAATATGCTTCGATTACCTGTTTTCCTATAGGCGCCGCGTTTTCACCGCCCGAACCTCCGCCTTCTATAAACACCAGTACCGAAACTTCGGGATTAGCAAACGGTGCGTAGCCCGCGAAAGTGGCATGCGATAGTCCGTGAGGATTTTCCACGGTACCTGTTTTACCAGCGATCCCGTACACGGATTTTGCTTTCCCGCCGGTACCGCCGAGATTAACCGTTTTCCACAAACTTTTTTTGACGATCTCAAGAGTTTTCGCGCTTATGGCAAAACTTTTGAGCATGGCTTTCTCTGTTTCTTTCCCGTTTATGGATTTTATCAAATGCGGCTTGTAAGATGTTCCGTTATTTATTATTATGTCATATGTCGATAAGATCTGGAGCGGATTCGCGGTAATGTAACCCTGTCCGATGGTGTATTGAATTGTATTGCCCGGGAACCATGGAATACCGAATTTATCTTTTTTCCATACCGGAGTCGGGACCAACCCGGCTTTTTCACCGTCAAGATCTATTCCGGTCAACGACCCGTACCCAAAAAGCTTGGCATACTCCGAGATCCTGTCCGCCGTCACGGTAAGTCCAAGCTGATAGAAATAAATATCACAGGATTGAGCTACGGCATCTGCCATGGATAAAACACCGTGCCCGTCCGTTTTCCAGCAGTCATAAGTCCAATCCTTGCCGTAATGATAAGTTCCCCTGCAAACAAACACATCGTCCGCTTTCAGTTTGTTTTTCTCAAGCGCGGTAACCGCCGGAACTATTTTAAAAACCGAACCCGGAGAATAAAGTCCCCCGACAGCCCTGTTCAAAAACGGCTGTTCGGGGTCATTTAACAATTTTTCCCATTCTCTTTTATCAAGCTGGCCGCAAAATACATTAGGATCAAACCCGGGCTTACTCACAAGCGCGTAAATCTCGCCGTTTCCCGGATTCATGCAAACAATCACCCCTCGCCGCCCTTTAAAGTATTCTTCAGCAGCCTTCTGAAGCTTAAGATCGATAGTTAAAACCAGGTCCGTACCTTTGGTAAAAGGATCATCACCCAGGCTTTTGATTTCTTTTCCCGAGGAATTTACCATTATTTTGGAAGCGCCGTTCACACCCCGGAGCTCCGCATCAAATTTTCTCTCGATCCCGGCTCTACCTACCGTATCACCGACACTTAACTTGCTTTTATTAACATCATTAATATTCACTTCCCCTACATAACCGATTACATGAGCCGCTATTTCCTTGTTAGGATAATTCCTCTTGGCCTCGGTATGGATTATGACACCCGGCAGCTCCGGTTTATGCTCTTCAATTATGGAGATAACCGAAGACTTCAGATCGCCTTTTATTTTAATCGCTTCAAATACCTTTTGCCTTTGATTTTCTATTTTTTGTTTAATCTCTTCCTCGCTAATTTCGAGGATGCGGGCAAGCATAGGTATAACTTTCTCGCTGTCTTTAAGGTCAACAGGAATTATTGATACCGTATAGGAAGGTACGCTGTCCGCCAGCTTTTCGCCGTACCTGTCAAATATAATTCCTCTTGCCGCGCGCTTTGGTACTGTCCGGGTACTGTTATTTTCGGCAAGATTTTTGTATTTCCGGTAAGAGATAAGCTGGATATAGAATAGTCTTAAAAAAATTATACCGATAAGAACCGATCCGAAAGTGATAAGCAGTTTAAACCGCTTTTTTTGTTCTTTATCCTGAACCCGTTCAAGCGCCATATCAGCCGAACACTTTCTTTAATTTACCGCTGAACAAGTAGTAAATAAAAAGCGGCACACTGAGAATTACAGCGGTATAAACAGCCACCGGAAGAACGACCCTTACCAGTTCTATCGTAATACCGACCTGAACGTAAAAAGAGTTAATTATTAAAAGCGTGATAATTCCGTTTATCAGCGAAACCAAAAGGGCGATAAGCATCTTGGAAATAATATTATCAGTAAATACATGCTTTTTAAAAACCGCGGTTAAAAATCCGGCAAGAGTGAGCGTAAAAATACCGAAGCCGAAATAACTGTACGCAATAAGGTCATAAAGCAGTCCGCACCCGGCCCCGAGTATAACGCCGTCAAGTATATCATTCTTTTTCACCGTCAGGACAAAACCCATAATCAAAAAATCGGGAGCAAAACCGAACAATAAAACGTTGTTCCGCACTCCGATCTGGAGCAAAAAGCAGATAAATAATAAAAGAACTCTGATCAACATGAAATTGTTTTACTCCTTAAAAACTATGAGGACTTCTTCCAGTTTAAGAACATTTACCGAGGGGACAACATCGATATCCAAACTCATACTGTCGGAAGCAGGACGTACATCGGTTATTTTTCCGATAAGAAGACCTTTCGGGAATTTTCCTATACCTGAAGTAACGATATAATCACCGGCTTTGACTTCTTCGTTAACCGAGAGATGCATCATTTTACACATCCCATTCCCCGCGCCCGTTACGGTACCGACCGGACGGGGTTTTTGAATAATTCCGCTTATGCCGCTCTTGTAGTCGGTTAGAAGCATTACCAGAGAGTATTCGGGATATACTTCAATTATTTTTCCAACCACCCCTTCAGGCGTAATAACCGGCATATCTACAACCACTCCGTCCCTTTCCCCGAGATCAACGGTGATTATGCCGAAGTAGTTGCTAAGATCCCTGCCGACAACCTTCGCCATGTTGGTTTTATATGAGACCTTTCTTTTATAGTCAAGGAGTTTTTTAAGACGCTCGTTCTCTTTTTCCGCTTCCACCAGCTGGTTGCTCTGATAAGCCATGGTAGAAAGCTCTTTATTCAGCTTTTCATTGTCATATTTCAGATAGGCAAATTTTATAACCACATTCCAGATATATTCAGCCGCATTCCCGAGTTTGCTTATCGGTTTCTGAAGAGCGTAAACAACTTCGGAAACCGCCCGACTCTTCCCGAGCCCCTGCTCTTTCCCTTTAAAAAAGAAGAAAAGCCCTGCAGAAACCACAAGGATAAGGAGAAGAATCACATAAACACGGTATTTATTGAAGAGTTTTTTCCACATATTGTACGATTATACCTAAATCCCCTTAGTTTTACAAGGATTGAAAAAAGGTGAAAAAAGCGGTAACGGGTAGCGAGTTACGAGTTGCGGGTGCTAAATCAAGGAGTGATGATTATATATAAAAAGCATTTAGCCGTGTTCGTTTTCAGACTACTTAAAATCTTATAATGACTCGTCTATTAGGGATAGTAGAGGATACTCGGGATTATAATGTTTCTGAATAAACATCGGGGTTTTTAATCTATATAGTTTCTCGGCCGTCTTATCAACAATAGGAAAGAGTATTCTCTCATGTTCACATAAAAAGTCAGAGACTTTGTGGAACTTCCCCGTAGTTTGCCAGTTCAAACAACTACAACTGTTATTACAGCGAACTTTTAATGCACATTTCTCACATTCGTCATCGGTCTTTTGAGAAAGCTTGTAAAACTTATTTCGTTTGTTACCGTCAAAACCTGTTTTCACATGCCCGATGGAATAATCCTTGTTTGAAATCCCGTCTTTAACAAACTGAACGCAGGGGTAAATAGTACCGTCAGGTCCTATCGAAACTTGTTTTTTTCCCAGTGCGCATCTGAAACATTTATACTCCTCACCCTTTATATGACTTGCTATTTTCATCTCGAACGGGGAAAAATAGAATTTTTTTTCTGCAATAGTGCTTCTCTCATACCATGCCGCAAGCTTTTTATACTCACGTTTTAATACCTTCAGGTGCTTATCCTGCCACGATCCTGCATAATTCATGGATGCAATAATGTACCTGAATCCGAGTTTGTGCAAAAACTCTACAGATTCAAAATAATATTCGATTGTTTCAGGATTCAGAGTCATAAGAACACTGGCAAAGGGCTGATATTTCAACAAAAGTATAGCAGCTTCTTTTGTTTTTTCAAACGTACCACTGCCTGCAAGATCACTTCTGCAGGCATCATGAGCATTCTTCACTCCGTCAAAACTTAGAGCAACTATAACCCTGTTTACTTCCGCGAATTCGAGAAAACAATCATCGAGCAACATACCGTTAGTTGTGATCTTAAAATGATAGTTATATCCGTGCTTATCCTTTCTTTTTTTGCATTCATCAACTGCATACTCTATCAGTTTTCTTTTTAAAAGCGGTTCACCGCCAAAAAAAATGATACCCGTATTTTCAGGTGAAAGGGTTGAAGCAAAATCCAGAGTATTACTCAGGGTCTCGTCGGACATTTCCGATCTGTTTTTCAGAGGAGAGTAGCAATAACTGCACCGCATATTGCAATCAGCAGTGACATGCAAAGTAAAATGCATTATTTATTTCCCATCTAAATTATTCGTTTTATACCAATCAATGAAATCCAACACCTGAGCACGCAACAGATTTCGCGACTTCTCGCCTGTTATTTTCCGCCTGTCTGCCCAGCTTAAATCCTTCTTAACACCTAAGTCATCAAGCATATTAACAAGCGGATCATAAAATACAACTGACGGAAATTTTCCATTTTTCCGCAGCACATTCCTTAATTTTTGACCAGCTTTTTTCATATTAAATTCAGTGACAGTAGACATTTCAACAAGATCTAATTTGTCGTTCTCGTCTCTCATCGAATCTACATCGTTATACTCTTCGTTTGAAATAAACTCATAACCAAAACCAATTTTGCTATTATATCCATCCAGTTTAAGCATTTTGCCTTGCATACGCTCAATATACCATTCCAACCTTTTTTTATCCTCCTCCGTCAGCTTCTTATTCTTTTCCTTACCTTCTTTCTCGTTCACATAAACTTCTATTAATCTTTCATTCCGTTCCCTGACAGCCACATCTTTCACTTCAAAATCATGCTTGTCAAAAGTCAATCCGGCTTTTCTGCATTCTTCTTCAATTATTTCTCTCGCATCCGCTTCACTTATGAATACCGGAGGAGCTGTCACGATGCATCCAATAGCGCCTTTCCCCTCTCCGTGTTCAAATAACGGAGGGAATAAATTGACCGCCTTATTTTGATCAAGCTGTTTCTTTCCTTCTTTTAAATCTTCCTTTTTTACATTATCATTTAACTGGGCATCCAGCTTGCTACCGTAACCGCCTATTAATATTGCAGATAATACCGCGGTGATTACGCTGTTTTTGCTCCAAGAGACAGGAATATATTTCCCCAACACATCTTTTTTAGCTAGAAATTCTTTTTGAGCGTTATATAAAGGAACTTTATAGTATTTAATTCTTTTTCGTTTCATTTCACTTTCCCTTTGATATTTTCTCTAATATACCACGTTTTTCCAGCCACTTCACGGAGTCATCTACCTGCTCAATTAATTCCTTTTTTGCTTTTGCTTTGAATCCAAGCTTGAAACTGGCTCGCGCTTCCTCTACCTTCGTGTTAACATATTCCTGTGCTTTTTCATAATCTTTCGTAGCAGGGTATTTTATTTTTGCCTCGTCATAAAATTTTTCATAATCAACGTTAAACCGGTCTTCCGGCATGATCATTGGGTCATAATAAACAAGAAGAGCCTTGTCTTTCCCTCTGTTAAATATTCCGTTTGAAATCTTCTTTGCTAGAGATTTCGTACTAAACCCTGACACAGTTGAAATACTGAAAGCAGTATATTCTGAGGCATCTGAACGCGACACAAAAACGAAACCTATGCCAAGTGAAGGGTCATAACCATCCACGTCAGCAGAATAAGTCAAGCCAAAGACATCTGTAAGACGGTTCCCAGGAATTAATGAACTTATTTTTGCATCCCCTTCAATATTTTTTGTAAAAGCAATACCATATTTGCTCAATTCTTGTGAAATCACGTCATAAGCTTCTTCTTCGGTAAAATACGCCGGTGGAGATATAACAATACATCCTGTAGCTCCATATCCGTCACCATGAACAAACACGGGAGCTACAAACTTTTCAAGTTGTTGTTTCTTTGCTTTAAATTTATCCTGATCTTCTACGACTGCTTGCTTAACAACAGGTTTATCTGCATTACCACAACCACTTATCAACCATATCGCAGCACCCGGTAGCAGACCTTTTTTTATCCATGAAGATGGAAATATTTTCAATAAGGCCTTATTCTTTACAAAACTATTCAGAGAGCCGTTATACTCCGAGAATTTATAACATGTTAACGCCTTTTTTTTCATACTTAATTTCTCCAAATAGAGCTGATAAGTTTTGGTTTTTCCGCTATTTCCCCTTTAAATATTTTATCCAGACCCTTGTAAATCACCTATAATATATACTACTCTTTTCCTTTCCTGACGTCAATAACTTCCATAATGAATCAGATTTAAAGCAAAAAAAAGCCCGTTCCTGAGTTATCAAGAACGGGCTTTAGGAAAATACTATTTAAAAATACTCTTTCTCGTAAACAGCGACTTCACGGAGCATTCCGTCGTCTATTTCCAGAAGGCGTCCGACACCTCTTACTACGCAGGTAACGGGGTCATCTGCCATATTAACGGGAACACCTGTTTCATAACGGAGACGTTCAGCAAGACCCTTAAGCTGTGAAGTTCCGCCGGCAAGAATAATACCTTTATCCACGATATC
>MFGS01000109.1:0-555 GCA_001778355.1 Candidatus Firestonebacteria bacterium RIFOXYA2_FULL_40_8
TGATGCCGTGAAAAAGTATTCGGATGCTCCGACTGCAAAAGAAGACGGTGGTTATCTGGATTATGTGAGTCCGGGCGATATGCCTGTTTTTGGTGTGGAGCCGTTTTCTCTTAAAGACGGTGAGATAAGCGCGCCGGTGCAGACAACGATGGGCTTTCATATATTAAAAGTAACGGAAAGAGTACCGGGAAAACAGCTCACGCTTTCGGACGAAATAGACCAGAATGGTAAAAAAGTATCCGTAAGGGAGATTGCTCAGCAAAGAGTAATGGAAGATAAATTTATGGAAAAGTACACACAGTACCTGGAAAAATTAAAAGAAAAAGCAACAATTAGCATAAAGATGGAAGAATTTAAGTAGAAACAGGTTCTGGGCTCAGGGCTCTGGGAATAACGAGTAAATTACTAAGAATTAAGCACTAAATTCTAAACAAAGACCGAATATTTAAGTACTAAAATTTAAACAAAAGCAGAGGTTTGTTGTTTAGTCATTAAAACTTAGTTATTGATTTAAATTTGTATCAGTGGAATCCCGTAGTTTTGTAATCTGTGGAA
>MFGS01000109.1:612-8684 GCA_001778355.1 Candidatus Firestonebacteria bacterium RIFOXYA2_FULL_40_8
AGCATTGTCGGAGCCACCGGCTACTCGGGTATCGAGCTTATCCGTATACTTCAGAATCACCCTTATGTAGAACTCTCTATGCTGACATCAGAAAGCTACGCAGGTATGAAAGTTAAGAAGGCGCTTCCTTTCTTTAATATTGAAAAGGAATTGGTTCCTTTTAATGCGAAGAAGACGGCTGAAAATAGCGATGTCGTGTTTTTATGCCTGCCTCACACAAAATCTATGGAGGCGGCGGCTACTATTTTAAAAGCAGGTTCTAAACTTGTAGACCTTAGCGCGGATTTCCGTCTTAAAGATAAGAAAACATATGAAAAATGGTACGGAGCAAAACATACCAAACCGGAGTTACTTAAAAAGAGCGTATATGGCCTTCCGGAGATAAATCGTGAAGCTGTGAAAGGAAGTAATTTTATCGCAAATCCCGGTTGCTATCCGACAAGTATTATTCTCGGGGCTTTCCCGGCGGTAAAATCGAAACTTGTGGATGCGGGAGCTATTATTGTTAATTCAATATCAGGCGTGAGCGGGGCGGGACGTAAAGCTAAGACTGAACTGATGCTTTCTGAAGCAGGAGAAAATATAAAAGCTTACAAGATCGTAACACATCAGCACACGGCCGAGATAGAGATGGGTATTATTATGGGCAGCGGTAACTCGAAAGTTAGAGTTTCTTTTACGCCTCATCTTGCTCCGGTAAACCGCGGTATTTTGACTACAATTAACTTTGCGCTAAAGAAAAAAATATCCACAGCGAAAGTTTTAGAATTATATAAAAATACTTATTGCGGTGAAGAGTTTGTCCGCGTACTTCCGGAAGGGCAGTTCCCGGAAACAAAATATGTTGCTGGTTCAAACTATTGTGATATAGGCGTAAATGTTGATACGCGCGCCAACCGTCTGGTTGTAGTGTCCGCGATTGATAACCTCGTGAAAGGTGCTTCCGGGCAAGCGGTCCAAAATATGAATTTAATGTGCGGTTTTGAAGAAAACACGGGTATATCCAACATAGGGATGCTTGTATGATTTTTAAAGTAAAAGGCTACCGTTCAGCTGCGCTCCACTGTGGTGTTAAGAGAAATCCGCTAAAAAAAGATCTTGCACTTATTTACTCCGAGATACCTGCGATTGCTTCCGGTGTCTTTACAAAAAATAATGTTAAGGCCGCACCGGTCCTGCTTTCTATGAAAAATATCAAGAAGGGGTTGATAAACGCTATTGTCGTTAACAGCGGGAACGCTAATGCCTGCACCGGCAAACAGGGGATGAAAGATGCCCTGTCCATGGCCGAAAAAGCTGCGTTTATGACGGCGTCGAATAAAAACGAAGTTATTGTCTGCTCTACCGGTGTTATCGGTATAAAAATGCCAATCGACAAGATCCTCGACGGAATTGAAACCTTGAGTTATTTTCTCCGTGAGGACGGACTTTTTGGCGCGGCGGAAGCAATTATGACTACCGATACTGCGAAAAAGATAGCTTGTTTGAACTTTAAAACCGGAGGGAAAGATTGCTCAATATTTGGAATGACGAAGGGTTCAGGTATGATACATCCAAATATGGCGACCATGCTTTGCTTCATTCTTACGGATGTCTCTATATCAAAAAAAATGCTGGATCGTGCTTTTAAAGAGCTGAATGAACTTACTTTCAATTCAATAACAGTTGACGGAGATACCAGTACAAATGATACCGCAGTTATTCTGGCAAATGGTATGGCGGGGAATAAACCGATAACCGCTTACGGAAAAGATTATAAAATATTTTATAATACTTTAGAAAAAGTAATGCTGTCCCTTGCGAAAAAGATAGTGAAAGACGGGGAAGGGGCAACTAAGTTCATCGAAGTCCGTGTTTTGAACGCTAAGACCCAAAAAGAAGCTCTAAAGTGCGCAAAGTCAATAGCCGGTTCGAGCTTGTTTAAGACTGCTATCTACGGTGGGGATCCTAACTGGGGACGTATCCTGTCAGCAGTGGGTAACTCCGGCGTAACATTTAAAGAAGAGAAAGTAGATATATCTTTTGATAAAATGCCTATCGTAAAAAAAGGCGTGGAAATAAAATTCAACGAGAAAAAAGCCCATAACATTCTTATGCAAAAAGAAGTTCTTGTTATCGTGAATTTAAATTACGGCAAAGAGTCAGCTTCTGCCTATACGTGTGATTTAACGGAAGGGTACATAAAAATAAACGCGCATTATAGGACGTGATATTAATATGATAATATTGAAAAACAAGATAAGCAAAAATGAGTTGAAATCTGAATATGCCGGCATCTTCGAGACCATGATCAAAGGTGTAGCTGACGTCAAAAATGAAATTATTGCGATTGATGCGGAGATGCATGCTGATTTGGAGGCGTATTTGATTGAAGAGGGTTCAGCGCAGGAAGATCTCTGGGGTTTTAATTTATACATAGAAAAAAAAGATGAGGAATTTATTGAATATACCTCGCTGATTAATATCAGACCGCATCAAAATAATAAATCTATGGAGATATCTGATCCGGCAATAAAAGAAAAAGTTAAGCAAGCCGTACATAGGTGGATAGCATGAAATTCATTCATCATAAAACATTGACAGCTGAAAAATGGGAAAAGTATCCTTTTTATAAACAGATATTAATGATAGCAAATGAATTAAACAGAGCGAAAAATATGATTCTGACGTCAGATGTTTTGGAAACAGAGAAATGCTACGAGAGAGCGTTTGAACTTATTGATATTACTGCTTCAACAAATAAAAATAAAGGCATTTTAAAAGAATTGTTGAGATTGAGAGAGTTAATGGCGGAAACTTATATATTGAAAGAATATAAAACTAAAATAAACTCCGGCTATTACAACGTGCTGCTGTCGTTCACCTCTGAAAGTTTCATTTTATCTGAAAACTGAAAATATTCCTGCCTGCTGGAAATTGTTTTTCTTTAACTCCTCTACTTTAAATTGTCAATTGCAAACAAAGCTTTTCTGATTTTTTGACTGTCCATGCTAATCTCTAACTTCGTACTTTGTATTTCATACCTCGTACTTCATCTTCCAGAAATCCCGAAATGTATGCTGCTTGCACCGCTCTTATATTATCAAAATAATGAATATGATCTTTAAAGTATTTTTTTCCTGTGTTTTTTGTGAAAGTGTTAAGATCAATCATGGAAATCCTATTCTTTTTCATAATGGTATCTGCGGCTTTATTGTATTTTTCCACGTCCTTGTTGAACCTGCGGAAATCTTTGCATCTTGCTTTATGAACTTTGTTATCAACATGCGTTATTCTTACCCAGATTACCTTTGTGAGTGTTTTCTTAAGCAATGCCAATATGGATTTTAGATTTTTCTTGTAGTTACTCAGAGAAATCTGATTTTTAACAGTATTTTTGTAGATCTTAATATCATGAAGCCCGCAATTTAACAGCATGAAATCGTATTTAAGCAGTTTCTTTTTCTTTTGTTCGATTAAATATGAAAGAACATTGCTACTGTCCCCGCCATTTGCACCGACCGGCTTATATAAATCTTTCTTTGAAATACTCTTATCTCTTTTTCGGTCATAATCAAAGATACCGGCAAGATATTGCCTTAAATAAGGTCCGTAATGCATTGAAATGCTGTCACCAAGAACAAATAATGATGGTTTTTTCATTGTAAATCCTCCTTAAATTATATACGATGTTAACAAATTTAAGGCGGTATTGCTATATAAATTCGAAAGATATTGTATTTAGAATAATGGCTGTTTATTTCCGGAAATGGTGTTGGTATAATTAACTAAGAATTTATATATTATCAATCGGGGGTTTATGTTGTTTAAAATTGTCTTAGGTATGCTGCTTGTTCCTGCTCTATTTCTTGCCGGAGAGGGGAGTAAAGTATTAGTGGTTGTAAATGAAAATGTTAAGGAATCCGTGGAAGTAGGCGTTTATTACGCAAAAAAAAGAAATATCCCGGAAGGCAATATTTGCAGGATAAAATGCTCAGTTACAGATGGAACGGATATTTCGAATTATAAAAAACAAATACTGGAACCGGTCTTAAAAGCAGCGCGTAACGGCATTCAATATATCGTAATGACTTACGGTACTCCGTATATGCTTTCCATAAATGGTGCTAACTATTCTCTTGATGCTTTCCTCTGTTTTCCAAATGAAAACATTTCTTCCAGTATTTCTCCGGCAAAAAGTGCAGGTCTGGGTTTGTCGGGTTATACGGGTGAGCCCAGCCAGTATTATAATAAGAGTTTTCATTTCCAGGGAGGCGGAAGGAATTTTCTCGTAACCAGGCTTGATGGTCCGACAGCTGATATTGCTAAAGAGTTGGTTGATCGGGCTCTCTATGGGGAGCAGTTTATAACAACTAAATACGGTAAAGGGGTTTTTGATGCCAGAGGAATAAAGAGCGGCGGTTATTACCCGGCTGATCAGGACATAATCGAAGCCGGAAATATTGTAAAAGGCAAGGGATATGAGACTCTAATTGATTTGAATCCCGGAGAAGTTTCTGATAAAAGTTGTCCTGATACGCTCTGGTATTTCGGCTGGTACAGTTACAATAATTATAATGATGCTTTTACCTGGAAGGTAGGTGCAGTTGGTATACATTTTGATTCGGCTTCGGCTATAGGGATAAGAGGAGGCCAGTGCTGGGTTTCACAGGCGTTACTACGAGGAATTACTGCTACGGGCGGTGCGGTTTCTGAACCATACGCGGACAATTATACCAGGGCAAATTTATTTTTTAAATATTTGCTTGACGGGTACAATTTTGCCGAAGCTTGTTATCTGGCAACACCGACGGCAAAATGGATGATGTGTTTTGTCGGAGATCCTTTGTATTCTCCGTCTTTCAGTGAAAAGAAAACAGACACAAACAAACCTTCTATAGTAAATTTGGAATTTCAAAAAAACGATAATAATCCCGATAAAGAAGCAGAGCTTTTTGTGACAGCGGATAAATTTGTAAGTGTGAAGATAGAATACGGAAAGGATAAAAATGATTATTCCAAAAGCGTTAAATTGGAAGTGAAAAAAATAAAACATAATCTTGATTTACGCGAACTGAAGCCTGCGACTAACTATTTTTTCAGACTTACCTGTGTTGATTCCTCGGGTAACGTCCAGATTCAAGAAGTTGAATATAAAACGGCGGCTTCTGTTCCTCCTGCAATAGAATATATAAATGTGGAAAAGCACAGCGGAGAAATTATTCTTACCTGGGAAAAAAGCAGCATTGAGGATTTAGCCGGTTATAAGCTTTTTAAAATGGAGATGAGCGAAAAATCCTATGGTTCTCCGATTGAGCTTCCTGTTGATTCAGTATCCTATACAGATAAAGGTTTGATAAACGAAAAGACCTATGCTTATTGTCTCAGGGTTGTCAATAAAGATGGTGCTTTGTCTCCGAAAACAGAAATTTATGTTGCACTGTCAGAATTGCTGCCGGTAACCAATTTAAAAGCGGAACAAAAGTCATATGGGGTGAAAATATCTTGGTCGGCGGTGCCAAGCAGGAAAGTAGCGAATTATGAGATAGTGAGAAGCTTAAAAGTAAAAAGCGGCTACAAAAAGTTAAGAAATACTACAGAAACAAGCCTGGCTGACATAAATGTCAAAAAAGGAAGTACTTATTATTACAAAGTAATAACAAAAGATAAGAACGGGGCAGAGAGGGGCGTATCGGGCCCGCTTGAAGTGAAAGTTGATGCTAAGTAAACAAATTTTAGGCCGGCGAATGGCAGAATTAGTGTAGAAAATACGAAAAAACTCTAATTTTCTTAGATAATAAAGCGTATTTACTTGAAAAAAACCTTTAAAAAGAGGTATAATACTTGAACTTAAAAATCTTACACGCTTTCCGACGGAAGCGGGGGTCCCGTGTACGCGGGCCCGCCGAAGGAAGACGAAAGCGAATGTAAAAACCAGAAGGAGGAACACGCATCATGCCGGTAATTTCTATTAAGCAGCTCTTGGAATCAGGAGTTCACTTCGGACACCAAACCAAAAGATGGAACCCCAAAATGGAGAAATTCATTTACGGGAAGAGGAACGGGATTTATATAATTGACCTGCAGAAAACCGTTAAAAAACTAAAAGAGGCCTGTGATTTTATTCGTAGCGTATCTGAAGCAGGAGGCGCGGTGCTTTTTGTAGGCACCAAAAGCCAGGCGCAGGAAATAATCACCGAAGAAGCTAAAAGAGCCGGAATGCATTATATATCCTTCAGATGGCTCGGCGGTATGCTCACCAATTTTAAAACAATAAAAAAATCAATCAAGCGTCTGGAAGATATTGAAAAAATGAAAGTTGAAGTATTCGATAAACTTCCGAGGCATGAAGTAATGCAGTTGGAAAAAGAAATGGGGAAGCTCAATAAAGTTCTGGGCGGTATAAGACATATGGATAAACTCCCTGCGGCTTTGTTCGTTATTGACACCAAGAAAGAACACACGGCAATACTTGAAGCGACTAAACTTGAAATACCTGTTGTAGGTGTTGCGGATACGAATGCTGATCCGGATGAAGTGGAATATGTGATTCCGGGTAACGATGATGCCATCAGATCCATAAAGCTTATTACAAATCTTATTGCAGAGTCGGTATTTGAAGGAAAAAAAGGCAAGACCGAAACGGCTATGATTGATGAAAAGAAAGATACAATAGCTGAAGTTGAAACTATTGAAGAAATACCCGCCGCGCTGGAAGATAGCACGGTAGGTGACCAAATAAAGATTGTTGAATCAGAAGCTATAACAATCCCGGAAACGGTTGATGTTGAAGTAGAAGGTCTGACAGCTGAAATAGACGAAGAGCTTGAAAAAGTTATAAGCAAGCTTGAAGAAGTTGATGCAGAAAAAAAACCGGTTATGAAAAAGAAACCTGTGAAAGAAGGGGGTCCTAAATAATGATTAGTGCTAAGACAGTCGCGGAATTAAGAGAAAAAACAGGAGCAGGTATGATGTCCTGCAAAGAAGCATTAGAAGCGTCAAGCGGGGATATGGAAAAGGCTGTTGAATATTTAAGGAAAAAAGGAATGGCTTCCGCGCAAAAAAGAGCCGCAAAGACCGTGAAATCAGGTGTCGTGTATGCTTACCTGCACATGGAAGGTACGGTGGGAGCAATGGTAGAAGTTAATTGTGAAACAGATTTTGTCGCAAAAACGGATGACTTTAAAGAGCTTGCCAAGGATATAGCCATGCAGATTGCCGCGATGAACCCTCTTTACGTAAAAAGAGAAGACGTTCCGGCTGAATTACTTGAAAAGGAAAGAGCTATATACAGGGAAGAAGTTGCTAAATCAGGGAAGCCTGCAAATATAATTGATAAGATAGTTGAAGGTAAACTGGAAAAATTCTATAAGGATTTCTGCCTTGTCGATCAGACTTATATCAAGGATGATAAAATTCAGGTAAAAGACCTTGTAGCTTTGAAAATCGGCAAGATTGGTGAGAATATAACCATAAAAAGGTTTGCGAGATTTAAAATTGGAGAATAAAAAAATGGAGAAGATTCGTCCGAAATACAAAAGAGTAATGCTGAAACTCGGCGGTGAGGCGTTGTCGGATGAAAATGAATTTGGAATAAATCCGACTTCTCTGAAGAATCTGGCGCTTGAAATAAAAAAAGCAAAAGAAACTTTGAATGCCGAAATAGCGATAGTTCTTGGAGGCGGTAATATATTCCGCGGCAGTTTTGCGCGCGATATGGACAGGGTAAACGCGGACTATATGGGCATGCTTGCTACTGTTATAAATGGTTTGGCGCTTCAGGATGCTCTTGAGAAAGTAGGTGTTTTTACAAGAGTTGTTACAGCTATTGAAATGGAAAAACTGGCAGAACCCTATATCAGGCGCAGGGCAATAAGACACCTGGAAAAAGGCCGTATTGTTATATTCGCAGCCGGAACCGGGAACCCCTACTTTACAACGGATACTGCCGCGGCTCTCCGGGCTATTGAAGTTGGCGCGGAAGTTGTAATGAAAGGCACAAAAGTAGACGGTATATTTTCTGCTGACCCGAAGAAGGATAAATCTGCAAAAAAATACGACCGGATAGACTATATGGATTTTATCAATAAGCG
>MFGS01000110.1 GCA_001778355.1 Candidatus Firestonebacteria bacterium RIFOXYA2_FULL_40_8
AGCTTTCCCATTTCAGAATAGACTCTCTGACGCCCGTCCAGTTTTTCATCCTTGCAGATACCTTCCACTCTAAGTTTTCCATTTCCAAAATACACGCGGTACAAGCCGTTCTCTTTATCCTCTTTCCAGCTTCTTTCTTCCCATATTTGACCGCTTCTGTAATAGGTCCTGGAAACCCCGTCCAGCACGCCTTCTTTAAAGCTCCATTCGGCTAAAAGCACCCCTTCATCATAAAACTCGCCGACAATTCCGTTAGGCACGGCACCGGTGGTCGTCATGGCGCCGCTTTCATCATAGATAACTTTAGTTATCTGCTTATCAGCCTTATAAAAACCGACTTCTCTCGGTTTTCCGTCGGGATATATTTCAATTGTTCTCCTGATAACACCTGAGTTCTTAAAAGCCCTGCTTTTCCGTTTAAGCGCAGCATTGCTGTTACACCCGACCAGCATTACTACCGCAAGTAAAACCGCCAATACTTTTTTTCCCATTACAAAAGCCCCCTCTAATTCTACTCTCAAACCTTCATACATAAACTCACCTACTATTCTAAGCTTTTCTTGAACTTTCTTCAATAATTTTTTACCCTACTCATTAAAAAGACAATACCGGAACGAGGGAGCTTTTAGTTGAGTTTCACAATTCCAGGGCTGAATTATTCGAGTGAAGCGGAACAGAAAATGGGAAAACTTCAATCTTTTAAGCTTGAACAAACATGCTTTTTATAGTATAATCACCCTTTACCGCAACTAATGTGTCCCCATAGACTAGTTGGTTAGGTCACCACCCTTTCAAGGTGGTCGGACGGGTTCGAGTCCCGTTGGGGACGCCAAAATTCCGTCTTAACCCTTATATATTTTTAACACTTGCCATTTTTTCATGAAAAACAGTTTTCCAAGTAAAGTCCAAACAGTCCAAGGACACCAATACTAATTGTTTTTTGTTGGATTTTCTCTAATGATATCCGCAGAATGTACTTTTTTCAATATTCATGCATACCTCATATCTGATAATCCGTTTACTTTCAATAAAAAAGGCGGCTATCAACCGCCTTATATTTTTTGTCTTTTTACAGAACCCGAATCCTCGACAAGAACACTCGAGGATGACAGAAAAATAATTATTTTTCTGTCACTTTAATTTTTTCACAAAGAAATTTTCCAATCTTTCGGAGATAACTTTCCTTGTATTTCCGCTCAGGATACCCTCGACACTTTCAAACTTATTTTTGATATCAATACCCCTTTTATTAATTGTAAACTCTCTTATCTTCTCGTCATGCTCGCTGCCCCGGGTCTTCATAACGAGTATAGCTTTTTTTATCGAACCCTCAACTTCTACAAATCTGAGGGAAACTACGATATCCACGACGTAAGAAAAATCATGGGTCACGCTGACAGCATCAAGACCGCTGTCGCAGGATTCTTCCACAAAGATAGAAGTAATATTTTCTTTCTCGAGACCGTAGATAACCTTAGTAAATAACTTTCTTAATTCAAACGCTTCTTTGGATAATCCCTGGAAATAACTCACCGTATCCACAAGAACTCTTCTGACATTCATCTTCGCGACAAGTTTAGTAATAAAAGCACCGTTCTTCAAATCGTTCAGGAAAATCTCGGGACTTGTAAAAATAACTTTTAACTTGTTTTGATCCTCCAGGGCCTTCAGATCCCACCCCAGGCTTAACGCGTCCCGGTAAAGTTTTTGAGGGAATTCCTCAAAGGTAACGATCAGACCGCCTTCATTAAACTTAGTAATACCATTATAGATGAACTGCAAACCCAGCGTTGTTTTTCCCGTTCCGGGCGCGCCTTTCAGGAGAAGACTGCTCCCTTCATACGGCCCGCCGCCAAGCATTTCGTCCAGACCTTTTATGCCTGTTTTAACCCTGTTTGTTTCATTTTTCACATTGCACCTGAACCTATGGTCATTTTTTCGTTTCTATACTTTTATTCAATAAATAACCGATTATCAACATACGAATAGAATTTTTACTATAATAGGAGATGAACCGTTTAACCAGCTCCAAGGTGTTTTTATTCTGAGAGAGTTCATAGAGTTTTTTATCTTCAACGTTTACTTCTTCAATAATGTGCGCTTTTACGAGCTCTTTAATAGCTTTAGTTATCTCTTCTTTTTTATTATTTGTAACTTCGGTGAGGGTTTCCACATCTACGCGGGAAGAGGAATTTAAACCAAAAAATCTTACAATATCAAGTTTTTCGAAGTTATTAATATGATTCTTGATGAAAGTAAGCATGTTATCATCAATATGTTTTTTAAGCAGTATTTCACCCACATCCATGAACTTACACCCCCGGCAACATCTCTTTTTATATATTATATATATGATTATTAACACAGAAAAGACGCTTTGTCAAATATTATATTGAATATTTCCCGATTTGGTGATATTATTATTCTGTTGTTTTAGCTTTATATAATATTACTTTTTAAGGGGGAATATATTATGAGTATGGATATTTTAAGAAATAAGAAGTATACGAGATATGTTTACTACACAGTTGCCATAGCTTTTGTTGTAAGTTTGGTCGCTGCGGGTATCGGCGGCGGCTGCTTCAGACAGGATCCGGATACAGTTGCCCTAGTAAACGGAAAAGCAATAAAAAGAGAGGAGTTCGAAAGAGTAGTTAAAAGGACTCTGGACCAATATCAGGAAAGATTTTTCAAGGGTGAAGATGTACCGGACATGTACAAAAAAGAGATTAAAAAAGGCGCCGCGCAGAATTTAATCAATCAGCGGCTGCTTCTGGATTATGTCAATAAAAACGGCATCACCACCTCCGAAGCCGAAGTAAAAGAAATAATCAGAAGTACTTATTCGGTCGAAGGAAAATATAACCCTAACTATCTTAAGTACGTACTCAAGATGAATAAGATCACGGAAGAACAATTAATTGAAGATTTCACCAATAACCAGAATTTGATAAAAGTTCAGCAGATGATCCGCGACACGTCAAAAGTCAGCGACAATGAACTTAAAGAAGAGTTTTCTCTGAAATACGATCAAAAAAGAGTGCGTTTTATTAAAATAGACCCTGCCGCTTTCGCAAAGCAGTTCAAAATCCCGGATGAAGAAGTCTTAAAATATTATAATGATAAAAAAGCAGAATTCAGTTACCCCGAACAGTTTAAAGTTCAATATGTCATGCAGGACCTGACAAAAGAAAAAGCTCTAATGGTCATCAAAAAACTGGCGGCGGGAACCGGTTTTGACATTCTGGCAAAAGAGTACTCCGAAGATCCGGGTTCAAAAAATAACGGCGGAGACCTGGGCTTCTTTAAAAAAGGTATGATGGTCCCTGAATTTGAAAAAGCTGCTTTCTCTTTAACTGCAGGGGAATACACCAAAGAACCGGTTAAAACCCAGTTCGGCTGGCATATAATAAAGCTCGAAGAGAAAAAAGGCGATGAAGTAAAAGCACGGCATATTTTAATTAAGTCCTCGTTGGACGCAAAAAACAAGGCCGGCGCTCCTGAAATACTTAAAAACCTGAAGAATGACTTCACCGGAGGAGCAAAAACCGGAGGTTTCGCGGTAAAAGAAGGTTCCTTCACCCGTTCAGAGTTTTTGAACCCCAAAGATATTGATGCGGACGAACAGGACGCGGTTAAAACCGCGGTCTTTAAACTTAAACCGGGAGAAACTTCAGATCCGGTGGAAACAAAAAAAGGTTTCTATGTTATTAAGCTGACAGGTCTGGTACCGGAAAGTTATAAACCTCTTACCTCTGTCAGGTGGCAGATAGAAGATAGTATTAAAAAAGAAAAGGCCGCGCCTATGGCGGAAACCGAAGCAGAGAATCTCTATAAATCCATCAAAGAAGGCAAGAGCACTTTTGATAAAGCCTGCGCAAAATACGGTATTAAAGACACCGGCTTTTTTACTATGAACGACAAAACAATCAAAGGCGTAGAAGATGTCCCGGAATTCCTGAAAGCAGTCAGAACTTTACGTGCCAAAGGGGAGACGGGCTGTATACCGAAAAACATCTCGGGTGCTTATGTACTGGAACTTACCGAGATGAAAGAACCTGATATGAAAAAACTTGAAAAAGAAAAGGAAACGGTCAAAACGGAACTCTTGAACAGAAAACAGCAGTCAGCTTTCACTAACTTTATGGATGACCTGAGAAAGAAAAGCTCAATAAAGGATTATTCGGATAAATTCATCGCTGAAACCGTGGTTGAAGAGTAACTTCCAAAAGCAAAAGGCGCGCTGCTTTACAAGCTGCGCGCCTTTTTTATTGTTTTACTTAAACTTTTTTCAGGATCAATCCCGCTATTACAATACCTAGAACACTGCTTAATGTAAGCTTAAAAGTAAAACCAAAAGTGAGTGTAAAAAAATCCAGACCCATCTTGGCAGGCTCCAGTCCCATGTTAACCCCTTGAACAAGTATGTCATGAACCCAGCCTTCCTTGGGGCCTATCTGGCCTATTAAGCCGCCAATGACCGAGCCAATAACCGCTCCTACTATAAGAATTACTATGTAAAACCAGATACTGCCGTTTTTTCCTTCTGCCATCTAAAATCTCCTTTTAATTATAAATTAATTCTCCTATGGTTGTCCCGGAAGCGACTGTTCTCTTTTTTCAATTGGTGGAGGCGGAGGTTTTATTTTATCATTAATCACTGTAATTACTTTATTAATATCTATCTGCGCCTGGGCATTGCCTACCCCGTAATAGGTGTTAACCTTTACCCATCCTCCCGCTCTTTTTACTTCCAGTACCGACATGTAACTGCCGCCAATTTTTTTAGAAACTGCGATGGCTCTGATTATGTCTGCAGTGCTGTCGCCTTTACCCATGGCATCAAGAATACTCTGCTCAGAAACTCCAATTGCACTTGCGATCTTTTTTGCATCCGCGGTCATAGCTTCACTTATTGTCACAGCCGCTCCGGTACCTCCGGACTTACCCGCTGCGTTCACTTCTTCGCTGTAGGAGTTAATAAGCCCGGCTATTTCAGTCTGCTTCACAGCCGAAATAGCCAGACTTTTATACACGCTCGGCATATCTCCGCCTTGTTTTCTCTTTTCAACTACATTTGACAAACTGTTACCTGATTTTGAAGCAATAACACAGCAGGCCAGAATATCTCCGACCGGTATACCCGCGCCGAAACCATAATTCTGAATGGTGCCGCTGGAAATCCCGGTTTTTCTCGCTATAACATCTGCCACCGCTCTTTTATCTATACCGGCGTAAGAATCAGCAGCAGCCGCTGCTGCGGCCTGCCCCTTCCCCACCTGTTCTTTCATTTTATTGAACTTCTCTGTTACCTTTGTCTGCGTAAACAGGGTCACATTGTATTTTTTAAAGTATTTCGGGATAGCCAGACCTTTATCGCTGTTATCATAAACCACCTGAAAGCTATTTCCTGAAATGACAGCCGCGGCGTAAACATTCATAAACTGATCCGCGCTTAAAGCATATGTATTTATCTGGGAAGAGGACATTCCCGTGATAGAAGAAAGCTTTTTCAACTGATCCTCGGGAATAGCCGGTGCGGCGGCCTGAGCAAACAACCGCTCTCCCGACAGGAGCAGTACAAAAACCAGAAGAAGAACTAAACCTGTTTTTTTGATCATAAAACCTCCGGAAAACTGTTATTCTACGTTTATTATTCTATCACATTTTACCATGATTTTGCTTTTCTTTTTTTATTCCGTCTTCCCTGCCCGTTTTTTTCCTCTCCTTCATAGCCTTTAACGTATTTTTCAATATACCCGGGATCTATCAAACCCTTTTCCAGGGGGACACTTTTTTCCCTTATTCTGGAATATAATTCACCGGCGGGAACGACACCGGCCCCGCATTGTTTAACATAATACATTATTTCCTTATCGGAGGAAACCACCAGAATATCTTTAGGATTGGCGGCCTCTGCTGCCATTTTTTTTATAATATCATCCGCGGATTCGCCCCCCGAGGAATAAACAACCTCTATTCTCCCAAAGCTTTCCGAATTAGAAAGGATCTCACCGGTACCTGCGCCGTCAAACACCGCAATTACCCGGTGCTTTACTCTGTCCGCATATCCGGATAAGAGCTGAAGAAATCTTTCCCGTTGGTTCTTCAGCACTTTAAAATCAAAATCATCCGCAAAGGCAGTGGAACGCATGACGTTATATGCATCTATTATTATTTTCATTTTTTCCTTACCTCAGTTCATCCGCCCAGGTGGATTTCGCAAATGAATTATGGTCAAATATTTAAACATTTACTCAACTTCCCCCTGCTTTGATACTCTTTATCCACATCTTATCTATTTTCTGCTCCAACGGGAAGGTACGGTTGGGGGTAATTTAGCTTTTTATCCTTAAATATTTAAACGCATCATGAAGAACATAGAAAGAACCGGAAATGCATACCAAATCACCTTTTTTAGCAGTTTTTAAAGCATAAGCTATGCCTTCAGGAACACTCTCAAATACCAGGCCCTTCTTTATATTAGATACCCGGTTAAGCTCCTTTGGTTCAGCGGACCTGTAATTTGAAGAGCGAACGTAAACAGCCAAGTCGGTGTTCTTTTCAAAGACCCTTAAAAAGCCCCTGCAATCCTTATTAGCCGACATGCCAAGAACCATAATAAGCCGGTTGTATTTAAATATTTTCAAGGAGGCAAGTAGAACTTTTGCAGAAGCTGCATTATGAGCCGCATCGGCAATAATAAACGGGTTCTTTGAAAGAACTTGGACTCTGCCGGTAAGAAGAACTTTATTAATAGCTTTGGGAACAACTTTCGTAAGCAGCGCTCTACTAAGCCCGAGCCGGGGCGCCGCAAGTTCAACTGCAGCAATTGCAACCGAAGCATTAAGCGCCTGATGTGAGCCGGGCATTCCGGTTTTCACTGCCGTAAAAGACATTTTGAGTCCGTTAACATCAAAGATCATACCGTTTTGCTTAAGCGCCGTCACTTTATGCGTAAAATCCCTGCCTTCTACTTTAAATATTGCTTTGGATTCTTTTGCCCTGCTTTGAAGAACGCGGAGTACTTCACTTGCTTGAGGGGCGGAGACAACGGGAACCCCTGTCTTTATTATTCCTGCTTTTTCTCCCGCGATCTTTGCCAGAGTATTCCCCAGTTCCTTAACATGATCCAGGCTCACGGGAGTAATAACCGAAACTAACGGGGTAATGACATTGGTAGCGTCCAAACGTCCTCCCATCCCCACTTCCAGTACCATCACATCAACTTTTTTTTCAAAAAAATACAAGAATCCCATTGCCGTATAGACCTCAAAAAAAGTAGGCGTGCCGTATTTCGTTTTTTTAGAAAGCTTCTCAACCGCAGGTATAAGTTTGTCAGTTAAAATATCAAGTTCGCGCCATGTTATCATTTTATTATTTATCCGTATCCTCTCTCTGAACGTCAGGATATGCGGAGAGGTATATAATCCCGTTTTAAGTCCGGAAGAAGTTAAGATCCTTGCAATATAATTTGAAGTAGAACCTTTACCTTTTGTGCCGGTGACATGTATAGAAGGTATTTTCAAATGAGGGTTTTTTAACAAAGCAAGAAGATGCTTCATTCTTTTAAGATTAAAATAAGCAGCAGTATAGGAATAACCGGTGGTTTTTTCGTAATCACTTAAACCGTTTAGGAATTTTTCTGCTTTACTCAGTTTGCTTCGCAAAGAGTTTTCCGCAGGTTTCATTTTTTACTCCAAATGCTTCTTGCTCTCTTCAGGAAAGTTTTTCTTCTCTGGCCGCCGTAATATAATCCATGCAGTATTCATCTTTATTAAGGAGAGCTTTTGCCGCATAGACCAGGGAGACCATCTTTTTATCAAG
>MFGS01000111.1:0-1759 GCA_001778355.1 Candidatus Firestonebacteria bacterium RIFOXYA2_FULL_40_8
ATAATTGCATACTGCTTTCATTTATTATACTATTAGGTAGTTAACGGAGGCAAAAAATGGAAAATTCCTGGGAAGTTTTAAGAAAAGCTATAGACAGCAAGGGTATAAAACAAATTTCGTCAGACCTGAAACTTTCATCATCGTTGCTCTACAAATGGTGCCAGCCTCCGGTGACCGAAGAGGACGAATTTAGTTCGGGAACTATAAATCCTCTTGATAGGATCAAAATTCTTTATGAAAAAACTGATAGTCCTGAGATAATTCAGTGGGTGTGTGAATGCGGCGGCGGATTTTTCATTAAAAATCCCAAAACAAGCAAAAGGGATAACATTCTTCAGGATATGCAGAAAATAATCAGGGAGTTTTCGGATGTATTGGACGTAACTTCGGAGTCTGTTAAAGATAAGAGAATAACCGATGAAGAGGCAAAAAAAATCAGGAGAGAGTGGGAGCACTTAAAAGGACTTGGCGAAAGTATGGTTGCTTCCTGTGAAACAAAAAACTACCATCTTTTATGAAGTGTTATTGTAAATGGTGGAATCCGGTAAAATAGGTTTAATTGCAAAATTTCAGTTTCAAAGGAGGAAAGATGAACGGAATGGAAGGAGTAATAACCCCGGAAATGGCGGGGGGGATGATGGCAATGATGGGGGCGTTTTTTGTTTTTTTTCTTTTTCTTGGTATCGCGGTTTATGTGTTCATGGCAATTTGTCTTCAAACAATTGCTAAGAAAACAAATACCGAAAATGCCTGGCTGGCCTGGATCCCGGTTGCAAATATATTTTTAGTAGCAAATATTGCAAAAAAACCGGTTTGGTGGGCAATACTCTGCTTTATCCCGATAATAAATATTGTTGCTGGTATAGTTTTAGCAATAGGAGTCGCCGAAGCAAGAGGAAAGGAAAGCTGGATGGGTATTCTAATGATAATTCCTGGTGTAAACCTGATAGTACTCGGATATCTGGCGTTTTCTAATTAAGTTTACTGTATTGAAGAGCTGGACTCTGATTTAGAGTTCGGCTCTTTTATTTATGTTTGTTTTTCTTCGAATTTTCCGCCTACGGCGAGATCTCGCTCCGGGCGGACGAGTTTCGGATTTAGAATTTCCCGAAAACACTTGTGTTTTTCGGGCTTTACTGTTAGAATTACTAAGGAAAAAACACACGAATTTAGTGAGTTATTTAACATTAAAAACAGGAAAAAATGCTAAAATTAAGATGTAAGAAGCCTGAGATGAAAAGAATTATCAGGTTTATATATCTCCGGATTGTGCGGGCAAATGATTCGCCGCCAAGAGTTGCCGCCGGAGTTGCTATAGGTGTGTTTCTCGGGATTTTCCCGACTTTTGGTCTGGGTTTGGTGCTTGCCTATATTTTAGCGGTAATTTTTAGGATTAATAAAGCCGCGGCTGTTGCAGGAAGTTTGATAATGAACCCTTTGACCACACCTTTTTTCTGGACACTTTCAGCAATATTAGGCGGGACCTTAATAGGCGCTGAAAGGGATTTTATACTTGAAGAACTAAAAAGCGGCAGGATTTTTAAGGCCATCGGTCCTGCATTCTACGCTTATATGCTTGGAAATATAATAATATCGGCCGTATTTGCCGTTGTTTCATATTTTGTGACACTTGAAATAATTAAAAGGCATAAAAAAGTTTAAAAAAACCGGAATTTATGTTATTATACAAGAAATATACAAAAGAGTTGACAGTAAGAAATGATCAGGAGATGTTAATATGCGAAAACTAATTCTTGCA
>MFGS01000111.1:1783-6872 GCA_001778355.1 Candidatus Firestonebacteria bacterium RIFOXYA2_FULL_40_8
GTTGGTTGTGGCCAGGAGAATCTTCAGAGAAGCAACCCGCTGGATCCGCAGTTTGGCGGTAATGGGGTTGTTGTCGGGTCTTTCTTTTTAAACGGTCAGCCTATGTCCGGAGTTACTGTTTTTACTACGCCGGCTACGAAAACAGCCACAACAAATTCGGACGGTACATATATGCTTTCAATTGCCCCCGGAACGTATACTGTTTTAGCGCAAGCGCCCTGGTTTAATCCTATAAGTTCTACGCAGCAAGCCGTGATAGCAGGTTCCACTATTAACGTTAACTTTAATCCGCCGAATATGACTCCTAATTACCATGCGCCCTGCGGCCCTGAAGGTTTTGAAAATTATACAAGTGCGACCAGTCCGGGCTCACCCTGGAGTAATATCTCCTCAGGAGGAACAGTGTTTGTTGACTCTAGTACATCCTCTGCCGGAATTAAATCCTGCATGTTTGACAGCGGTAGTCTCGCAAATCAATACTCAAAGCTCGAACTTTACGGGCTTAATACAACAGGAGTCCGGGTTTCAGCAAAAATAAAGACAGATCAGTTTAGCTTAATAAGCAATATGAAAATAGGAGTGACTAATATGAGCAGTCAAACCACGGAGTTTGGTTTCGACGGCTCGGCAGCGGATTATGTGAAATATCTGCTTCCTTCGGGATTCACCGGTACACCTTTTGTATCTCCTTTTCCTGCATGTAATGAGTGGTACTATCTGTATTTTGAGGTGAATTATGAGGACAGGACTGCAAGGTTTGAACTCTGGAACCAGAATAAAACCATAAAGATGATGGATTCAGGGACTCTCACTTTTAGCGGTACCTATGGGAGTATAGATAAATTCTACATTAAGAATTCCAACTACTCTTCGGGAACTACCATTAATACTTATATTGACGAAATAGAAATTATTAAGAAATAAAAGTTTAGCGCGAAATGGTTTCAATCAGGAAATATATGAAAAAACTACATTTAATAGGTTGTATAGTAATAGCTTTTGTTCTGCTTGGCTGCGGTCAGGAAAACCTTACGAGAAGTAATCCCCTGGATCCGCAATATAACGGCAGTTCGCTGGGTACTGCTACTTACACCGGTAAAGTAAGAAGCACCGACGGTAATACATTTCTTGTCAATGCTAAAGTGACCCTTTCAGGCAATAATTTTAACAAACAGGCGTACACAAATGATACAGGGGATTTTCTTATCAGTGACATTCCAATGGGGCAAAATCTTACAAGAAGTGTCACGGCTGCTTTCCATTCCGGCATACAGGATACTTTTACGGCCACGAACAGTACGGTTTATGATGAGAGGGTTTTGACACCGAAACCTCCTATAATAGAAGACAGTTTTGAAACGTACACGCCTGCCGTTCAGCCGACTGCGCCCTGGTTTGTATCTATCTCAGGTTCAGGCGGGGCCAATGTGATGGCCGGCGGCACTTTAGGCTCTTATGATCTTAACCTATCCAAATCGGACGCCGGCGGGGCGGCATATGCTTACCGGTTGATCACGGATAACTCTTCGTATAAGGTTTCCGCAAAAGTACAAAGCAATATGGGTACTTATTGCTTTAGATTAGCCCTCTGCACAAATACGAACGAGGAGATTGCAGGGATAGGATTTACCAATACTCTAAATATCGGCATGCAGTATCAGACTAAGGCTGAAGGCACAAAAGATGATACGACCCAATCACTCGGAACGCAGGGCGTGGGAACAGTGGTTTTCTGGCTGCTTGAACTTGAGGCTGACGGTCAGGAGAACAAGGCTGTATTCACAGTCAAAGATGCCGTTACGAAAAGCATTATAATCCGGCGAACCGCGGTTTTAAATAATTCCGGAACGGCGATGCTTTCCAGAGCCCGCATTATAATGGATACACAGTCCCCGGCTCAGATACCACTCAGTATAAATGTTGACGAGTTCAAGGTGACGGAAAGATGAAAAAAGCATTGATGTTGACTTTTTTGTGTTTTTTTATTTCGGGTTGCGGCCCTGAGAATCTGCAGAGGAGCAATCCTCTGGATCCTGATTATAGCAGTGAGGATAGCGGCGTAGTATCCGGAAGAGTAACGCTTGGTGGAATAGGGCTTTCTAATGCGACTGTGGCTTTAACGCCCTCTTTCTCAGGTTCTATTGTTCAGACAAACGGGACAGGTGACTTCAGTATCCGTGGTGTTCCCGCAGGCAGAGATTATACTTTGGCAGCCTCAGCTTCTTTCCTCCGGCAGACCGGCGGAGCTCTTGTTATAACAAAATTAAATTCAGGAGAGCAAAGAAGCGGGTATGCTGTAGTTATGAATGAAAATCCGGTGCTCTTTGAAGATTTTAACGGCTATACCGGAGCTCCTGCAACTCCAACCTGGCAGGCCGGTTACGTCGGCCCGTTCAATGTCAACAGCGGGGTAGGTGTAAGCGGTTCCAACGGCTGTCAAATTTCTACGGGTTCCGGACAAAATTACTTTCTTGATTCCAAACTTATATCAACCGGCAGCGGAATAAAAACAAAAGTTGCTATGAAAATAAGCGGTCAGGACAGTTCTTGTTTTCTTAAGCTGACAGATACGGCAGGAACCGGGGTTATCGAACTCGGTTTCTACAATCCGGGAGGAAGCTGGGGTGTCTATAGACGGACTCCGGCAAGTCCTGCTTATGCTATCTGCACCTCTGCTTTGACAGCGAGTACTTATTATTCTTTCACTATCGTCGCCGATAATGATGCCAATACCGTCGAATTCAGTATAGATAATTACAGCGGGTCAAATGTCTGGAAGAGTTCACTCCAGCCTATCTGGAATACCAGCGCTCATAACAGTTTTAATAAAGTTTCAATTGCCCTGTACAATACCAGCGGTGTTTTTGCCTGTTATTTTGATGAAGTAAAAGCCCTCGCTAAATAATATCTTTTACTGGTTTTTTAAATGCCACAAAATAACAGAAAATTGTATTAAATTTCCTTATATTATAGTATAATTCTTGCAGAGGGAAAAAATATGAGAAAAAAATATATACTGGGATTGATAGTTTTATCGGCTGCTCTTACCGGCTGCGGTCAGGATAATCTGGAAAGAAGTAATCCTCTGGACCCCCAGTATAATGCTCAAGGACACGGTAGTGCTGAAGGGTATGTAAAATACAACGGCATTGGTGTGACCGGGGCAACCGTTTTGCTTCTGAACACAAGCAATAAAACAACTTCGGATGGTACAGGTCATTACTTTATTTCAAATCTTCCTGCAGGAAATATAATTTTGGTGGCCTCAGCTCCCTGGTATCAGGAAGTTTCGGAGAATGTTACTTTGGCCGACAACGAAACAAAAACCATGGATTTTAACCTTACAGACGGGCGTCCTTCTAACACGTTTCCTTGTGCTTTTAGCCCATACGCGGCAGGACAGGAGCCTCCCACACCCTGGTCAACAAATAAATTCGGCACCGCAAGTATTTTGCCGACGGTAAATACAGATGCCGGAGGTTTTTTAAGTGCTTCTCAAAGCGTAAAGTTTACTTGCGGAACTAATCTTAATGATTTTTCCGAGTTAACATACAGCGGCATAAATGGTACGAAAGGTGCAAGGGTCAAGGCTGCAATAAACGTATCGAGTATCACTCAAAACAGTTTCATGGTTGCTCTGAAAGACTCAGCAAATAATGGACCGGAAATAGGGATATATAACAATAATTTCTACAGGAAAACTCCTTCCGGGACGGGATCAACTCTGTCCGGATTTGGGGCCCCTGCACAAGGTAACTTCTATTATGTGGAAATGGTTTATGATAGTGAAGCAGGCAGTGTTGCTTACAGTGTTTATAATTCTTCCGGAACAGCTATGGGAATTCCTTATGCGATATCCGGACAAGCCAGATACACAGTTGACAGGGTCTCTATCGTGCTGAAAGACACCTCAAACGCCACCACCTATGCATATTTAGATGATATAGATGTTGTAAGGAAATAACTTACATCTTTTTGATAAAACGCCAGTAAAACAAATCTTATTTGCCGCTTTAAAACATCCCTGATTTCTGGTAAAATATAATAGTTATTTTTAATTGCTTTTTCAGCATAAAATACTGTCTTTGCTTGTATCAGTGCAATCCAGTAGTTCTGTAATCTGTGGAATCTTTTTTTAAAGGGGAAATGCCATGCAAAATGATATTAAGGTAGGAATCATCGGTTTTGGAACGGTCGGTGCTTCGGTTGTCAGGATAATTAACGAAAACAATGCCAAAGTAAGCAGGCGGGCAGGCGGAAAAATAATAGTTACCAGAATTGCAGATAAAGATATTACGACCAACCGTGGTATTAAAATTGATAAAAAAATGCTTACAACCGATGCCTACAAAGTGATCAACGACCCTGAGATAGATATTGTTGTAGAATTGATCGGGGGTGTTGAGCCTGCCCATAAGTTCATAATAGACGCTTTAAACAACGGCAAACACGTTGTGACGGCCAATAAAGCGGTACTGGCTAAGTACTGGGAAGAAATAATGGAAACGGCCAAGAAGAACGGGGTGGATGTTTATATAGAAGCTTCGGTCGGCGCAGGGATACCTGTCATCCAGGCTCTGCATGACGGGTTAGCTGCAAATAATATTAAGTCCATATATGGTATTGTAAACGGCACGACAAATTATATTCTTACCAGGATGCTGGAAGATAAAAAAGATTTTGCAGAGGTGTTGAAAGACGCGCAGAAAAAAGGTTACGCCGAAGCAGATCCCACCACGGATCTCGAAGGTAAAGATGCGGCGAATAAACTTGCGATACTTTCCTCGATTGCGTTTGATACGGCGGTCGACCTAAACGATGTATATGTGGAAGGTATTTCCCGTATTACCCGGAAAGATATGCTTAATGCGAGAGAGCTCGGGTATGTTATAAAGCTTCTTGCGATCGCCAAGGCAGGAGAGGGCGAACTCGATGTGCGGGTGCATCCCGCGCTTATCTCTTGCGAGCATCAGTTGGCTGCGGTTGACGATGTTTATAACGGTATTTACTTTATCGGAGACGCGGTAGGGCCTGTAATGTTTTACGGTCAGGGCGCCGGCGGGGCATCCGCTGCGTCCGCAGTAGTAAG
>MFGS01000111.1:6992-7431 GCA_001778355.1 Candidatus Firestonebacteria bacterium RIFOXYA2_FULL_40_8
ATATTTCCTGCGTTTTATAGTTCTGGATAAACCCGGTGTTTTCTCGAAAATAGCGGGGATCCTTGCAAAGTATGGTATAAGCATATCTTCCGTGGACCAGAAAGAGCAGCACTCGGGCAGCAAAGTGCCTGTAATAATTACTACGCATGAAGCGAATGAGAAAGAGATGAGAAAGGCCCTGGTTGAGATAGATCGTCTTCCGGCGGTTAAAGAAAAGACGCTGGCACTTCGTATGGAAAAGGGCGAATAATGAACGAGCTTAAAGTTTACAAAGGGCTTATCGAAACCTGGAGAAAATATCTGCCGGTTTCTAAAAAAACGCCGGTAATATCTCTTCATGAAGGCAACACGCCGCTTATCCGCGCGTTCAATCTGGAAAAGAAAATCAGTAAAGACGTAGAGCTTTATCTTAAATTTGAAGGGATGAATCCGACGGGTT
>MFGS01000111.1:7514-7957 GCA_001778355.1 Candidatus Firestonebacteria bacterium RIFOXYA2_FULL_40_8
AATACTTCCGCGTCGGCGGCGGCTTATGCCTCAAGAGCCGGGATGAAATGTGTCGTTATCCTGCCTGCCGGTAAAATAGCGCTGGGAAAACTTACACAGGCGTTGATGCACGGCGCGAAAGTTCTTGCCGTCGACGGCAATTTTGACGATGCATTAAATGTGGTAAAAGAGATCTCTTCAAAATATCCTATTACTCTTGTCAATTCTATAAATCCTTACAGGATAGAAGGCCAGAAGACAGGGGCTTTTGAAATTTGTGAAAATTTTGTCCCGGACTTCCACGCTATTCCCGTAGGTAACGCCGGAAACATCACGGCTTACTGGAAGGGGTATAAAGAGTTCAGGGCTGAAGGCAGAATTAAAAGTACTCCCGTTATGCTCGGGTTCCAGGCGGAAGGTGCGGCGCCTATTGTAAGAGGTTACCCTATTGAAGAACCTGAAAC
>MFGS01000112.1:0-4970 GCA_001778355.1 Candidatus Firestonebacteria bacterium RIFOXYA2_FULL_40_8
ATATTGTCATTTGTCATTCGTAATTTGTAATTATCTTTATTTGATTTCAAATCCTTCAAACTTGCCTTCGGCGACTTCCCATTCTATTTCCATCGACTTAATATACGTCTCAAAGTATTCCTGTATTTTCTTCAAAAACTCTATAATATCTTTCCCTTCCCCTTCTGCGACAAGTTCCACGCTGCGGTCGGAAAGATTTTCCACCGTGCCGGTAACGTTACCCAGCCGTTCCGCGATATCCCGGCAGGTAAAGCGAAAGCCCACGCCCTGCACGGTACCTCTAAAACGCACAACAGCTTTTTTCATTAAAACCCCCATAAAAACAAATTCGAAATCAGAAATTCGAAGCTCGAAAAAACCCAAAACCTAAAAATCAAACCAAAACCACCACCATTTTTTCTGTTTTCTTTTAGCACTTTTTTTGCTTTTTTCTAATTTTTCTTTTTTTGTTTCGAATTTCGAGCTTCGTGCTTCGAATTTAGCTTTTACTCCATATTCTATTATTCAAATTCAGATCCTCAACTATGCCTATCAAAAGGGCGAGGTCTTTATAATACTCCAGTACCATATTAAAATCCAGAATTGTATTGAAAAGTTTCGGTTCAAAGAGATTTTTATCATAGGACACGGCAATATACACTTTTGAGTTCACAAATGACAGGTGAATGGGCCTGCCTGTTTTTTTCTTGAATTCCATTATCCTCTCCATCAAACTCGTAGAGAGGATGTACCTTGCCGTCACCTGATTATCGCCGTAAACCGCGAACTCTTTCTCGAACTCCGGGTCTTCAAGCTTTATCAGTTTTCCTCTGGTAAAATTATATTCCTGCAGCATCTTACCGAGAAAACCGAACATTCTTTCCGCTACATCGGGAAGTATTACCGTTACTCCGTCAAAAGACTTATTAAAATCAGCAATAAAAAATATGCCCTTAAAAATAGTATGCCAGGTTGTATGCCTGTTGCCTTTACTGTCCGTAGATTCCGTTTTATACTCCGAATGTACTTCCGAAAACTCTATTTCCGTTTTATCCAGCTTGCCTCCGATATAATCCTCGCCTTTGTACCTGTCCGGGTCCTTCGGAAATATCCGGCTGGTCATATATTTTGAAACGGGAATGCCGGACTCCTGATCGTAAAACAAACTTTCATCAAAAAACTTAACAAGTTTTTCTATTATCGCGCTTTTAAACTGCCGTTTATAGCCTTTTGACACAATATAATACGATATCCCGAAAGCTATCAGTCCGATAACCACGGGAATCATGACAAAAACCAAACCACCGTTTTTTGCCGAGCCCATAATTATCAAACAAATAATAAGGACCACTGCCCCGATCACTATGCCGGAGATCGTTATAACACTTATTATTTTTTTCCGCTGTTTTTCCAGAGGCAGGAGCGCGACATACAGTGTTTCCCTGTAAAACTTCTTCAGATCTTCGATAGTTTTCATTTTTTAAACTGCTCCCCGATGTTTACATTTTCTCTTTCTTTTTCCCCGATAGAAAAGAAATCACCCTCTTTGAAGCCGAGAAGTCCTGCGATAATATTCATCGGGAACATCATAACGCCGTTATTATAATCGTTCACCGAAGCATTATACGCGCGCCTGCCCGCCGAGATCTGTTCTTCCACTTCGTTCAGTGTTTTCTGCAGGTGCATAAAATTATTGCTCGCCTTCAGATCCGGGTAGTTTTCCGAGACCGCCATTATACTTTTCAACGTGCCTGCAATTTCATTATCAACCGCTTCTTTCGCTTCCCTGCTCTTTTGCCCCGACAAAGCCTCAGCCCGGAGTCTTGTTATCTCCGTAAGAAGGGTCCCCTCATGTTTCACATACCCCTTGACCGCTTCCACCAGATTCGGTATCAGGTCATACCTCTTTTTCAAAAGCGTATTTACGGTGGAAAGCGCGTTACGGACCTGATTCCGCTTCACCACCAGAAAGTTAAATATAAAGACTATAACTACAAACAGAATTCCGAGCACAAGTACAAAATATTTCATCTTTGATACCTCCTAAAAGAAATGACTAAGTACTTTCTGAAACAATTACTAATGACTAGTGACTATTTAAGGTTAGATGACATAAAACCGTCATCAATATTTATTTTAATATTTTTCTTGGAAGGCGGAAGCTTTTCTCCGCCAACATCAAATAGTCATTAGTCAATAGTCACTAGTACTTTGTTAAAAATGGATTTTTCTTCCTTTCTCCGCCTATCGTCGTGTACTGTCCATGTCCCGGGTAAACTCTCACCGCATCCGGCAGTTTCATCAGTTTTGCAAGCGACTCCATGATAACCTCGTAGGAAGCATTCGGAAAATCCGTTCTTCCGATGGAGTTAAAAAACAACGTGTCTCCGGAAAAAAGTTCTTCTCCGGTTAAAAGACAAATCCCGCCCGGACTGTGTCCCGGGGTATGAATTACTTTCAGCTCAACCTTCCCCGCTTTTACCGTGTCGCCATCTTTTAAAAAAGCATCTGCCTTGGCGGAAACCGTACCGTCCCCGAACAAAGCAGACCCGTTTGTTTCCGGATGTTCCGCAAAAATCACATCTTCTTTGTGGATCAAGAACTCCGCCTTAGTTTTCTTTCTAAGTTCATTCACCGCGCCCAGATGGTCATAATGCCCGTGCGTAGCTACTATTTTCTTCACTATAATACCGTTTTTCTCTATAACTTTCCATATCTTCTCAAAATCCGCCCCCGGATCAATAACCACCCCTTCTTTACTATCGGAATCAGCCACAATATAACAGTTTGTATAAATTTCCCCCACAATCACCGGTTTAATAATTAAATTAGGGACAGCGACCAATTTATTTCTCCTTTAACGCAAACTTATTTGTTATTTTCCAGCGCATTCTTTTTCATTACAAAATATGCGGCTTTATCTGTCATGCCCATTCCCGAGTACGACCCGGCTTTAAGTTTCAATAAATTTATTACTTTTGCTTTAGAATCTTTTAAATCTTTTCCTGCAAATCCGTTGTTCTGAACCAGGACACTGTCGTAATACTTCTTTGCCAAAACATCGTTTTTCCCCGAGAGTTCTGCAAGCCGGCCCATTCCGATAAGCGCTTCCATATATTGAGGATAGATGCTAAGGGCTTTTTCAAAAAAACCGTAAGCATCATCATAAAATCTGTTTTTGATATAAAACTCCCCCTGTGCCGTAAGCGCCCAGGCATAATGTTCCAGGGTCATCTTCTCCCTCTCATAACCCGGAGAATTCTTATCTATACCGGTTCCGTTTAATCCCCGGTAAGAACTCCAGAGTGCGTCCGCCTTCACTTTATCATATACGGAAGCAGTGCCTTTCTTCTCAACCCGGTACATCATACCAAAAGGGGCAAGCTCGTACTCCGTCCAGGAAGCACTCTCAAAAGGAAAATAATTTAAATATATTTTCTTCTTTTTGAAATTCTCTTTCAAGTAATCAGAAAGCACCAATCTGTTGCCCGGAACTATTTCAATATTCTTATCGCGCCGCTCTGTAAACTCAAGATACCAGAGAGAAAATATCGGCAAATCCCCGTTAACTATCACTACAGAATCTTTCTCGACGGTTTTAAGTATGTTTTTTCCGAAATTATAATCCGCCGTATAGCTTTTCATGTCCGCCGTTGTATAATTTCCAGGAATAAAAGAAAACGCAAAGGCAGACAATACCACATAGGCATATTTTTTATACCTGCCGGTGTTATCCAGAATGAATTTTAGTCCAAACGCCATCAGTACTGCAGCCGAAACAAACGAGGCAAAATAATACGTCGCAATATTCTGCGGGTCTATAATATTATAATTCACGAACAGGAATGTATTAATACCGATCACCCCGAGGAGGAAAAGCCCTATCTTTAATCTTTCTTTATACATACCGGCAAGGCCAAGAAGCATAAGAAAAAAACCGCCCAGAGTAAATTCATTCAGATAATTTTTAATCAGATGAAGATATAGTTTTTCAAAAATACTCAAAGGCGCCGCCGTAAACATTGCGTACCTGTAATCCTTGGCAGAAACATGATTGATTATCTTTTCCAGATTATCCGGTGTACCCCATTTTAACGTAGTAGCCGTTGCCCTTAAGGGCAAGTACAGGTAGAGCAGCAAGGGCAGCAAAAAAAGCAGGGAAAGCAAAAGCCATTTTTTAGGATCGTAGCATTTCTTCCCTGTTACAAACAAAAGATATAACACGGGCAAAGCAAACGCAATTATTGCAAAGTGGTGGGTCAGAGCTAAACCAAGCACAAACACAATCAAAGGAATTGTTTTTTCTTTTAAATTAACCGCAAGCCAGATCAGAAGCACCGCGAAGAACGCATAGAGCGAATATTTTTCCGCAAAATTCGAGTATGCCCAAAAAGTAACCGAAAACGCCAGCATCAATGAAACAATTGTTGCAATAAAGGCACTCTTTAACAGCTTTTTTACGGAGAAATAAACCAGAATCACCGCCATCACCCCGAATAACGCCGACATCAGATTATACCTGAATGCAATCTCCGAAACAGGCACAAACGAAAACGCTTTCCCCGTAAGCATATAAAGCGGAAACCCGGAAGGATGCGATATTCCGAGCAAATACGATGCCGTAACCATATCCCCCGAATCCCTAAACCCGATAGTCGGAGCCAACGTCAGCAAATATACGAAGCACACAAATATAAATATGGCCGGAGAGATCAGTTTGCCGAAGGAAAACTGCGTATTTGCTGATGTGTTTTTCTTTTTAGCCATTGCTTCCCTTTGTTGCACGCCGTCAAAAAGCCCATAAATGTCTTTAAAAGTCTATAAGCCAAGCTTTTCTCGATATGATAGATACCTTAATTGTCAACATCCGTTGACAAAACAAGATAAAAGTCAAATCTCGAACTAAATATTTTGTCATCCCTGAAATGCCGTTTGTAAAGTAGTTGCTCAATTTCATTGAGCGCCCGATAAATCGGGAAACTACATTGTTG
>MFGS01000112.1:5049-12042 GCA_001778355.1 Candidatus Firestonebacteria bacterium RIFOXYA2_FULL_40_8
CTCCATGCAGCGAACATGGTTTGCATGGCAACTCTACATTCATGATTCTGTTCGTTTTCGCTCTATCAGCGAAGCCGAACTTCGGGGTCGTGGCGCAAAATATTACTACGGCCGGTGTTTTTACGGCTGTGGCTATATGAAATGGGGCTGAATCGTTGGTGACCAGGACCGAACACTCTTTTATTTTTGATATCATCTCTTTAAGTGTTGTTTTTCCTGCGAGATCGGCTACATTTTGTTTATTCTTCACGCCTGCTATTATTTTAGCGTTTACATCTTTATCTTTTTCATCGCCGAACAAGATAACTTTACTTCCTTTGCCCGCGAAATATTCCGCAACTTCCGCGTAGCGTTCCGCCGGCCATCTCTTCGTATTCTGTTTCCCGCCTGCGTGAATGCCGATAGTTCTTACGGGAGAAGTTTTTACCCCTGCTGTTTTAATATCCGGCAACTCCCCGGCATAAGATATCCCGAGCGTTTTCAGCGCTTTAAAATAATTTTCAATAACATTATCTTCTTTCTTGTAAACTTCAGGAAGAAACGGAAGAATTCCTCTTGTAAACGCATGCCCCACCATACACCGACGTCTGAGCGACCCTTTTTTATACCTGAGAGTCTTCACATCCGAATACAAAGAAATAATAAAACTTCTTAAATTAGAGTGAAGGTCTATAATAAGGTCATATTTCTTCCTTATCCCTTCTGCGAACCTTATTAGCTCCTTAAGCTTTAGCTCTTCCCTATCCAGCCCGATAGCCGCTGTCAAATTAGTATTTCCGCTCAGCACTTCCACGTAATCCAGTTTAGTCAGAAAAGTAATAGAGCTCTCCGGGAATTTCTTCTTTATAGCCGGAAGCACCGAAGTGGCGAGGATAATATCGCCGAGTGAAGAGAACCTGATTATCAGTATATCCTTTGGATTCAAGAAATATCCTCCTAAATTAAGTACTAATGACTACTGACTAATGACTATTTAATGTAGGCGAAAAAACCTCGCCATATTTATTTAAAAATAATAATTTTCGCGGAATCAGTACTCCGCGTTCCTAAAATAGTCACTAGTCATTAGTACTTAGTCATTTTCTTTCTTCGTCTTCCACCTTCGGTGTACCCAAAACCACTGCTCGGGATACTGTCTTACGTATCTTTCCAACACCAATGTCCAGTTCTCCGTGTTTTTCCTGACATCAGCTTCAAAATCCCCAGTGTCAACAAGAGGTATCTCAGGTTCTATATGCAGGGTGAATGTGTTGTCTTTCTCTCTTACGATAAAAGACGTTATTATTGCTGCTTTTGTCTTTAACGCGAATACGGACGGGCCTCTGCTAGTAGACGCGGGCCTTCCGAAGAAATCTACGAAAACACCTTCCCCGTGCGCGTCCTGGTCGGCTAAAAATCCGACCATTCCGTTACTTTTCAATGCTTTGAATATCTCCTTAACGGCATTTCCCGTAAAAATAATGCGCATTCCTGCGTTGGTCCTGTATTTTGTAATTACTTTATCCGTTAAAGCGTTGCTCTGGGGAAAAGCTATCACAGTGGAAGAACCATACTCGGTGTAACGCGCGCCCATGAGTTCCCAGTTACCGAAATGTGAGACAATTACGATAACACCTTTGCCTTTTTTTAATGCAGCTCTTAGGTGTTCTTCCCCTTCTACTTTCACAAGCTTTTTAAGTTTTTCGAGAGAAAGCTTAGGAAGATATAAGAACTCGGAAAAGCCCCGACCCATATTATCGTAAACTTTTTTAATTATTCCTTCCAGCTCTTCGGTACTTTTTTCAGGGAAGGAAGGTTTTAAGTTATCATACGCTATCTTTCTGTGCTTCTTGTCGAAGACATACAGGATCTTTCCAAAAAAAGCCCCGACCCCTGAAACCGCTTTATAAGGCAGGAGCCGCAGTAAAAAACCGGCAGTGACCAGAAATATGTATTCCAATAGATGGGATATTTTTTTCATGTAATATTTATTTTATCTTCCAGTTCTTTTTCACCTTTTAATATTTTTAATTCAATATTCAAGGCATAGAGTTTTTTGGTAAATTTAGTTTTGTCAAGAAGTTCCAGTTTCACCGCGTCCTTCTCTGTGGTTATAATAATGTCCGCGGATGCGGATTTTTCATTTATCGCCTCTATGTCTTTTTCCGTGTAGGCATAATGATCAGAATAAGACAGCCAGCCGAGACCCGAAGGATTCAACATGGATAAAACTTTTTTAAAATATTTCGGATTTCCCACTCCCGAGAGGGCGAAGATCTTTTTTGAGGGAACTTCGGAAAAAGGCAGTATATCATTTTTATCAAAAACATTAATGAGTTCTTTCGGTTCGTAAGTACTTTCCACTATATCCGCGAAGTCGTTATACTCTTTTATAGTCTCTAAAAGCTTCGGCATATCTTTCGCGTCATCAACTTTTGTTATGATTATCACATCGGCGGCAACAATATTTTTTATTTTTTCCCTTAAGATCCCTGCAGGTAAAAGTTTGCCGTTACCGAAAGGATTAGAAGCATCAATAAGCAGGAGCTCCAGATTGCGGTACAGGGAAAGTCTTCTTTGAAACCCGTCATCCAGCACGCAAAACTGCACGTCATACTTTTCCATTGCATATAAACCGCCCTTGTACCTGTCAACCGCGGCAATCACCGGAACTTTAGTTTTTCTGGCAAGAAGAACCGCTTCATCGCCGCACTCCAGCGGGTTGCTTTCCGGTTTGACATCCAAAAGTTCAGCTTTATTCTCTCTTTTATAACCCCGGGTAAGTATGGCAACTTTCTTTGCTTTCACCAGGTGCTTTGCCACATATTCCACCACGGGGGTTTTTCCCGTTCCGCCGACCGTCAAATTACCCACGCTTATGACTTTACACGGCAGGGTCTGCAGTTTAAGTATCCCAAAATCATAAAGGGTCTCTTTTAAACTAAGCCCCATCCGGTAAAATATAGATAATATCGTTTTCATTGTACGTCCCTTTCTCTCCAATTTCTTCGCTTCTTGTTAATAAAGGCTTAATCTACAAGTCTTTATATTATCTCAAATATTGGAAGAAGATTCCACTGATTACAAAACTACAGGATTGCACTGATACAAGATAATGATTACAACTGTTGATTGTAAAGCTTAGGGATTTCATTGACACAAAAAATGATTACACCTATCTTAATAAGCCACCACTATCAAAATCAGTAACTTCTTTGTCCAGTTTCAGTGTCCACCTTTGATGAGATCTCGCCTTGAGCGGAGAATCCCGTAGCTTTGCAATCAAATCTCCTGTTTCAGTGGAATCCCGTAGCTTTGTAATCAGTGGAATCGACCCGAAATTCTCTTACATCATATATTTCGGGTCTAAAAGATCACCTGGAAATAATAATCATACTTTGTATCTGTTATTTCCTTCTTTTCTTCGGGTATTTTCGGAGCATTTAGATAGTTTCTATCCTTAAACAGTTTTCTAAACCACTCAGCCGGAACTTCACAAAGTATGCCGTAGACAACCGCGTCTTTTGTCCAGTGTGACGCCCAACCGGGAGAGTAAAAATCATACCGTTTTTTTAAACTTTCCAAAGGCAGTCCGTCATCCGTAAAGATCCCCGATTCATGCACATCAACTTTAATAAATTGCAGATCCTTTCCTCCCCATCTCAGGGCAACCAGCTTCCAAATGAAATTTTGCTTATTCTGCATCAGTTCATCGGACCTTACGTTCAACACCCTGCTCTTTCTGTCGGACATTTCAAGAAGTTCCACGGAATGTTGTTTGAATTTTCCGGTATTTTTTTTCAAAGCTTCCTCTATTACTACATGCTCCCAATAACTCTGAGAAATGTAAACACCTTTTTCAAAATAATTACCGTTGAGTTTTACGGAGTAAAGTATGAATTTATGTATTTTTGCGTCTTTTTTTACCGAAAGAAAATCCGGTTTTCCGGGGTAAAACCTGAAATCAAGCACCCTTCTTCTTACATCGATAAGTTCCACCACATAACCCATAAGGTCCATGTCCCTGCTGTCCGGATAAAGATCTAAGATATAAAATCCTTTATACTCTCTTATGTTCGGTATCTTTTCAAAAGGATTGTAATAGCCCGCTTCATATCTGCCTTCCAGCCCGTAATTATAATTGTCGAGGAGATATTTAAAACCCGGAACTTTCTCCGCGGCCGGATTTGTGATTCCTCTTTTTTTGAGCGGGATCCCGTCTTTTAGGCTGTCATTATTTCCGCACGAAGCGAAGGAGACAAAAACAACTATGCAAAATATCAATCTCGTTATTTTTTTCATTTATTCATGGCCTTTTTAACCAATTGGATATTTTCTTTTACTCTGGGATAGTCCGGCTTGAGAGAATAAACAAGTTCCCACTCCCGCAACGCCTCTGCATACATTTTTTTTCTGTAATAGATCACTCCCATATTATGACGGATATCCGCTCTGGAAGGACTAAGCTCTGTTGCTTTTTTATATTCAACAAGAGCCCGATCAATATCACCCATATTTTCATAAGCTACCCCGAGATTGTTGCGCGCATCCGGATTTCCGGGACTGAGCGCCAGCGCTTTGTTATAATACTCAATCGCTTTGCCGTATTGCTTTTTCTCATGATAAAGTATGCCCATATTGGCAAACGGTTCCGAAAAATCAGGTTTTAAAGTAATTGCATTCTCATAAGCCTTAATGGCTGGACCGTCCATTTTTCTTATGGCGTAAACCGTACCTATTCCGTTATACGCTTCGGCATAATTGGGATTAAAACCCAGAGCTTTATTATAAAACTCCAGCGCCTTATCATACTCGCCCTGCTGATAATAAATCACTCCCATATTCGTATAATCTCTGGCAGAAGAAGGACTGTTACTGACGGATTTTTGCGTGTATTTGACAGCTCTTTCGTTATCTCCCATACCCATAAAGACCACTCCAAGATTATTGGGAACCCACTCGGAATCATATCCGACTACACCGCACTTCTCATACGCCTCAATCGCTTTTGCCTTGTCTTTAATCCTGAGGTAATACTCTCCGTAAGCATAATAGTACTGGGCTAAAACATCTCTCAAGAGATAATCCGTATGATCTTCTTTTGAGCCGGTAAGATCATAACTTTTCCCGGGATCAAGCGGTTTTCCGGGATTACCTCTTACAAGTTTTAAAAGTATCCCGTGCTGCTCTTTCTTGAAATCCTGAAACAAAGAGTCCTTACTGCCAATGATCGGAATAAAAACAGGCCTGTTGGTCTCCATAACAATTTCCCGGTGCAATTTATTCCTGAGAGCATCCCGGTCGCGTCTGGAGATTCTCAGAAAGTTTTCCCCGTAAATATTTTTAAAAACTATTCCGAGCTCATCGTATATGGTCACATCCGGCCGGAGCTTGTCCACATATTTAAGATAACCGAGGGTAAACATTTGATTGTCCCCCTCGCAGAAAAATATAGCATCTTTGTCCAGGGATTTTAAAATATTTGTTCCGTAATTATACGCGATGGTGTTATTTTTAAGATTATTAACTTTGATATTGTCAAATAAAGGAAAAAGCAGAAGCAGGGGCAGCATGAAGCGCGCGTACTTAAATTTCTCCGCCAGATAAAAATAGCCGAAACCGGCAAAGACAGCCGTAAGCACAAACGCCGGAATAAAGAAAACCACATTCACATAAATATTCCTGGGATTTATCTCGTAATTAAGTACATACATCAGCCCTAAAGTAGAAGTAAGAAAGAAAAGAAGAAAAACATAGAAAAGTTTTCTGTTTTTTTTATAGAAAGCATAAATACCGGGCAGTACAGGAAGAAGAAGCAGAGGTGTTAATTCGAAATATAACCATTTTATAAAAACCCAGCTCATGTCAAGAAAACCGGTGAGTGTATAAGGCCGTGTCGTAATATCCCCGTACTGTCCTCTTCGGATATGGTACCAGAGGCGTTCAAGATTATACGGCTGACCCCAATTCATCACGGGATTAGAGTTCGCGCTGAATAAAAGATACAAGTAGGAAAGAACTCCTAAAAATGCAAAACAGGCTATCTTAAGTACCGCTCCGGACTTGAACCATTCCTTTCTTTGATAATATATAAGCAGCAGCAAAGCCGGGAAAGACAGCGCCACGGTGTGATGATTTGAAAGACCAAGACCTATAAGAAGTCCAAAGATATACGGCCGGTTATTGAATACGGTCAGAAACATGGAAAATATCAAAAAAAGATTCAGGGTATAAATGCCGCCCTTGGAATGGAGCGCCTGGGTCCAGAACGTTTCACTGAAAAGTAAAAGAACCGCGGTAAAAGCTGCCGCATAAAATGCGTTTTTCTCCCCATCAAGGAGCCGTTTCATAATGAACAAAAGCAGAAGGACCGAGAGCGCGCCAAAGAATACGGAAAGTAAATTTATCCGATACGCAATATTGGCTAAAGGGATATATGTAAACAAATGGGAGAGCATGGTAAAGACGGGATAACCCGGTGGATGGCCTACGCCTAAAGTGTACGTAGCGGCATCCAATTCTCCGTCATCTCCTATATATATGGTAGGGCAGGCGGTGTAAACCAGGAGCAGAAGAGAGAAGAGCAGAATTACCGGGGATAAATACTTTCGCATTTAACCTTCCTTATCTCTCAACTTTTTAACTTTATCAAAAACTGCGAAAACAAGGTCTTTCAGTCCCTCCCCTTTCATCGCGGAGATGGAATATACTTTTCCTTTTCTTTTCGCTGTAAGGTATTTTTTTAGTTTTTTAAGTTGCAGATCCGCGCCTGGCATATCTATCTTATTTGCTACTATCACCTGCGGTTTTTTCAAAAGTGTTTTACTGTAAGCCCCGAGCTCTTTATTAATTGCTTCGTAATCTTTTCTCGGATCCCTGCCGTAAGCTGATATATCTATCATATGCACGAGGACTTTGGTACGTTCAATGTGTCTTAAAAATTCATCACCCAGTCCTACCCCTTCCGAAGCGCCTTCTATAAGCCCGGGAAGGTCTGCCCAGACAAAACTCGTA
>MFGS01000112.1:12085-17136 GCA_001778355.1 Candidatus Firestonebacteria bacterium RIFOXYA2_FULL_40_8
TGTGGTAAAAGGATAATTTGCAATTTTAGGATTGGCATTGGAAACTTTTGAAAGCAGTGTGGATTTTCCGGCATTGGGGTAGCCGATAACTCCGACATCCGCAATGGTTTTTAATTCCATTAAAAGTTCGCGTGACTCCCCGCGTTCGCCATTTTCCGCAATACGGGGTGTCTGAAAAGTAGAAGTTTTATAGGAAGCGTTACCCCTTCCGCCTTTTCCGCCCTTGGCCACAAGCAGTCTCTGACCCTCTGTTAAAATATCCCCGAGAAGCTCTTCTGTTTCGAAATCCCTGACCACGGTTCCGAGCGGCACATTGATTATTATATCTTTGGCGTTTTTTCCGAACATATTACTGCCGAGGCCGTGCTCCCCGTGAATGGATTTGTAGTACGGCTTATATTTAAAGTCAATTAGCGTAGACATACTGCTGTTACCGACAATAATAATATCCCCGCCCTTACCGCCGTTTCCGCCGTCCGGGCCGCCCTTCGGAATATATTTCTCCCGCCGGAAACTGATACATCCGCGCCCGCCCGCACCCGCCTCAACGTATATTTTTACTTTATCAATAAACATATCTGTATTTTAGCACATTTGGAGTGATTTTTGTACAAATTACACCAAAAAGGGGACAGGTCCGCTTTCATCGAGATCTCATCAAGATATATCTCTGATGGACACGTGCCTGTCCCCTTTTTGGATAGAAATCAGCGGGTTTTTCTTTTCGGGAACCGCCTTATCTGTCTTCTTTATAGTTGGGGTCGGAGATCTCTTTTTTATGGATATCGCTTTTTTCTTTGTCTGTTATATCGGCTGTCTTTTCCGCGTTAAGTTCTCTTTTTTCTTCGTCCAGTACTTCTTTTGCTGCTTTCTTAAACCAATTTATGGGATTGAAATAATATTTATACTTTTTATAAGTCTCTTCACCTACAAGAAAAACCCCTACCCAAAAGGTTATCTCTGCAAGGACCAGAAGTACGGTTATAATACTTATCTTCATATTTCCGGAATAAGGAAGAAATGGTACATACAAAAGAACACCCCACTTTAAAAAAGAAAGGAGTATAAGAGCAACCCCCAATTTAAAAAGAAAACTTGTTTTTTTTAAACGTCCATTATTTTCTTTATCTTCCACTTTCTTCCTCTCAAAACCGCGATTTTCCTGTTACAAAAACACTATAAACTCGAAGCACTAAATTCGAAACAAAACTGACAAAAATACAAAAAAGTACCAAGTGTAAACTCATTTTTGTTACTTTTTCTTTTTCGAATTTGTTTCGAATTTCGAGTTTAGAGCTTCGAATTTCCAACCACAGTCATTAAAACTATTAAAGCATCAAAAAGCCACTTCATCTCACTTGCTTACTTCGTAATCCGGATAAATACATCCTTCGCTATATTTTCATCGACGGCAAACTGGCTATTTCCTACTTTAAACAAATACGACGGGAAATTTTGAAGAAGGGTTATCTCCATTCCGGGAAGTATTCCCATCGCCATAATTGTTTGTAATTTATTCTTTTCTTCCGCCTGAATATAGGAGATCTTTCCTTTTTCCCCGGGTTTTACCAGAGAGAGCGGGGCAATTACTCTTGTATCTTTTATTCCTTTTTCTTTACAGCATTTTCCCTCGGGTATCTTAGTTCCGTGAGGGCAGGTCGTCGGGTGTCCCAGCAGACGGCAGATTTGTTCATCAATACCACGGTGCAAAATATGCTCAAACTCACAGGCAGAATCATGAACACATACCCCTTTTAGATCAAACACGTCAGTCAAAAGCCTTTCTGCCAACCGGTGCCGTCTTACCACATCCCGGGCTTCCACTTCGCCTTCTTTCGTCAGCTTAATAATTCCATTTTTATCCAGAGCCAGATTTTTTTTTATCAATTCACCATGCTCCGCTCCATCCTGTTTAATCTTCAGTTCATCATAACTAAGGCCTTTTCTTTTCTGTTCAATTATCTCAATATATAGTTTTTCCAAAACCTCTTCAGTCTTTTGTGAAATATTCATAATTCACCTCTTAAAGTGTGATTTTAAATAAAATTAACAGTTGATTAATAACAAATCCGGCGGAAATGGAAACTACGGTAACAACACCGGTAAGAGCCATTGCCGTGCCGAACTTTCTCTCTTTTATCATCATGATTAACTGCGCTATACACGGCAGGAACAAGGTCATGACAACTATTGATACAAGTATCTGATTATTAGTAAGAAGTCCTGATTTTTGCATATCAAACAAGCCCGCAGCTCCGTAATCCCTCCTGAAAAAACCCATAATAAATATAGTGGCGGTACTTTCAGGCAACCCCATAAATCCGAGAGGATATTTCGCTATTTTTATCAATAAAGCAAGAAGATGCGTATGATACGCCGCAACCATAGCTACACTCACTATTAAAAATACCGGTATAACCTCTTTGATGTACCACTCCATCCTTGTATAGGTTTTGACAAATAGATTTGAAAGTTTCGGAAGCCGGAGGGGCGGTACTTCCATGAAAAATACAGGTGCTTCTCCGGGGAGAATTTTCGCGGCAAGGAATCCCGCGGTAATAAAGACGACATTTATTACGACAAGCCAGATGCCGAGGATTACCGGAAGCCCGCTAAGCATTGCCATTATAACGCCAAGCTGAGCAGAGCAGGGAATTGCAAGTGCCAGAAGCAGTGTAGCGATCAATCTTTCTCTTTTCGTTGCAAGGGTTCTCGTCACCATTGTCGCCATCGTTCCGCAGCCAAGGCCAAGTACCATAGGAATTACTGCTCTTCCTGAAAGCCCCATTTTTTTAAAAACCCGGTCTATCAACATGGCAAGCCGGGGCAAATAGCCGGTGTCTTCAATAATTGCAAAGACGAAGAAGAAGGTAACTACGATAGGCAGAATAATTGCAAAAGCATACCGGAGGCCGAGAGTTACAATTCCATACTCGTGCACAAACAGGTCCTGTCCCGGTCCCCAGGGAATTGCATGTTCGATAAAATTAGTTACAGGCGGGATTATCCATTTGTCAAAAACGGTTGTATTGATAAAATCGACAACTACACCTGCTCCAAGTTTACCGACGAAAAGATAGAGCCCGAAGTAAAGGACAAATGCCAGAATAAGAAAACCCCAGAAAGTGCTCATAGTAAGGCGGCTTAACCATTCGGCAAAACTTCCCATCTGCTTACCCTTGCTTACTCTCGCAATATCTATAATAGCAGAGGCCCTGGACTGCCTTTCCATAGCTATGAGATAACCCAAGGGTTTGGAATATTTCTTTTTTAAAACTTCTATCTCTTTCTCCGCGTTTTTCGCGGCTGTTTTATTTTCTTTTAAAAGCCGCTCAGCAACTTCCGTATCTTCTTGAAGAAGAAGGAGTGAGTTAATCCGGCCGAACCCGGATTTAATTAGAAACTCTTCCATGCGGGAATCGTATTTTACGATATCCCTTTTGCTCTCGCCTTTTTTGTAATTCGCAATTTTATCTTTAAGGTTAGAAAGCCCCTGTCCCATCGTGCCTATCGCGGTAAGGACGGGAACCCCAAGCTCAGCTTCAAGTATCTTCGTGTCAATCTTTATCCCGAGACGCTCGGCTTCATCCATGATATTTAGCACCAGAATGACAGGAAGGTCCGCTTCAATAAGCTGAAGGGTAAACGGCAGCATTCTCTCGATATTTTTCGCATCCAGAACATGTATCAGGACATACGGTGTTTCAGAAAATATTATATTTCTCGAAACCCTCTCCTCATCTGTAACAGGAACAAAAGAGTACATTCCGGGGGTATCAATTACTTCATATTCCGCCCCGCCAATCTTCGCATTCCCGCGAAACACTTCGACGGTAGTGCCCGGATAATTAGACACAGTGGCATAACTGCCGGTGAGCGCATTAAAAATAACGCTCTTCCCGACATTAGGATTCCCCGCTATTATTATCTTCTTAACTTCCATATTAGTATTTTACAGGTTTTATAATGATTTTTATATGATATTTATCACCCGAAATATGAAATTTGATATCTATACGTTTTTTACGTGAGAATTGGTGTCTTCGGCGAATTTCGGGTTCGATTCCACTGACACAAGATAAAACAGTTTCTGGTATTCTTAGCACCCGTTTACGTAGTTTTGTAATCAGTGCAATCCAGTAGTTTTGCAATCAGTGCAATCTTTTACATTGTATCAGCGCAATCCCGTAGCTTTGCAATCAGTGCAATCTTTTACATTGTATCAGTGCAATCCCGTAGCTTTGCAATCAGTGGAATCGGACCCCGAATTTGGAATATAAAGGAACATCGTTATAATTAGGAAATAGATGGCTAACAACTAACAGGTGTTTTAGGTTGCGCTGTCGGGGTCCCATATGCTATTATATTTTTATGACAGTAGACACAAAATCCATAACATTAATATTAGGTTCGGTCCTTATGATAGCCCTTGGTCAGGTATTCTGGAAATTGGGTACCAATCAGACGGGTACAGGCGCTACATTTATTAAAACAATCTCAAACATCTGGTTTATTCTCGGTTGTCTTATGCTTCTCGGAAGTTCCTGGGTGTGGATACTGGCTCTTCAAAGAGTAGACCTAAGCTACGCCTTCCCCTTCCAAGCCCTAGCCTACGCCCTAATATTCATATTTTCCATCTTCCTCTTCAAAGAACCCGTCACAACAATGAAAGTAATAGGAACAATCCTAATCATAGCCGGAGTTATCGTAGTATCGAAGGGGTAGAGAGAAAAGATAGTTAGAACGTTCCCCTCCTACGCTCTTAGGCTTCGGCGGGTAGTCAGGTTGCTCACGTTACTCACGTAAAAGAAAATTTCAACCACCACCATTAATTAATTCTTATATTTCTGGAACTTTAAGCTTCCAATCTGGAAGCTTAAACAAATAAATTAAAGTGAATTTTTAATTAGTTTTAATATTGGTTTTCGAAATCTTTCTAAAGATTCGACAGTTTCAACAGGCTTTTCACCTTGCATAAAACTATCCTGTAATACCATGCAAAATATGTTTTTATAACCAAAATAGATTCTAGGAGTATCTTTATGTTTGAT
>MFGS01000112.1:17184-19986 GCA_001778355.1 Candidatus Firestonebacteria bacterium RIFOXYA2_FULL_40_8
AAACTCCAAAATCCAAACCCATAAAGATTGATTAATATCATCCGCTGTTGCTCTAACGGAATTTGTTATCCTAAACTGCCATAGTTTCTCTTGCCAGCCAAAATTTTCAAAACCAACCCATATGCCAGGAAAATCACTATTTATGTCTACTCTTACTTTTTGTAGCTTCTGTTCTGATAAATAATCTCTAACTTCAATTAAAAGATCTACAATTTCTTGCTTTGGTAACTTTATGCCGCCCCATCTAGTCGAAACAAATCCAATACCATATTTTGTTTTTACAAGCTCGTATGGTATTCGGTATATAATGATCCTTCTGCCATAGTGACTCTTTATTGATTTGGCGACTTCTGATTCAGCTATATCAACAATTTCTTTAAAAACTTCTTTTAAATTCAGCTTTGAATATCTCGCAACGGAAACAACTTTATGTATAAGATTTATTATATCTCGCATGTCCCAAGATTTAAATGATTTTAAGGAAAGAGCAATAAGTCTATTTTTAAATGTGTTCAAGTCACCGTTTCTTAAATAAAATACACATGCCCTTTCTATAAAATTGTAAATAATAAAATACTCTTCTGAATCATATATCCTTCTTAATTTTTCTCTGTCATTCTTATTTGCCGCCTTAAACTCATCACATAGCTTTTCAATGACTTTATCTGTCGAGTCATAGACGGGATTTATTAAATCATCGTAATCATCTATATTAATATTTTCTAATAACGCCTTTATGTCTTTTTCCATATACACCTATTTGAACTTCAATTATTAATAATCATTGATAATAATCTTGAATTTGCCCCACTTCTTTCACCCGTTTGTTGAATTCCTTTTGCTTCTTTTCCTTCTTTTACTTCCTCCGCCTAGGCGGATTTCGCGAAGAATTATGGTTTAATATTTAGACTTCGCTCAACTTGCTTTATTGCTTTTCCCACTTTACTCACTTTTTCCACTTCACGCACTGCTCTTTCCTTATTCAAACTTATATCCGCATTTTCCTTCAGTAATCCATTCACCTTTTGTGCGAGGATATTTCCTGCAGTTTAACGGCCTTATCACATAAGCCGTACACATTGATTTATTCTCGGCGTTAAAGGTAAGAAACGGGCAAACATTCGGAAGCTTACAACAATCCCCGCACGAAGCACAGGAACCTTTGCGGTTCTTAGCTACAGGTAATATTGAAGTTAACGTTCTTTTAGCCTTCGCACTCCAGGTGTTTTTAGTCAAGATAGCTCCTTTTAAAAAACGTTACGGGTAGCGGGTGACGAGTTGAGTAAAGTCTAAAAACAAAACATAACCCTTTACGAAATCCACCTAGGCGGGTTACGGGTTAGAGCAAAGTCAAAATATCAGACCATAACTCTTTGCGAAATCCACCTAGGTGGATGCTACATTAATGTGGTAATATTTAAAAAAGACACTGGATCCCGTATCTCAGTACGGGATGACAGAAGAATTGCATTCTTCTGTCACCTCATACTTTTTACCTTCTGACATCAGTCCTCAAGATTTTGCCAAGCCTCCAAACATCCAAGCGTCCAAGCGTCCAAGCGTCAGGCCTTCTTGGCCACGTATTTAATCAGCCCGCCGGCTTTGATAAGCTCTTGCATGAAATCCGGGTACGGGGTTATTTTGAAAGTTTTTCCCGTTGTCTTATTTTTTATCTCGCCTTTTCCGGTATCCACTTCCACTTCATCTCCGGTACTTATACCGTCGACGGCTTCTACGTTCTCAATGATCGGAAGACCCATATTAAAGCAGTTCCTGTAAAATATCCTGGCATAACTTTTTGCTATTACGCAAGATACGCCAGCCGCTTTAATGGCAATGGGCGCGTGCTCTCTTGAAGAGCCGCAGCCGAAGTTCTTCTCTCCGACAATAATATCCCCCGGTTTCATCTTCTTCATAAAGTCCTTGTCAATATCTTCCATAGTATGTTTCGCAAGTTCTTTAGGATCCGAAGTATTAAGATATCGAGCCGGAATTATCTCATCCGTATTTACATCATCTCCATATTTAAAGACTTTTCCCTTAAAAATCATATGCTTCCTCCATTATAAGTTTTTCTTGCTATCAGTTGATAACATATCGTTACGGGTTACGAGTGGCGGGTCACGAGTTTTTTGCTTTCGCTCGCTACCCGTAACTCGCTACCCGCTACCATCTTCTATATCTCTTCAGGTCCTGCTATTCTTCCCAGTATCGCCGAAGCTGCTGCCACTGCGGGATTCGAAAGGTACACTTCCGCTTTGGGTGAACCCATCCTGCCTACAAAGTTCCTGTTGGTTGTGGCAAGAGCTCTTTCACCGGCGGCAAGAATTCCCATATGACCGCCAAGACAAGGGCCGCACGTCGGCGTAGAAACAGCCGCGCCGCAATCCACAAAGATCTCCATCAGTCCTTCTTTTATCATCTGTTTAAAGATCGCCTGGGTCGCAGGAATAATAAGCGTTCTGATATAGGGCGCTACTTTTTTGCCTTTCATTATCTTCGCTGCAACACGCATATCTTCAATCCTGCCGTTTGTGCAGGAGCCGATAACAACCTGGTCAATCTTTACATTCCCCACTTTGCTTATCGGTTTTGTGTTCGAAGGCAGATGCGGGAAAGCCACCATCGGTTCAAGCTTTGCTGCATCATACTCCATAACGGAAACATATTTCGCGTCTTTGTCGCTCGCGTAAAATACTGGTTTTCTAAGGCTTCTGCCCTTAAGATACTCTTTGGTAATTTCGTCCGGCTCAATTATTCCGTTCTTACCGCCGGCTTCTATCGCCATATTGCACATTGAAA
>MFGS01000113.1:0-226 GCA_001778355.1 Candidatus Firestonebacteria bacterium RIFOXYA2_FULL_40_8
AACCCGCAAACGCGGCGCATCAGCCGGAATCCGGCCAAAAAAAATGGGTTCAAAGCCGGCTGATATTCCGGAAGGAACTTTTTCCAGAAAAGATAATGTTCATATTCATGATCGGCGAGCTTGACGAGGGCTTCCCTGTTCCCGCGGTCTTTTTCGCGGCCGGCCAGCTCTTTGTAAAGCTGATGGTCGGCGTACTCATCGATAATGTATTGCCGGGCCTTCATCT
>MFGS01000113.1:295-1669 GCA_001778355.1 Candidatus Firestonebacteria bacterium RIFOXYA2_FULL_40_8
TTTATTTATCTCACCCGCTTCTTTAACAGCAGTATGGTCTTTCCAGAGAATGAACATGGCATTGGGATTGGTTTGAAAACGCTTATTCAAGGCGAGAGGCATTCCATTGCCATCTACCGCACAAGGCGTAGAACCGGTAGTATCAACTGAGATACCTTTAACCAGCTTTGCGGCACCTTTTGGAGCTTTCCTTAGCGCTTCTACCACCGATTTTTCCATGCTTTCAATATAATCCAACGGATGCTGGCGAAACCTGTTCTCTACCGGAGCGCAATAAAGTCCCTTAGCCCACCTCGGATAATAACAAACGGAATAGGAAAGTTCCCTGCCGTTTTTTGTGTCCACGACAACAGACCTTACTGAATCCGTGCCAAAATCAATACCTATTACATAAGATTTTTTACTCATCTCTTTGGCCTCCGGTTGATATATTTTTTAACCAACTAAATATTTATTTTTCCGGGTTTTTTGAATAAAATATAGAAAAGAAAGAGTCCTATTAAAAGAATTCCCGCGGCGGAAAAAAGCGCATAGTCGTAACTTCCGGTAAGATCATAAATATATCCCGCAAAAGGCGGTGCTATAAGTCCGCTTACGAAATTACTGGCAAAAAGCATCGGATAGATCTGACCGAGTCTTTCTATGCCAAAGTATTTTGAAACTGAAGATGCGTACACCACAAGAGCGCAACCGTAATTGAGTCCCGAGAACATGGCGAAGACAAAAAAGAGGGCGGTGTCTTTTACGAAAAATACCGCGAGTATCAGAACCAAGGCTTGCAGGAGAATAGAGATATATATACTTTTTATCTCTCCGACCTTATGGATTATAAAACCCCAGACCATCCTTCCGCCTGAATTAAAGAACGCCAGAACAGAGACGCCGACGGTCGCATACACTCCGGCCACGCCCCACTTCATGCCCATCGATTTCATATTTCCGATTATCATAAGCCCGGCAAATATTGAAACTGCCATAGCAGAAAAGAACGCCCAAAAGTTGGGGGAAGCAAATATCTCCCGGTATTTTAAAGGTTTTACTTCCTCTGAACAAGCTTCGGCTTTTGGCGCCTGCAGGAAGAAAGAAAGACCGCAGATCATAATAAATATTAAAACACCTACAACCTTAAAAATAAATGCAATATGTACTCCGCTTCTTAAAAAATAATCAACACCCGTAGCAAGAAGTAAGGAGCCTATACCCAGCCCGCCTACGGAAATCCCTGTAACCAGCGCCTTTTTATCGGGAAAGCATTTTTGAACGGTTTCAAGAGGACAGATATAGGCAAGTCCTGCTCCGAGTCCGCCGAGAACACCTACACCTGTTATTAAAACTGCAAGATTTGGGTCAGTTAGTCCCGATATGAAAAAACCG
>MFGS01000113.1:1675-9008 GCA_001778355.1 Candidatus Firestonebacteria bacterium RIFOXYA2_FULL_40_8
ATAACAACTCCGCCGATAAAGGCAAGCACTTTCGGCCCGGTTTTTTTAACCAGCCGTCCTCCGGTCAGAAAGCCGGCGGCAAAAGTCACCTGGAATATCGCAAACACCATCTGCGCGTCTTTCATGGTGAAAGCAAATTTAGTATGAAGCTCCTGCGCGAACACACTCCACGCATAACCCGCGCCAAACGACATAGACATAAAAAAAGCAACTACCAGAACTGCTAAACGGTGTTTTTTCTCCAAGGGAACCTTACTCCTTTCCTTCAGGCAGGTTAATATGACTTTTTTCCTGCAGACTTTCAATTTTCGTGACGACTACGTCAAGTTTGTTTTTTCTTGTGGTTACAAGTTTTTCAAATTCATCTTTAGCGGCTTCTATTTTTTCACCGAGCTTGTCATAACACCCCGTATAATCTTCCCATTGCTTTTTAAAAGCAGAAAGAAGTTTTAAAACTTCCGCCGCGGTTCCTTCCATTTTAAAATTATCTATGGACTGCCTCATGATAACAAGCAAGGCGTAGAGCGTGAGAGGAGAGCAAAGCACGACTTTTTTAGAAAGCGCTTCGTCCATCAACATCGGTTCTTTCTCGTTAACAAAAGCAAACACCTGTTCGTTCGGTATAAAAACTATTACATAGTCCAGTGTGTTCTCTTCCGCATTAATGTAATCCCTGGTAGTCACTTCCTTTATCCTTCCCCTGACATCGGAAAGGAATTTCTTTTCAAAATTATCCTTCTCCACCTGACTTCCCGCGTTTTGAAACGCCAGATAGTTATCCAGCGGAAATTTAACGTCCATATTGACTTTAAGGTTCCTGGGCAGCGAAAAAGTGAAATCCGGTTTATTCCCTGCTTCGTTCTTCTGCTGTTTAACGTAATTAACACCGTCGGTAAACCCGGCAAGACGAAGTACATCTTCCGCCATTCTTTCCCCCCATTTGCCTCTCGCTTGAGAAGAAGAAAGCGCAATATTCAGTTTATCCGTGGTTTCCCTGAGTTTTCCCGTCTGTTCTGCAGTCTGCTTTATCTGGGTGGTAAGCTCCCCGAATTTATTCTCCCGGTCTTTTTCAAGGGTATTCATAAGGTTTTCGACTTTCAAAAGGTCGGTTTTCATATTTCCGAGGGTTTGGTCTATCAACTGTTTTTTTCCTTCAAGCTCCTTCTCCCCCGAGACCAAACTCTTCGATAAAGCTTCATTTACAAAAGGAATCATATCTTTCCAGGCATCCACAGTAAGCGCCTTGAAAGAGTCCTTCATCCTCTGCTCATCCTCTTTCTTCCGAAGAAGATTAATAATATAGTAAGCAAGAAGCCCGAGCGCAAAACCTATGATAAACGTAATAGTAGGATTCATAACTCTTATTTTATCTTAAATGAGGGGGGTTTTCAATTGAATTGAGTGAACCCGATAGAACCCGAAATCAGAATTTGAAAGCATACCATTGTTAATTTGTATAATATTAGGGTTTGGTCGAATTTCGGGTTCGATTCCGCTGATTACAAAGCTACGGGATTCCACTGATTAGGGAAAGAAAGATTCTATAAAGCCATTTGCGATCACAAGTTGTGATCGCAAACAGTATTAAAATATCAAGGGAAAATGACTTAAGATGCAGATTGCTTTTTCTAACTTGATATCACATTTTGTGATATCAAGTTGGGATAGCGTTAGTAGAGGCGTCTTCTTTAAGTTTCCAATTTGGAAGCTTAAAGAGAAGGATTAATACAAAATAAGCGAAAACTAGGGTCAAGGGTGTTCTATTATTTTTTCGTTATAAAATATACCAAGACGCCGGTCAAAAACGGGATGACTTCGATCAAAATAATCTTTAGTTTATAGTTTTTATATTCGCTCTTGATATTTTTCCCAATATAAAAAAACCAAAAGATAAATGCAATCAATGACACAGAATAAGAAATATAGTCATAATATGCTATATGCAGAAAATCCGAATAGTAACGAAAGCAGGCAATGCCAAAAAGAAAACAAACAATACCGTAAACTAATAAGAATATATTTTTCATTTATTCTCCACGCTAACGAGTAAGGGAGTCAGCACTCGTCTATTTTCCCCCTCACCCCAATACAGTTTCCATGAATATTTCTATTACTTTGTTATAGTTGACTTCTGTTGCCAGAAGGACGTTTGCTTTTTTGGGGTCTTTTAATTTCCAGTTGTTTTCCCAGGTGGTTTCTGAGAGGACGGTCATGCCTTTTGTGTGCTCGCCTTTGGTTTCTATGTTTATTTTGAAAGGTTCGAATTTTATTATTTCGGGGTGCGTTATTGCCATAGCGGCTAAGACGTCGTGAAGAATTGGGGTTCTTCCCTTTCCTTCCTGCCAGAGCCGGGTAAGTTTACCGAGCAGTGCCGGAAGCGGGTTCTTTGACTTTTCCAAGGTTTTAATATGCTTTTCAAAGAGTTCGCTTTTCATTGTGAGCTCAAGAGGTAGCATTTTTATCGGGATCTTCGAGTTAAAAACTATTTCTGCGGATAAATAATCATTTATTATATTCCACTCGGGGAAGGTTGCAAAAACACAGCCGCCCATCATAACTATTTCTTTGATATTTTTGGAGGTCGCGGGATATTTTTTTAAAAGCAAACCGATGTTTGTCAGCGGGCCGATGGCAAGGAGTGTAATTTCCCCCGGTTGCTTACTGAAACTTTCTTTTAAAAACTCCAGTACACCGTCTTTTTCAGGGTTATTCTTAACTTCAACGCCTTCCAAGGCTTTAAACTGGACTTTGTTATATTTGTTTTCCTTTTCCTGAAACTCTTTTTCAGACAAATGAACAGGCTTACCAAAACCCGCTACAACCCTTGCTTTGATCTTTAAATTATCCAATATCAATCCGGAGAGCATTGCTTTATTATATGTTTGATAAAATACCGTAGTTATTCCTGCAATTTCGATATCTTTGCATTTTCCGAGATACCCGAGCGCCAACGCGTCGTCAATATCACTGCCTATGTCCGTATCAATGATTATTTTTTTCAAGAAATGTTCCCCTTTTAATTAAGAGGGCGGCCTAAGCCGCCCTTACTATTTTCTTTTTATTTGCAAAACTCCAGGAAGGCTTCGTAGCCCCACTTGTTCCACTCGGGGTCGACGCCGATGCCTTTGAGGTCGCCGTAATTTTCGGCGATGAAACCGCCTTTACTGCCGCAAAAAAGTTTAGCCATGGCTCTGGCGTTATCCTGGATAAGCTTCTTATCGCCGGTCGGGAGGATTTTTTGGATATCCACCGGAGATTTGAGGCAAACTTTATTTTCCTGAAGGTATTTAGCGAGTTTTTCCAGGCCGTAAAGGTTCGGCTGGTCAAATTGGAACGCACTTACGCCGGCTTCCACAAGCGAAGGAAGTATTGCCCAGTTGTTGCCGCAGGAGTGCATCTCCACGGAAAGACCTCTCTGCCGTGCAGCTTTAAAGAGCCGCTTGTGATGCGGCAGGAATATATCGTCAAACATAGAGGGAGAGATCAAAGTGCGGTCTTGAATACCCCAGTCCTCTCCGAAACAAATCCCGTCAGCCCCGCATTCGGCGGCTTTTATTATTATACCCTCTAAAACATCGGCAACTATAGCATGCAGTTTATCAATATTTTCCCGCTCCAGCGCCAGATCTTCGAGGTAAACTTCCATCTTCCTCAAATAGCGGCTCGCGGAAAAAACAAAGCCGGGAAGGCCGATAACAAGATAATGCGTGTCTTTGTCTTCTTTTTTAAGTTTTTTTAATTCATCAAACTGAAGAGAGGTTGTATAATCGGGAGCTTTATAATTCTTAAGGTCGCTCCAGTTCTGCAGAGCCGGTTTAAAAACCTCTCCGCGCTCATTTTCTTTTTCTATGGTATACCAGACATTTCCCCACGGATCATCGTAATACTTGAATTTTTCATCCTTCCAGGTCTTACGTTCCCACCCTTTAGGTTTCGGCCAGATAACTTTGAGGTCAGACCAGGAATCCGGATGGTCCATAACATTGGAAAAGTTCATTCCGATACGGTCCGGCCAGGAAAAATTCATATGGTTCTTTATTACTTGTTTTGGTGTCTGGCTCATTACTACTCCTTCTGATAAAACTTGTATATGTCTAAGCAAAACTCTTATGCGATCATTACAAACTGTTTGTAAAGTTTATAAGGTTTATAAGCAAAGCTTTTCTCGCAATGAACGGATATATACCTGTCAAACACCTTTGACAGAGCGAGATAAAGTTTGTAAAGTCTTTTTCAAAGGTATTATTATTTATTATACGTATATTCTGTTACCGAAGGCCAGCTCGGCTATGGAGAGTAAGAACATTGTGACCAGGCAGGTCCACCAGATCTTTTGCTGTTTTTCCTGCTGGCGTTTCATCGCTTCATCCAGACCTTTCTTTGCTTCCGCGGAATTACCTTTAGTTCCGGGAACAGAGGTCAGGTTGGAGAGTATCGCTTTTTCGCTATCCATTGCAAGATCAGATTCTCTTGTCTGAAGATTAACCGAGAAATAATCGTCATTTTTATCAATTCTGGCTTTATAGAAGCCCGCAATCGCCGTATCGTTATAAACCGCAGAACCTTCCAAGAAATCAATATTTTTTGTTTCATTGTTGGTATTGGTGACGCTCATGTCTTTCCACCTGCCGTGCCAGATAAGAGGAGTGTGAACCCTGTAGTCCGAGACGAGTTCGGTGGCAGTCGTCAGATAATAAAGCATTTCATGTACAAGAGGTAAAAATACCGCCCTGGCCGGAAGATCGCTCCACTTTCTGTCAAAAGACGAAGTGAAAAGCATTACCTTGCCGTCTTTATAGTTCTTCTCAATTAATAAAGGATCGCCGTTCCCGTACCTTGCCAGTATAGGGTTTCTGGTGCTGAACGTCTGGAAGTATTTGTAAAACCGCGGAGTCTCCAGCGACTTCGCGTACTTCGGATTTTTAAAGAGCATGAACATATTATTAGTATAATTCACAGAAAGTATCGACAGGAATTTTGACCGGTCCTTTCCGTCTCCCTTGGGGCTTGAAAGCTCGGCCGGCAGTATATCTCCAAAAGCATCGTTGTAAGCCACGCCGTCAACATTGTCGCCCATACCTATGACGATTTTGCCCCAGCTTTCCAGATATTTTTTCATTTTATTAATCGACGTGCGGGTGAGCGACTTCACATTGGAAACCATAACCACGTCGTATTTTCCCAAATCCTCATTTTCGACATTCTGGGCCAGTACGGGTTTTACCCTGATAGAATTTCCGGGATCATCTCCGGGATTTAAGGCTTCTTTTAGGAAGAACGCCGCGTCTTCATTTCTTTCCGCGGAAGGCGAACCGTTTATTACCAGCACGCTTAATGCCGCTCTTTTTCTAAAGGAATAATAAAATTTGTTATCGAGCATCAATTTATCATCATCCAGCTGGATATAACCTTTGGTACCTATTGTATCATTGAAGATAGCGATGAATTCCACATCCGCCGAGCCGTGAGCCGGCACCATCACAGATTCTTTTCTAACTTCTCTTTTTTCAATAAAATGTTTCACGTTAACTGTTTTTGTCTTGTCGGAGAAGTTTTCCACCCGGGCTACAAGCTTTACGGGTTCCCCATCGTCTAAAAGAACCGGAGGCAAACTGCAGCCGGTGATCGCCATATTTTCGCTGTCTTCCTGCCCCAGATTGGAAATCCTTACTTCAATTCCGGCGGAAAGTTTTTCGGAGAAATTAAACTCTTCCCAGCCGAGTTTTTGCATATCCGTGATTATGAACAAGGCCCTTTTTCCGGAAACAGAAGCGCCAAGCAGCTGGTCAGCCAGACGCACGGACTTTTGAAAATCCGTAACCGTCGTATCATACCCTATCTGTTTTATTTTATTTTTCAAAAGGCCCATATCCTGAATAAGCTCCATATTAGCCACAGGCCTGTTCAGAGTTAAAATCGCGCACATATTTCCAAGACCTATTTCGCTGTCTAGAATACTCATGGCTTTGTCTTTGGCTTTTTCAAGATTATTGTTATAAAGCATGGAATAGGAATTATCAATTATTATGACCGCGCTCACCTTGTCACCCTGGAAAAGCTGGTTTTTAACCAGGTAAGGTCTTGCAAAAGCAAGCGCAATAAGCGCCATTAGTAACCCGCGCATGGCGAGAAGTATTAGTTCTTTAATCCTGTTTTGCGAAGTTATCTTGTCGGATTTGGCAAGGAATTTAAAACTGGGGAACCTTATCCTTTTGGCGTACTTTCTTAGCAGCATATGTATAAGTATCGGAATTGCCACAGCGGCAAGTCCGATCAAGAACATTGGGTTTAAAAAAGATATAAATGACATTACATTAACCCCGATCTTTTAGCAAGGAAGGACATTAATGCGAAATCCAGCGGCTTAGCGGTATTAAGAAGGACATAGTCGATATCCAGTTTCTGGCATTCCGCCTTCCAGGAAGTAATAAAGTTATTAACATTTTTTATATAGCTGGTTCTCAAAGCATCCGGGAGGGTCAGCATCTCTTTATTTGTTTCCATCTCTTCAAATCTGGAAAGTCCGGAAAACGGGAATTCCAGCTCATCATAGTCCATAATATGAAACAATATGACTTCGTGCCCCTTGAAGCGCATATGTTTAAGCGCGGAACGTATACTTTCTTCATCATCCATAAGATCGGTAACTAAAATGATAAGACCTCTCTTGGAGTAAATTTCGGCAAGATGGTGCAAAGGAACGGAGAGATTTGACGTCGTTCCAAGAACGCCTTTTTCCAGCATCATTAAAATAGTATGAAGATGCCCCGCTCTCATGGAAGAAGGAATGAAGTTGACAATTTTGTTATCCAGCGTAACCAGACCCGGGCCGTCTCTTTGCTCGGTCATAAAGTAGGCAAGTGAAGCTACAAGATAATTAGCGTACTCCATTTTTGAAATACCGGATTTTTTTCCTTTGTAGCCCATGGACTCGCTGACGTCCAACGTGATGTAGCAGCGGAGGTTGGTTTCTTCTTCGAACTCTTTAATATAGAATTTATCGGTACGGCCGAAAACCTTCCAGTCGATATAACGGAGATCATCGCCGTGCATGTACTGGCGGTATTCTGCGAACTCGCACGAGAAACCTTTGTACGGCGATTTATGAAGGCCTGTCATAAAGCCTTCCACGACATACTTGGCTTTGAGTTCCAGCGTCTTGATCTTGCCGAGTATTTTTGGATCTAAAAACCTTAAACCTTCGGTTGCCATTTAATCAGGTTTTCCTTTTTTAAGTTTTTTTTAAAAACTACTCGGTCGGGATCTGCTTTAGAAGCATCTCTACGATCTTTACTGAATTAACGCCTTCCGCCTGCGCCTGGAAGTTAGTTAA
>MFGS01000113.1:9152-15310 GCA_001778355.1 Candidatus Firestonebacteria bacterium RIFOXYA2_FULL_40_8
CTTAATGAAATCAGGATTGGAAGCAACTGTAGGCCTCGTGGCCGTAACCAAACGCACTGCGTACCTTACAACGTTACGGGAGATCGGAACTCTGCGGACCAGATTCTGCAGGTCCATGATCTGCTCGCCGTTAAGCACCTGCTGTAGCTCGGGTACATATGAAGAGGTGGTTCTTGAGGCGATATCAACTTCTTCTTCTAATTTAGGATAATCCAAGACGATTAAGAACATGAAACGGTCCAGCTGGGCTTCCGGCAGGTTGTAAGTACCTTCCTGCTCAACCGGGTTCTGGGTTGCAAGAACGAAGAACGGTTCTTCCAGACGGTAAGTATTTCCGCCGGCCGTCACTGAGTGTTCCTGCATGGCCTCAAGCAAAGCTGCCTGGGTTTTCGGAGGAGTACGGTTAATTTCGTCCGCAAGTACTATGTTGGCAAAGAGCGGTCCCTTAATGAACGAGAAAATTCTTTTACCCGTTGCTCTGTCTTCTTCGATAATATCCGTACCGGTAATATCCGCAGGCATAAGGTCGGGAGTGAACTGAATACGTTTGAAGGAGAGGTTAAGAACTTTTGATAAACTTACGACCATCAAGGTTTTTGCAAGACCGGGAACACCCATAAGAAGAGAGTGACCTTTGGAGAAGATTGCGATGAGCATCAGGTCGATAACTTCTTCCTGACCTACGATAACTTTCCGAAGCTCGGCAAGGATTGTTTCCCTCGCTTCTTTCAACATTTTTACTGATTTTGTATCATCTACCGGAGCCTCTGCCGCTGCCTGAGCCTCAACACCCGCCGTGGCTGCTGCTGCTGCTTTTTGTTCTGCTGTCAGTTCGTCCGCCATAATACCTCCCTCTAAGATCTGTTTGAAATATTTTTAAAGAATACAAAAACACATTATCAATTATAGTATTCCGTCAATGCTTTGTCAATTTATTATTTCGGCAGGTATTTGCAATAATCCCTTTAATATAAAGGCGTTTTACGGAAAATCCGAAACCGGGGCGGTAAATCCTTACTTCACAGAAGGCGCGGGATTATCCGCAGAAAATATTTTTTTTGAAAGTTCTTCCAGCCCATCCACAAGACGCGGTCCGGACCTAAGGAGCAGATCAGAATCAATATCGTCGAACACTTTATCTTCTTTCACCGCTTTTATACTTCCCCAGCCGGCGCGCGCTTTAATTTCTTTTTTCATCTTACCTTTTTTTTCCATGTAAGCCGTAATTATTATATCCGGATTTCTTTTTATTATTTCTTCCACGCTGACTTCGGGGAACGTTTTATCAATATCCGAAAAAATATTCTCCCCGCCCGCCAGATTTATAAGTTCATCCAGAAAGGACCCTTTTCCCGCGGAGGTGACGGGTTGATTCCAGATCTCAAAATATATCCGCGGCTTTTTTTTGTTTTTTGCTTTTTCTTTTACGGCTTCTATCCGGTCCTTCAATGAGCTAGAAAGCATTAACGCTTCTTTTTCTTTACCGGTTGCATTCCCTACCAACACCACATCCATTAGCATTTGCTTTAGATCCTTCGGATATAATGTCAAGGCAGGAATACCAAGCGCCGAAAGTTTTATCGCCAGGTCCTTTTGCACACCGCCGCCCGCGAGGACCAGATCAGGTTTCAAGAGCAGGATCTTTTCAAGGTTAGGCGCGAAGAAATCCCCCACCTTCTCTTTCTTCTTTGCAGCCGCGGGATAATCACAAATACCCGATACTCCGACAACCTTTCCTCCGAGATTAAGCATGAATAATATTTCGGTATTGGAGGGCGCTAAAGAAATTATCCTTTTGGGTTGTTTTGAAATAGCAGCAGACATGCCCACATCATCCGTTAGCGTTACCGGAAAACCGGAAGAGAACGCGGGAGCGAGCAATATCAAGAGGAGCGCAATTATTTTCTTCATAAAAATATTATACTCCGGAGGGCAGGATTATCAAGAACGAAAAAAGCCCCGCCCGTTTTTAGCGGACAGGGCTTTCATTAATAATTTTACTTTTGAGCTTCGGCCGCGATGATGTTCACTCTGTTCTTTGTGAACTTTACAACGCCGGAAATTTTTGCGAAGATGGTGTGGTCCGAACCTTCGCCTGCGTTAATACCCGCGACAAACGTTGAACCGCGCTGTCTTACGATAACGCTTCCGCCGGTCACAACTTCTCCGCCGAACGCTTTAACGCCCATGCGCTGACCCTGACTGTCTCTTCCGTTCCTTGATGTTCCGCCTGATTTTTTACTTGCCATACGAAAATCTCCTTAAATTAGACCTCTATCTTTGTAATTTTCAGCCTTGTATACTGCTGTCTGTGGCCTATCGTCTTCCTGTACTGTTCGGTCTTTCTGTACCTGAAAACTCTGATCTTCTCGCCCTTTACTTCACCGATAACTTCGGCAATTACTTTTACATCTTTAAGTACCGGCTTGCCTATCTTTACTTTATCTCCGTCCACAGCCATAAGAACTTTATCCATTTCGCGTTCTTTGCCTTTGGTTTCGACTTTTTCTACATTAAAGACATCGCCTTCCTGTACTTTATACTGCCTTGCTCCTGATTCAATTATTACATACTTCATAGTAAATCTCCTCCTGACTAAAAACGTAGGTCTAATAATACCAAAAAGAAGATGATTTGTCAAAGGTTAATTAGCCCAATATCGGGCTTAATGTCACAGATGGGTAAAGAGATATCACAGATAAAACAATAGCGTTCGTTACATTTATACTGCTATTATCCTATTTGCTTTACTTATAAATACGTTTTCTTCTTTTTAAGAAATAAACAGGTTAAAAATGGGGAAACTCCACTAGAAAAAGGTGCCTGGCACCTTTTTGCACAAAAAGCAAGCAAACTAAGGCATAACGGAATTTTCACAAGTGGAGTTTTCCTGTTTTCTGGGACTTGAGAGCAACGTATCCGCTTTCAGGCGAGATCTCACCGTAGGTGGACAAAATTTATAGTAATGTTCGGAAAAAAGGCTGAATTGTTCGAGCAAGGCGAGTTATTCAGCCGCCGAACATGGAGATAAATTTCCTCCAGTTGCGAACCGGAACAGAAAATGGGGAAACTCTAATGTATTAAGAAATAAACAGGTTTGTGTCTGCGGCTTCGGCGGAATTAAGATAGACAGCAACACCGCCTATTTCAATTCCCTCCATCAGTTCTTCTTTTTGAATGCCCATCATATCCATGGACATCTGACAGGCAATTATTCTTACCCCGGCAGATTTTGCGGCAAATATCATCGCTTCAAGGGAATCTATGTTTTTTCTTTTCATAATAAACCTGATAAGTTTCGGACCGATCCCGAGCATCTGCATCTGGGATAATTTTAACCGCCAGCTGCCGCGGGGAAGCATTATACCGAACATGAAATCAAAGAAACCCTTTTTAACTCTCGGTGACTTTTCCTTCTTTAAAGCATTTAACCCCCAGAAGGTAAAGAACATGGTGACTTTCCTTCCCATCGAAGCCGCGCCGTTAGCTATCACAAAAGAAGCAAGTACTTTGTCCAGCTCTCCGGAAAACACCACAATTGTTTTGTCATGCGGAATTTCTCCGTTAAAAGCTTTTTCTTCCCTCTTTCCTTTTTGGATCTTCGCTATTATTTTTTTATCTTTTTCTTCCACTGAGACCAGCATATTGCCGGTCGTCGCGCACCAGGAAGGAATATCATTTCTAAAACCGGGATCGGTTGCGGTAATTTCCACTACATCTCCGTCGCTCAGCTCGCTTATCTTTTTTGCCAGAACCATTACAGGCCCCGGACATTGAAGCCCCCCGGCATCCAGTTGATAAATTTTTCCCTTGCCGGGGATCACCGTCCGGATATCATCCCGCTTGTCAATGTAGTGGCATTGAAATATACCGACATTTTGCTGAAGTGCTGTCGCAATCTTGTAGAGCTTAAACCCGCCGCTTAGATCATAAACTTTGTCATAACCGGAGTTTTTAAGTATGGACTGCGCGAAGTACGCCATCTTCCCCTGATTGCAGACCATGATGAGCTTTCTGTCTTTCGGGATCTCGCTAAGTCTTTTTCGGATTTCCGAAAGCGGGATATTGACCGACCCTGAAATATGTCCGAGGTCAAATTCCATTTTGCTTCGCACGTCAATAAACATTGCATTTTCTTTTCTTAGATTTTCCACGTCCTCAAAGGAAACGTAAGGATTTTTTCCCTGTATCTGATTTATTGCTATCATCGCCGCAAGATTAACAGGGTCTTTTGCGGAAGAGAACGGCGGAGCGTACGCCAGTTCAAGTTTTGCCAGCTCATAAACAGTACGGCGCAGCTGCACCATAACCGAAATTACATCAATTCTTTTATCCACTCCCTCCGGTCCGATAATCTGCGCCCCTAAAACCCTGCCGTCAGCAGGATTATACAGGAACTTCATATACAAGGGGAACGCGTCGGGATAATATCCGGCATGCGAGGAAGGCGTCAGATAACACTTTCCGTAAGGCATTTTTCTTTTCTTTAAAATCTTCTCACTGCTTCCCGTGGTTGCCGCGGCCATATCAAATATTTTCGCAATCGCGGTTCCCGGTGTCCCGTCATACGCAGATTTTCCCCCGCAGATATTATCCGCGACGATACGCCCCTGTTTGTTAGCGGCATTCGCCAGAGGTATTAAGGATGCGCAATCACAGACACTGTCTTTTGTTTCTATCACATCTCCGAGAGCAAAAATATCCGGATCGGAAGTTTTTAATTCCGGGGTAACTTTTATTCCGCCAAGCGCGCCGATTTCAATGCCGGCGTCTTTTGCCAAAGCGGTTTCGGGTTTTACTCCGATGGAAAGAATAACGAAATCGGCCTCGATCTCATACCCGTCTTTAAGGAGCAGCTTGAGCCCGGTTCCAGCCTGTTTAAATTCTGTAACTGCATTATTCAATACAAGTTCGATATTTTTTGCTTTAAGGTGGTCATGTATTACCGCTGCCATTTCTGCGTCCAGAACATTCAAAACCTGGTCTGCCAGTTCGACAATGGAAACCATAAGTCCCAGGTGATGCATATTTTCGGCCATTTCCAGACCGATAAAACCGGCTCCGACTATCGCTACTTTCTTCGGAGTTTTTTCTTTGATAAAACTTTTTACCAGGTCCATATCGGCAAGTGTTCTTATTGTAAAGATCCTTGAATCATTAATGCCTGTTATAGGAGGCCTTATCGGAGTGCCGCCGGGGGAAAGCACGAGCTTATCATAACTTTCTTCATATGTATTATTATTGGAGGAGTCCTTGACCTTGACTTTTTTGTTTTTCCGGTCTATGGAAACAACTTCGGACCTTGTGCGGACGTCTACATTAAATTGTTTATTAAAACTTTCTTTTGAAACGATGGTGAGCTGATCCCGGTCTTTTATGACATCTCCAAGATAATACGGTATACCGCAGTTAGCGTAGGAGATCTCTTCCCCGCGTTCGAACATTATTATTGTTACTTTTTCGTCTAAACGTCTTAAACGGGCAGCCGTTGAAGCCCCGCCTGCAACTCCGCCTACAATAAGTACTTTCATAAAACCCCCGGACCATAAATTTAGCTATATGTTATTATTTTATAGGCAAAATGAGAACCGCTATATGACAGGGGTCATAGAGGCTTAGAGGGTTGGATGCTTGGAAGGTTGGTAAAATCTTGAAGATTGAAGAACAGAGATATAAAATTAGGAATACTGGGTACTGGGAAAAAAGCTAAAAAAATCCGGAGTTTATTTCAACTTTAGCTTGGCAATTGTCTCTCCACCATTTATTACATATAATAATGGAAGAGGGCGGTCTACGGCTTCTACAAAAACCGGGCGTTTGGCCCAGGGGGTGGCGGAAAGCACATTGTTTAAATCCATCCAGTATTGAAGTCTTGCGGGGTTTAAACCCCAGGTCATATGAAAATGATTTGCCGGGGTGTACTGCTTATACTCCATCATTGAGGCATATTTAGGGACGATAAAAGTGTGCGGCCAGCTGACGTTGGAAGTGTTGCAAACGGCGTCAGACAGTTTCTTAGGAAGTTCTGCAGTAGATGCTTCATCCCAGACCATAGTGAACATATCGGAAAGCGACGAGTAAGCAAGACGTCCTGCAATACCTTCTATACCTCCGGGACTTACAAACGTAACAGAGTTTCCCATACCGGGGAAGTAAGC
>MFGS01000113.1:15332-28530 GCA_001778355.1 Candidatus Firestonebacteria bacterium RIFOXYA2_FULL_40_8
ACTTTGGACATTATTTCTTTTACGGAAGCGCCGGGTTTTGCCGCCCAGTTGAAAGACGCGCTCCCGGAGTTATCCCCGTCTACAAAACCTTTCTCCAGCCACGGTTCATTCTTTTTTACATTTGTAATTTTTAATCTGGCAAGAAGTTGTTTCACTTCCCCGCTCTCCCACACTTTTCTGAAATCCATAAAGAGCGGAGGATTTCCACCGGTCAGATGAGTAAAGAACAACATGGTAAGCAGTCCCTGCGAATCCGCTTCGGTTGCATAAGGAAGGGGCGCTTTATTTCCGTGATGATCGAAAGTTGCGTTGAAAAGCGACTCCATCGTATCGGCAACCGGCAGAGGAATTCCTCTTTTATCTGAACCCCATTCGAGCTGGCTCATAAAACCGCCGCCGACGGCATTTAAGTCTTTCATCAGATCCCTCACCACAAGATACATCGCGAGAGATTTATTAAAACGTTCGTCATCCTCTTTATGTCTAAGCGTTATTCTTTTTCCCGACAGATTATTAAGCCAGCTTCGCATCTCTTTTAACTCTTTTTTGTCATACGCTTCTTTGGTAAGCATATCCGAGAGGAGTTTCATATCCAAACGGGTAATCTCCAGGCCGAAAGAATTTCTGGTCGGAATAATATGGGCAAGCGCAGTTTCCATACCCATTGAGTCATGCCCGAAAAGCATAACACGTTTACCTTTGAGATATTGTGTGGTGACAGCAGCATAACACCAATCCGTAAGATCCGCCACGGTCTTCTCGCTCATTACAGGCTTAGCGCCAGTGTCCGCCCAATTGCCGACTATCAAATGAACAAGACGTCCGTACTGGGAGATAGCCCCGTTCGCTGCATGCGCAAAAACCACACCCGGCTTTGGCCCGGAGTTACCGCACACAAGACAAAGAGGAGTCCCTTTGGGAAACTGCTGAAATAAAGAGATCAAAGAAAGCTGCGGGAAAGCCCAGGTATCAGGAGTGCATACCAGAATATTCGCTCCTTTTGATTTTAATTCTCTAGCAACTATATCCGCCTGCTTTTCACCATCAATAAGAGTTTCAGAGTAAACAACATCCACGCCTTCCCCGCTCGCAAGCTTTACGTTGGCTGCAATTTTTTCTGCAACCATGCCAATAATGTTTTTACATCTTCCTCTTGAGGCAGAATCAATTCTCGGATCACTTGTAGCAAACACCCCGATGACGGGGTTGACGGGATACGAGGTACCTGATGAAATTTTTATTGGTTTCTTCATAAAAAATCCTCCAATCAATGAACTAGTTTAAAAGCAGTTTACTGTTTACAGTTTACAGTAAGAGCCTACTTTTATATGCACAGCAGGCTGTGAATCACCAACTGTACACCGTAAACTGTAAACTTTTTTATTGTATTTCCAAATAATCCCTGTCCGGCAGCGGTGCAAGTTTTGCGGACGGAAGCGTCTGATACCAGAAAGCAACCGAGGAAATATCATCCTGTAAAGGTAAATATCTGCCGTCTTTTCTCCAGCCCAGCGCTTGAATCGTCACTTTAAGATCTTTTTCAAAACGTACCGGGTCCATAATATGCCAGCGGTACATGGAGAATCTCTGCACGGCCTGATAGAGTCCGTCCGGCTTATGGAGAGAAACGCCTGTATAAGGAGTAGAAAATTCTGTATATTCTTTCTTCTCCTGATGTTCAAAGTTATAAGAACCGCAAAAGTAATCCTCGGTACCGGTGCCGCAGATGGTAGGGAATTTGTCACCGTCCAGGAAAAACTTTATTTCGCCTTCGCCCCACCAACCGTTATTATTGAGTCCCCAGAGCATATAGGTTCCGACATACTGACCTTTGCCTTTGACTCCGTCCAGGATTGTATAGACTTCTTTATAAGGAAGCGGATTAGTACGCTTAAACTGCGCGTGAAAATACGCCGCGTCCTCAGGAACATCGGTAAGTGTGTAATCTATCTGGTAATAAAGGGTCATAATGCCTTCATTGCTGTTGTTTTTGTATATTTCTTTCCTGTTAACATCAATATTTTCCACGGTAATTTTGCAACTCTTTCTAAACGGCATCTCCCAGTAAGAGTTAAGTCCGCTCCAGGGATTAGCGCAGACCGCAAGCGAAGAAACCTGTCTATATTTTCCCATAGGATTGCAGAAGAAATCGCCGACAGGACATTCAATGGAAGGATTCTTTTGTCCGTCCCAGTAGACTCTTATGATGGCAAACCTCCAATGATTTATCGCCGGGGTCATCCATATATGCTGCACTGCTCCCGGACCATTAATGTCCGCGATAGTTACGGTCTCTCCGGCTTTTATTCTGATATAGGGAGACATCTTCCAGCCCTGCCCCAGCCCTCTGGCAGCTAAAACCGCCGGACCATCCTTTGACATCCCGCCCTTTCCCTTAGCGCCATCAAAATTCTCAGGACTTATTGATCTTGTCTTCGCATCAGAAAGTTTTGAAAGATTTCCCATGTTCATACCGAGACCATTAAACTTTTCCATATTAATCCTCCTTTAATAGCGATTCCACTGATACATACCTATTTGTTAAAATTCAGCATTGCTGTGCCAGCAAACTAAATATTACGGGGAATTTTTCCCGCCTTCCACAAATTGTCATTTGTAATTATCTTTTACTGAGTTTCTTTCAACTAATTCTACCGGAATAACTATTTTTTCGTCTTTACCTCCGGAGATCTTTTTGAGAATAATCTCAGCTGCTTTTGCTCCTATCTCTTTAGCGTTCTGATTAACACTCGTGACGGCAGTTGCGCCGAATCTCGAAAGATCCGTCTCGTCAAATTCAAGAAGAGAGATATCACCCGGAACATCAACTCCGTGCTTTTTCATTGAAAGAAGAGCTCCGAGAGCCAAAAAATTATTTGCCGCAAAAACCGCCGTCGGCCGGTTCTTTAACCCGAGAAAATAATCCATTCCTTTCTCTCCGGATTCCCGGTCAAAACCGAGATCCAGATCCAGCTCTCTTAAATATTTTAAATCGTTTCCGGAAAGCGCGTCACGATACCCTTTTTTCCTGTCACGGTTACTGCTTGAATCTTCCCTGCCGCCGAGAAAACCTATCCTCTTGTGTCCTTTCCCGATCAAATATTCTATACCTTGTTTTGCACCGCTATAATTATCACTCACGACATAACCGGCGTCCACGCCATTTACATACCGGTCAATTAACACAAAAGGAAATTCATTTTTGCCGAGCCGTGAAATGTTATCATCTACATAACCTGCAGGACAGACAATAAGCCCTTCCACTTTTTTTGAAAGCAGGAGTTTTATACTTTTAGCTTCCGTCTCAAGCTTTTCATCGGTATTGCAAAGTATCATGCTATAATTCATAGTATCCAGATATTTCTCAATACTTCGCGCAATTTCAGCAAAAAAAGGATTTGTAATATCAGTTACGATAACGCCGATAGTTTTGGTCCTTCTTGATTGGAGGCTCTTTGCTAGATCATCCGGCTGAAAATCATGTTCATGAGCAATACGAAGCACTTTTTCCGCAGTCTCTATACTAATTCGTATTTTTTTATAATTCCCAGAGAGCACCCTGGATACTGTAGTCCTGGATACTCCCGCTATCTTCGCTATGTCTTTCATTGTAATTTTCATAATATGCTCACACGAGTGAGCATTAATATTCTACATCGGAAAATCAGATTAGTCAATACCTTTTGTTGAAAAACTGTGGAAATCAATAAGAAAAGTCATTTAAAAAGAATAGAAATACAATAGACATTCCAAAAGTCAAACGTCTCATATTAATGTGTTTCTATTTAATAATACCTCACCTAAAAATAACCTTACAAACTTTACAAACCTTAAAAACTTTATAAACTTTCTTTTAATCTTCTTTCCGTCCAGATCTTGGTTAATCTTAGGAGTTCTTTTGCTTCCTCTTCCGTCTCTGTGTGCGTGCTTAAAAGAAGTCCTTTGGGATTAAGATTATTAATAACTCTCTCTACATCTTCCGGCGGTATCCCTTGAAGTACCAGGTTTTTTCCTGCAGACTGTATTTTTTTCAGATGCGGATACCACGTTGAATGACCCGGGTGGGGTTTTCCTGCCCCGGACACCCACTGTATGCCGTTTAATTTTTTTATGCCAAGTATCATATCAAGATGCGGAAGTTCACCCTGTCCATCCAGATGATATATAGTTCGGTCCAGTTTATTGCTCTGTGCTTCCAGATACTGCAGGACAAATTTTTCGAACATCTCCGGAGATATCATAGAGGAAAAATCACATTGAATCGGAAACCAGCTCTTCGCCGACCAGATCCCCATCCAGGCGGTCATACCTTTCATTTTTGTGGCTAAAAGTTTTTCGAGTTCAAAATAATATACAAACCATAATTTTAATATCTGATCCTGCATTTCCATGACCTTTTCCGGAAAATCAAAAAGGTCCACTAACATATTCTGGCTGTCCCTTAAAGACGCCGCTATATCGGTGATACCGCCCATATCCGTAATGCCGACTTGATACTTGTCTTCCATTTCATTTAAAGCGCGCTCGGTGAGTTCTTTCGTTATCTTCCACCATTTATTTTCGGGATCATATTTAAGTCCTTTAAACTCGCTCCAATCTTTATAAACCTGGTTGAACCAGACTGTGCTTTCCGCGTAACCAGGCTCCGACCCGATAAAAGTCGCCATGTTCCCCGGGCCCAGGTCTATCCAAAGATTGGGAAAACTCTCCCCGCCAAAATATGTTTTCGCAAATTTCTTTTCGTGTTTATGAATAAAATATTCCGGATCAGACCACATCTTTACTACGTCGGCAGGTTTAGGCATTTCTTTTTCATATTTGACGGGATTTTTTCTGTTAGCTGTGACTTGAATAACAACCCGATCTATAATTTCACCGTTCCACCATTGCTCGTATCTTTTTTTAGTCTCTTCCCAATCTTCCTTGTAAAGCATATCTTTGCCTCCTTAACCGGTGACGATACGGGAATTTACTATTTTTAGCCCTCTAAAAGTATACCAGATATTAGGGGTTGAATAAATAATATTTAGTATTTTATTTTAGTCAGACAAAGACCGCAAGCCGGGGCAACCAGCGGTTTGACACCCGTAGTACCCTTGAAAATCTCTTTTGCCACCTCGGGTTTTACCCTGCTGCCGCCGGCCTGTACCAGAAAACCCGCCATCATGCGGACCTGCCTTCTTAAGAACGACTTTGCGGTAACATCGATGTAGACCATCCCTTTTTTCTTTGATATTTTTATCCTATCAACCGTGCGAAGCGTATTCTCCCTTTCTTCATCACAGGAGAAGGGGCGGTAATCATGCCGCCCAAGTAAATACTTTGCAGCTGCTCTCATTTTTTTCAGATCCAGAGGATACTGCCAGTGCCATACAATATCTTTAAGAAATATTTTTCTTTCTTTTTCGTTATGAACGGTATACCTATAGGTTTTTATTTTTGCCGAATGCCTGGCATGAAATCCGGCTTTTGCTTTTTCAATCTTAAGGATATATATGTCGTCAGGTATAAAATTATTTAATGCTATATGCAGATTTTTTAACGGGATGCCGGTTTTTGTATCAAACGTAACAGTCTGACAGAGCGCATGCACTCCCGCATCCGTCCTGCTGGCTCCGAAAGTAAGTATCTCTTCTTTTGCAATCTTCTTAAGCGCATATTCAAGAGAGCCCTGAATAGTCTGCTTCCCCGGCTGTCTCTGCCATCCTTTGTAATTAGTCCCGTCATATTCCATTGTCAGTCTAATGTTAGTCATTTTTTAAAGTTCCTTCCTCTATCATAAAAGGTACATATGTTCCTTTTATGATACAAGCAAACACCCGACCCTGTCAAGTGCCACATTATTATTAAAAATAAAATCGGGGACAGTCCACAGGTGAAGACGGTACTGTCCCTAAAATATAACGGCGGGTGTTTTATGCCCGCCGTCTACTATAATCTATTGTCGATTTTCTACTATCTATTGTTCTATCTGCTTCGCAGATATCCCTCCGCTCGCAGCAATTCTGCGATCAATACAGCGCCTCAGCGTCTAATCGTTACATTTTTTGGGCAAGTTTCATTTATTTCGCCTTTATGTTTATTTATATATGGAAGGATGTCTTCCATAAATCTAAATTTATATCGGGATTCTTCGACATAACACCAGAATATATAATTTACTTTAAGAGTGTTTAAACCCATATCCCAAAAGCCATCAAGCGTAAAATCACCTTTTCTCTTTTCATAGTTACCATATTTATCTTTCTTGCATATGGCATCATTAGGGCGGGAGGAGCAATGTTGAAAATACCAGGCCGGATCTATTAAATTTTCCGACTGAACGGCAACACTAAGCGGAATGCTGCCGGCATACTTTGTATAAAAATCATAAGCCGGTATCCTTGGCTTATAGGCAAATCTTCCTTGATCCGGAACCAGATCAGGACATCCCAGACCAACACCGCTTTTGAGTAAATGTTCAAACACTCTAACCAGCTCAGATGGTCCCCAATTCATATCCATTAAAACTACCGAATTTGGGAAAGCCTTTGCAGCTGCGTCTATTCTAAAAATCAATGCATCGGCATAGGCTTTATCATTGTAATCATTTTTTAGCTGCTTTATATTAATATCAAGAGAGCTTTCCGCAAAAGTAATTCCTTCAATATTTGGATCATTATCAACCTTTTTTCCCAGCTCATCTATGAGTTTGTTGCTCCTTTCCATTATCGCAAGATCCCATATTCTCGCTACAGATCCGCCGTTTTTTGTAGTAACAGCTCCTCCCTTATATTTTGGGTCATCATACAAATATGCAGGGACGGGTTTGTCTTTCGCGTGAAATTTCCTTTCAGAAAATGAAATAAACAACTGTTTGTTATATTTTTTCACAATTTTAAGATGCTCTTCAATAGTTGAAAAATTATAGGTGTCTTTCTTCGGCTCTAAGTCACGCCAGGAATATACTATTTGTATACCTTTAATATGATTATTGGGATTTGAAAGGATTTCTTCGATGTCTTTCGGAGTCGAACCAAAAGAAGCAAAAACATAATGGCCCGGATTCCATTTTTTGCATATTAATGGTTTTGTATCTGCTTGTTTATTCTCCGGGGTTTTATCTGCACCATGCGAATAACTTCCAAATAAAACAATCACAAATAGAATCACAGAGATATTGATTATTTTTTCCTTCATTGTCCAAAACTCCTATAATTAATTGTTTATCCCGGAGAGGAACGGGAGCTGCTGCAATATTTATTTAAATGATTGTTCTATTCAGGTTATTCCCGCTCTGCAAATAATTAATTATATTTAGAGTAAACGAAATACACTACGTTTTTATCTGGTAGCTAAATCCAAAACCTAAAATATAAAACACTCTTAAGTCTTTAAATTCCGTTTGTTTAAGTTTTAGAGATACACTAAAGGACAACCCATTTGCCACCGAATATTCTAATTTTGTAGAGGAGTCGACAAAATAAGGATACGCTATAATAAGTTTTTCCGAAAGACGCCCGCCAAATATTTCAATTTCAGACACTTGAATAGTTGACATAACTATAGGCAAATATTCAATTGCAGGGAAAGTCATTCCAACGCCCGGACCTATGTCGGCTTGAAAATACTTTGAAAACCATTGTCCGATTCCTAACACTAAACCGGCAAAGTTATTGTTACTATTTTCAAAATACACCATCGGCGATATAAACCAGAATGAGGTGTCCCAATATTGATTTGATCTGACAGCGGCAAATAAACTATATGTTTCTGCGTTTATTAACCCGTCTAAGGCAATTTCAAACTGTTGTTTTTCGTATTTATTTAAATATGTAAAATTTCCAACGGAACTAAGTGCCAGTTTTGAAGAAGAGCTTCCATGTAATGAAATCCGTAAAAGTTCTGCTTTTGGGATACTCGGATCTATATTAGGCGCCGCTATTTGACCGCTTGCGCTTATACTATAAACACATGACAACGCCGACAAAAATATAATGAAGCGGACAAAATATTTCAACTTATTACATCTCTTCATTTATGTTTATCCTGTTTTCTTATTATTTTATTATCATTTTCTGTTCTGTAAATATCCTTCCGCTTTTAAAAGCTCAGCAATTAAGACTGCTCCGCCTGCGGCGCCTCGTATTGTGTTATGGGAAAGAGAGACAAATTTGTAATCGTAAATATGGTCTTCTCTTAATCTTCCGACTGTTACACCCATTCCGTTCTCAATATCCCGTTCTAATTTAGTTTGCGGTCGGTTATCTTCTTCGAAATATTTAATGAACTGCTTCGGCGCGCTCGGTAAATTAAGAAGCTGAGGTTTGCCTTTGAACTCTTTCCAGAGTTTAAGAATCTCTTCTTTCGCCGGTTTTTTATCAAATTTTACAAACGCAGCGGCCATGTGCCCGTCAGTTACGGGAACCCTGATACATTGAGCCGTAATAGCGGGTTTTACGGCAGAAATTATTTTTCCGCCTTCAATTTTTCCCCAAACTTTAAGCGGTTCTTTCTCGCTTTTTTCTTCTTCGCCGCCGATGTAAGGGATAACATTATCTATCATCTCCGGCCACGTTTCAAAAATCTTTCCCGCGCCTGAAATTGCCTGATAAGTACAGACGACAACTTCTTTAGGCCCAAAAGAAAGCAAAGGATGAAGCGCCGGAACATAGCTCTGTATAGAACAGTTGGGCTTTACAATTATAAACCCGTTTTTAGTCCCGAGCCTTTTTTTCTGAACATCTATTATTTTAAGATGCGCGTCATTTAACTCAGGAAGAAGCATAGGAACATCATCCGTCCATCTATGCGCCGAGTTATTTGAGACCACAGGAACTTCCGCTTTTGCGTATTCATACTCTAGCGCCTTTATCTCGTCTTTTTTCATATCGACAGCGCAAAAGATAAAATCCACGGAGTCCGCAACTTCCTTTACTTTGGAAGCATTTTTCACAACAAGTCTGCCTATTCTTTCCGGAATTGCAGTTTTCATCGCCCATCTTCCCGCAACCGATTCCGTATAAGCCTTCCCCGCGCTCCTTTCACTTGCCGCAATGGTTACCACGTCAAACCAAGGATGGTTTGCCAGCAGTGAAATGAACCGCTGACCGACCATACCGGTAGCTCCGACGATACCTACTTTAAGTTTGTTACCCATCTGTGTTCTCTCCTCATTTTGCCTTTGTCTTACTCGCTTTTAAAGTACGAAGTAAAAGCATAATTGTAGTAATTATATAGAAAATAGCTAGGTTTTACAATAATTATTTTGGGATTTGTCAAGCCAAAGTAAGAATGTCCGCTTTCTACCAAAGTAGAAATGTCCGGTTTTTAACGTTTCATCAGTTCCAAAGAGCTATCTTTTCTTGTGATTTCAATCGACTGTAAATAATTTGACTCTTTCGCAATTCTTGCCATAAACATCTGTCGTTTGTATGGATGACTCATTGCAGGCCTATGTATTTTTCTAGGCATTTTTATTTCTACTTCCTTTGCAAGTTTTGGCCTTATTACTATTTCTTTAAAATTTAACTCTCTGCCCTTGTATACCAAACTGATTTTTCCGGCCAAGCTCTCTTGGACAACTATCCTTCTGCCAGAAAGACGGTCTAATATTTGATACAGTTTCTTCTCGTATGAAACCGTGAAGTCATTCCTCAAAACTCTTTCTTTCTTGATACATAGTATTGAGCTTAATTTTAGTCCTACCGGTATTGGGCGGTGCAAATCACCAGGACTTGCAGCTTCAAATTTAAACCGCTTGTTATGCTTCGCCAAAAATCCCGGTAAAAACTTATTTGCTTCCTCAATATTGCTTATTCCTTCAAGTCTCATTTCTTTGACCAATCTGTCCTGATAAGTCCTGAAGTCACGCTCAACTCGACCTTTTGCTTGTGCCGAAAATGCATGGATTATTCTTATGCCAAGTTCTTTTGCTGCTCGTTCAAACTGACTCATCGCTTGCCTATTATTCAATTCATCTTCTATTGTCGGCTTTCCCTTTGATTTATATGCCGCATGCCGATCCAGATAAAGACTTAATGGTATTCCGTTTTTCTTTATATACCTGCCTAAACTATCCATTCCAGGTTTCGACCCTTCGTATTTGTAAAATCTGGAATACCTCTTGTTCGTTGCATCATCTATATATCCGAGCAATACACATTTGGGCCCTCGACCTTCAAACCAATCGTGTTCAGAGCCATCAAACTGCTCCATTTCGCCAAAACAACTTCTTCGGACTCTCCATTGACGATGCTTTCTGGACTTTCTCTTTTGCCATTTTCCTTCATTGAGCAGCCAGTGTCTTAACGTTTCATCGCTTATTTTTATTCCATCTCGTTCGTAAAGTTTTTCTGTCGCCAGTGTAGGCCCAAATCCTTCATACTTCTCGTCATACAGCTTTAGAACCTGCTTCCTTAGGCTTTCCTTCAACTTGTGAGGCGATTCACGACCTCTCAGCCTATGTGCAATTCCTTTTGCGCCTTCTAATTTTACCCGCTTAATTATTCGCCGGATTTGCCTGTCGCTTAAACCTGTCTTTTCTCCAGCCTCTACCTGCGTTAATTTCTTTTCCATAACCTGATGAATTACATGCACTCGTACCAATTCTTGTTGACTCATTGCGATTACATCCTTTTCTGTCATAGTACCTCCAAAAAGATACTATACCAGATAGGACATTTCTACTTTGCCAATACAGGACATTATCACATTGGTATTACATAATTATTTTGGGATTTGACGGGAAAGGGTATTGCTTGTATTAATAGTTTTTCCCTTTCGTAAACTATTAAGACTTGCAATAATATTTTTTAAATCTGAGGAAAGCCAATCTTCTCTGATTTGTAAAACATTTTTGTCTATTATTTTAGAATATGGCAGAAAACCGCCTGTTTTTATTTTTAGCTCTTCAGCAAACACAATTTTCAGTGATTTGTATTTATACATTCCACCTTCAATAATACTATCCCAAACTGTTCCTTCAGTTATTTCTAACAGCTGATCCCATTGATACTCTTTTTTTATTTTCAAAGTAAAAGCTATTAATATAGTGTTTTTATCAGCGCTTATGATTTGAACAGGCACAAACATTATCTTTATACTTAAATAACTCACATATAATAAAAATAATACAGCCGTTCCTAATAAAACATCTATATATAATGGTAATTTATTTGCGGCTATCAAAATCGTAAATATTGGCGCCAAAATCAAAGATGCAATGACGATATACAATAATATTTTAAAATTCATAGTTACAATGAATTTTTCTGAATTAGTATACACTTTATCTCTTCCTCTGGACTCCTATATTTATGAAAGAGCGAACACCTTGCGCCCTAGCGCAGGGCATCGAGCCCGTGTTCGCTAAATTGTTGTTAGCCTCACCGCGTTGGCTTCGGCTTTTAGGGCTAGTTCGGAGGCCAGGAAGCAGTGTGCTTGAGACATCGCGGTTTCAGTGCGGTGTTTAATGTCGTAAACTAAGTTTTTTCCGAAAGGTAACGGGACTTTGTTGCAGTCGATATATTTTACTTCTTTTTTATTTACTAAGAAGAGATGCTCTCCGCCTTTTTTTCCGGCGATGTCGATATATTTACGGCATTCGATGTAGCCTTCGGTTCCTAGGATGGTAAGACGGCCGTCTCCCCAGGTGGGCAAGCCGTCCGGTGTGTACCAGTCTACTCTTACGTAGCCGGTACCTTTGTCGCCTTTAAGCATACACTCGCCGAAATCTTCCAGCTCGGGGAACTCCGGGTATTTATAATTTGCAACCGCGGAGTAAACTACTTCTGCTTTGGTGGAGCCGGTGTAGTATAAGAACTGGTCCATCTGGTGAGAGGCAATATCCGCAAGGATGCCGCCGTATTTTGCTTTTTTGAAGAACCAGTCAGGGCGGCCTTTAACGCCTATCTTATGCGGGCCAAAACCTGCAGTTGAAACAACCCTGCCGATGGCTCCGGCTTTAATGATCTCTCCTGCCTTGGTAGAAGCTCTGCTTTCCATTCTTTCGCTGTAGCAAACAGAGTAAATACGTCCGGTTTTCTTCTGCACCCTGCGCGCTTCTGCAAGCTGTTTAAGCGTGGTAAATCCGGGTTTATCCACAAGATAATCTTTTCCGTGTTCCATCACGCGTATTCCAAGAGGTGCGCGGTCACAAGGGATACCGGCGCTTACCACAACAGATATAGAAGGATCTTCCAGTATCTCTTTTTCACTCTTTACCTGTCTTGCCTGCGGATAACAACCTGCAAATTTTTCCGCCAGGTCCTTCTCTTTGGAGTAAAAATCCACAAGCACTCCGCCTGCATTTAAAAGAGTGTTCACTAAACTGTAGATATGACCGTGGTTGATGCATGAAACTGAGAAGCGAAGCGGTTTCGTGATTTTCATGATAGTTCTCCTGTAATTAAGTTATTTTGCTAATACATTTTAAAAGACGGTGCGAGTAGCGGGTTACGAGTTACGGGTGCTACATTAATGTGGTATTTTATTTATAAATACAAAGACGCTGGATCCCCGATTAAAGCACTCGGGGATGACAGAATAATGCAAATACCTCTGTCACTTTGTACTTTGTACATCGCACTTCGTACTTTATTTTTCCTTGGACTTCAAAAGGTTAATTGTATTCTCACCCAGTATTTTCTTCTTCGAAGAGTCGGGAATCACTGCGTTTTTTATTCTTGCGAGGACTACTCCGGGGTCGTTTATGGTGAAGTCTGAACCGTATAATATTCTCTCGTCCCCTAGCTTGTCGACCATCTCTTCTATATTCCCTATTCTGTCGGCGCCGGAGCCGCAAAGATCGAGGTAGAGGTTTTTGTGTTTTACGGCAAGAGCTATCCTTTCGTTTATCTGATTCTTCCCTGCCCCGGGATGAGGCAGGACAAAAGTTACTTTAGGATATTGTTCGAGAAGGAAAGCCATCTCTTTTGTCTCGGCGTGTATCTGCGCAACCATATCGAGTTCGGCTATAAGGTCCATTAAGAATTTAAAGTCATCAACATCATAAGTGTACCCGCCGATGTATCCGCAGAGCTCGCCCACCCAGGAAAACCCGGCGGCTTTTGCGCTTCTTAGCAAAGTTTTGCTTTCGAACTGGTAATTTGAATTAACATTTACGGCAGGAATGAATTTTCCGGGATATTTCCGGCAGAACTCAAAAATTACTTCATTGGCGGAAAGAAAAACCTCTTTTGTTCCCGCTTTCAGCCCT
>MFGS01000113.1:28547-32653 GCA_001778355.1 Candidatus Firestonebacteria bacterium RIFOXYA2_FULL_40_8
AACCGCCTTGTCCACACCGCACTTATCCAGATAAGAGGTAAAATCCTCTTCGGTTTTAATTACCCTGTTCCACCAATCCAGATAATCCGGCCCGCCGTGAACGTGACAATCGACTACTTTGAATGATGAAGTGTCGCTGATTAACATATTTTTACCCCATAATATTTTTATACCAGCAATTGACGAATGACAATTGACAATTTACGATTTATTGAAAGCGGATAAAAACCTCCGCTGTATTTAACAAATACCACATTAATGTAAAACTTTGTACTTTGTACCTCGTACTTCGTACTTGCTTTATCTTGCTTTATCCGTTATTGCGCAGACGAAATCGGCTTCGCAGGCGGGCTGTCCGTCTACGAAAGCTTTTGCGGACATGGCTACTATTTTTCCGCCAAAGCGGGTGTTTACGACTTCCATCACGAGCTGATCGCCGGGCATTACTATTCTTCTGAATTTCACATTATTTATCGAAACAAAGAGTACTTCTTTTCCCTGAAGGGCGGGATTTCTAAGCATCATTACTCCGCCGGTCTGAGCCATTGCTTCCACCTGGAGAACTCCCGGAAATACCGGGTTGCCGGGAAAGTGGCCGTTAAAGCAATCTTCATTCATCGTAATATTTTTGATGCCCCTTACTTTTTTTCCCTCTTCTATTATTTCTACCCTGTCAACAAGCAAAAACGGAAACCTGTGAGGGAGCAATGCCATAATTCCTTTTATATCCACTATCACTTTATCTGTCATAAATTCCTCCTATTTTTTTAATCATCTTAATATCAAGATTATGCCCGCTCTTAAAAGCGGTGAACCTTCCTTTTATACTAAAGGGTAACATCGCCAGCGCGCCTAAAAGATCCATTATCTTATGCCGCACTATTTCATCTTTATACCTTAAACCTTCTTTATTTACAACCCCTTTTGCGCCAAACAAAACGGCGTTTTTTATACTGCCGCCTTTTATAAGTCCGAGTTTTTTCTGCTCCTTTACCTGTTCCACCCAGCCAAACGTTCTGGCTTTCGCGATCTCGTTAATAAACTTTCCCGGAGAAAGCGTAAACTCCCTGTACTTCGCGCCTATCCCGGGATTATCATAAGAAGCGTAATATCTTATCTCCAGTTCTTTTGCGCTTTCAACTTTTAAAAACCGTCCTGCTTCCGGTTCGGCTGTCAACAGATCTTCCTGAATGCTTACTTCTTTTCTTTTTTCCGGTAATGTTTTAAACCCGGCCTTCTGTATTACTTTTGAAAATTCCATTGCGCTGCCGTCCAGTATCGGAACTTCTTCCGAGCCGGTTAATTCGCAAAACAAATTATCCACACCGGCGCCGTATAGAGCCGCGAGTATATGTTCGGAAGTCCTCACACATGCCTTACCCGAAGAAAGCGTAAGCGCGTACGTACCGTCTACCGCATTTTCATAGGAGGCCTTTACCGGGCCCTTATCCGTTAAAAATAAAATACCGGTCCCGGCTTTTGCAGGCATTAATCTTAATGTACTCTTAACGCCGTTATGAAGTCCGATCCCGGTAAAAAAACATTCATTTTTTAGGGTTGTTTGAAAAGGCATTACTTCTTTATCTGCCCTTTAAGATATTCTTCTATCTCCTTAAAGCGCTGTTCCAGAACTTTTAACCGGGAGTTCATCTCTCCGATTTTTTTTGTTTCGACAAGTGTTTTCCAGAACTGCCTGGCTTCTTCTGCGGGAGAACCTACATATACTTTATTTGCTTCGAGGCTTTTTGATACTCCGGCCTGCGCAAGAATAAAGGCGTTCTCACCCACATCCACATGATCGGCAACTCCGGCCTGACCTGCAAGAATTACGCCGCTGCCGAGCTTTGCACTGCCGCCCAGTCCCGACTGCCCGGCAAGGATACAATTTTCCCCGATAACCGCATTATGTCCCACCTGCACCAGATTATCTATCTTGGTTCCTTTTTTTATTCTGGTTTCGGAAAGCATGGCGCGGTCAATACAAGCGCAAGCGCCTATTTCCACGTAATCTTCTACAACTACGGTCCCAATCTGGGGTATTTTGTAGAAGGTGCGGTCTTCTTTTTTTGTGTAGCCAAAACCGTCGCTCCCTATAACCGCGCCGGCATGGATTATTACATTATTTCCTATCAAAACTTCTTCCCTGATGGTTACATTAGGATAGATAACCGTATTCGCCCCGATACGGGCGTTCTTACCTACATATACAAAAGGATAAAGAACCGTGTTTTCGCCTATCTCCGCGCCGTCTTCTATTATTACATAAGGAAGGATAGACGAGCTATTCCCTATCTTTGCTTTTATGGATACTATCGCCGAAGAGTGAATTCCTTTTACCGGAGTTTCTTTAATGTAAAGTTTTTCCATTATCCTGGCTATAGCATAGTGCGGGTTTACAACCGTAACGGTGCTTTTCCCGGGAACCGAAAGCCCTTCTTTAATTATTAAAGCGCCGGCTTTTGAAAGCTCTGCATCCTTAATATATTTTTCTTCGGCTACAAAAGAAATATCGCCATCCCTGGCATCCGCAAGCTCGGCTACACGGTAAATATAAATACCGCCCTCGCCGGAAAGCTTGCCGCCTGTTAAATTCGCAATATCAGATAATGTCAGCATATTCTCCGTTCTTCTTTACTTTTTATTTATTCTTTTAATTACTTTATCCGTAATATCTTCTCCGCCAAACACTAGAGCTTTTTTGTCAAAAAGAAGGTCGTATTTAAGCTCTTTTGCGACTGCTTCAGAGGCAACCGTAATATCTACCACCAGAACGTCCGTCTTTCTTTTTTCTTCTTTTGAAAACTCGTTTATTATCTCCTGGGACCTTTGCTGGTAAACCTGGGATTTTTCTTCTATCTCTTTCTGTTTTGATTTTTTAGCTTCATCGGAAAGCAAGGCCTGCTGGGCGTAAAATTTCTTCATAAGTTCCTCGATCTCCGCTTTTTTTGCTTCGACTTCGGCCTTTTTATTATTGCCCCACGCCTCAAGGTCTTTCGTAAAAGTCACTGTTTTCTCATAAGCATCAAACACTTTCTTCATATCAAACACCGCGATTTTCAGTTTATCCTCTGCTCCCGCAAAACCGCAAAAAACAAAAGCCATTACTCCCGCCAACAACACTATCTTCTTCATATACTCTCCCCGCGCTCTCAAGGCGCATTTTTTTCTTAATCTTTTACGTTAGCAACGTGAATAACGTGCTTGTCCTCCATAGCCTAGGGCGCAGGAGGGCAACGTTCTAACATTTCTTCAAAATATGTTTCCCATATTAAAATGTATCTGCCCGCCCTGAGTTGCCTGAGGGCTGAAGCCGTAACCATAATCAATACGTATCATAAGAGCTCCGCCGATCATGATACGGAGTCCCAGACCCACGCTGGTCGGAACATTTGCCGCGTCAAAATCCGTGACGTGATCCCATGACTTACCTGCGTCAAAGAAAGTAGTACCAAAGATAGGGCCATAAATAGGAAACCGTATCTCCGCGTTAAACAACGTCATAAAATTACCGCCGACCGGCGTATTGGTATTATCAAGCGGAGATAAAACCCTTTCTCCGTAACCTCTCACCGTATCCGTGCCGCCTACAAAGAATTTTTCGTAGAACGGAACATTCGGAGTAGTGCCGAAGCCCGTGGTATAACCGCCGGAAGCGCGAAGCGCCAGTACCAGATCTCCGGAGATGCTGTAAAAAGTGGAAGCGTCAAGAATATATTTTGTGAAATTCGTATTGCCTAGGATAAGACCGCCGGCATATTCCATCGAGGCGCTTAATTTATAGCCTCTCTTGGTATTAAAGAAAATGCTGTCTCTGGTATCCTGCACTATTTGAGCGGTAAGTGAACTGATATCGTTTATCCCGGAAACACTCCGTATCAGGTTAGAGGCCGTAGCAGCCACATCATAAATATTAACCTGTTCATATTTGTAAGTAAGCCAGAAACGGGTGTCATCACTTACCGGAAGACCGAAACGGATATTGCCGCCGATCCTCTGGTCTTTGTAATCCGCATAGTAAGCTTTTAAGACGTTATAAAGCGACGCCCCCGCGGAAATAGGACTTCCCATAAGCCAGGGTTCAAAGAACGAAAGATCGTATGACTGGC
>MFGS01000113.1:32714-40501 GCA_001778355.1 Candidatus Firestonebacteria bacterium RIFOXYA2_FULL_40_8
CGAAACTGAGAGCATCCCGGTAAGCCCGTCCAGCGAAGAGAAATTCGCTCCAAGCTGCAGCTGTCCGGTCTGTCTTTCTTTAATGGAAAGCACCAGCTCGCGCCGGTCGGGTTTTCCCGCCACAGGCAGAAGACCCGGAATCACCTCTTCAAAGAAACCAAGGTTATATATTTTTTCCAGACTTTTCCTGATCTTTACGCTGTCAAATGCTTCCCCTTCTTTTAACGTCAGCTCCCGGAGAATTACGTTATCTTTTGTTTTATAATTATTTTCCACTCTTATCTTATCGATATAGAAAACACCGCTTTCTTTTATTTTTATCATCACGGAAATGGTCTTTTTTTCTTTATCCGGAAACACCTCTCCGGATACCTCTGTTTCTATATAGCCTTTTTCGGAGTACATGAAACGTATCCTGTCAAGGTCACGGTTATAAGTATCGTAATTAAAAATATCACCTTTTTTTAAATTAAAGACCGCAAGAAGTTCGGGGGAATCATAGATTTCTTTATTTGTAAAACTAAACTGCACGTCTGAATATTTATACTGGACACCTTCCTCTACTGTTATATCAATAAATATTTTTTCTTTGATATCATCATAGGTAACTTTATGCGAGACCACGCTTGCAAGATAAAAACCTTCACTTTTATAATAAGCGACTATCTTCTGAAAATCCCTCGCCAGGGTTTCTTCGCTGAAAGTACCGGAAACAAGAAAGGCCGCTTCGGCGGTTTCTATTTTCCCTTTTAAAGTACTTTCGGAAAAACTTTTAATCCCCGAAAATTTTATCTTCGCGATATACATATGCCGGCCTTCGGTGATATTGAAGGTCACTTTTACTTTATTATTTTTCTCATCTTCTTTTGTCTCGTAAGTTACAGCCGCCAGGTTATACCCTTTTTCCTGATATTTTGCGAGAATTCTTTCCACTGCTTTCTTAATCAGGGAAGGATCATAAGAATCCCCTTTAGTCAGCCCCGCCTCGGTTTCCAGCTCGCTTCTTCCCACTTCCCGCACGCCGTTATAATTAATCTCTTCCAGCACCGGCTTTTCTTTAACGGTAATTATTATTTCCACGCCTTCTATCCCGGTGTCTTTCGCTATTTCAACATCGGAAAAATACCCCAGACCGAATATCTTTTTGAAATCCTGCAGGGCCTTAGCCTCTGAGTATTCCGTTTTCGTCTTTAAGGACATCACCGCTGTTATGAGTTCGGTTTTAATATTTTTAACCCCGACAAACGTTATCTTGCTGATACTGTTGTTCGGTGCGGCAACTTCGCCAAAAACAAAAGCTCCCGTAATTACAGTGATCAGCAGCATACTTAATATTTTTCTCATTTTTCCTTCCCTTTTTTCTTTTTCTTCTCTTGCTCTATATTGGGCTCGTTATCAAATTTAATTCCTACCGAAACTCCGATTTTAATTTCATTCGGATTAAAACCAACGTTAAATTTCCTATTACCCACACCGTACTCAACCAGCACTTCCGGCAACAATACCGATGATGCAGTAGGTGACTTTGGATCAAAATATTGATACGCAATAGCCCTTATTTTCACATTGTCAGCGAGATTTTTTGTTGCACCAATCTGAAGTTCTTCAAGAACATTCGTATTTAACCCAATACCTATAAGATCCGGTGTTCTATTCTTTGTACTTTCTCTTCTTGTAATATCTATTTCAATAAAATCACCTGTCAGAGTTTTCAGGCTTTGATTGAAAACCTGAACCGCAAACATAGTCAGTAGTTTATCTCTAGCATTATCAGCGGTAATATCCGTAAGACCGCCAATAATTTTCATTATCTGTTCTTGCGTTTCTTCCGGCTGTGATATTAAAACAGCATCAAAGTTTTCGCCGTTTCCGAGCTCCGCATATAAGCCATTTTTGCCTTTAATAGAAAGGAACACCTTATGCGTGCTGGTATTGTACTCCCCAGTGGCGCTTATAGCCGGAGTTCTTTTCGTATTCTGTAAAAAGACGAAAGAAGCCGTCTTTATGTTAAACTTTACCCCGGCAAAGGTCAAAAACCCTTCATTTATATCGGCTCCGCCGCGCATCTCCAGATCACCGCCGGGACCTGATGAGGTAATAACACTACCAGTTTTCAGCTTTGCCCGGCAATAAGTGTTATAATACCATACACTTTCTTCAATTACTACTTTTAAATTCCAGTCCATTTCCTTGAGAATACGGGGAGCTGAATCCCCTTCTTTATATGCCGGAGGCCATGTAAAACTCGTATCATACATATGAAGCTCACCTTTCATCACGAAATTGGGCGCTTTTCCGGTTATACTGAAATACTCGTCTTTATCATACCCTTTGACAAACATCATACCTTCATTATTCATTATAGAATCTACCTTAAACTTAATACCCTTTCTGTCAACCGTCTGCCGGTTTCTCACCGTAATATCTAGTTTGTCAGGATAGAATTTTTTCAGGTCAAAGGTACCAAACGCCTCAACGGGGCTTTTATCCACTTCAAAGCTCAGATTATTTATAGTTACCTGATTTTTTGCTATTGTAAACCTTGCTTTTACATTATTTGCTTCTTTAATAAAGCCGACAGGAAAAAGCTTTGAACCCTGTTTGATTATCAGGTACCCTTTTTCCACTTCCGGATAAGAAAGCTTGCCTTTTATCGTTAAATCCGCGTCCATAATACCTTCAACACTGTTGAACCACCCGGTTATCATAATAGGCTGAAGTCCCGTATTGCTCAGTACAAGATGCAAGTCCTGCTCTTCTTCCTGGTTTGTCGGAATAGTTCCGTCAATTTTAACCTGGTAGAGAACTTTCGAAGAATCTCTTTGCTCGCCTACCACCTGAGAAAGGGTCAGTTTGTTTTCAGAAAAATTCATGTTTCCTGTCAGCGAACTAAAATTCATGTTAAAAACATTAACATCGCGGAGCGAACCGCCAACACTCACATTGGGCGCTGCCGCAGTTCCCCGGTAAATTGCCTGCGCGTTATTTACGGTTCCCGTCATGTCAAAATCCATATCAAAATACTTTAAGATAAGTTTTACATTTGTATTAGAAACGTCGATACTCATATCCGCTTTATCATTTAAAGTGCATATCTTAACGGTTCCGGGCGTATTATCAAAGAGCGCGAGCTCAAAATTTTCAAATTCCGTCGTTACTTTATCAATAAAACCGATACTCCCTTTTACGCCGGAAATTCCGGGTCTCGAATCCGAGCTGTTACTAAAACGTAAAATATCATATTTGACAAGTTTTATTCCGTCCAATTCTGCTTGCTCTCCGCGTGTCAGTATACTCTTCTTTTTTTTCTCCTCAAGCTCGTTCTTCCGGTCCTGGACTCTTTTTAAATAATCCTTCTCGAGAGAAGCTCTGAAAGAAATATCGGTAAGAGGGTACTCGTTAAGCCTTCCCTTTTTAATGTAAACCTCGCCTTCCGTTTTCCCTGCTTCGCCGGCTATTTTTAAATTCCTCGTGTCAAACTCCCCTTCCAGTTTTAAACCCATGAGTTTGCTGAATTTCATTTTTCCGGAGATCTGCGCCTCCGTATATTCTTTTTTGAAATTAAAGGAAACCTTCCCGAACTCAATATGATTATCCAGGCTCAGATCGTCGAAGTTAAGCTTACTGAAATTTAACATGGAGTTTTTATAATCAAACTCCCCGTTAAAATCCCCGATAAGAGAGGTTCCTGTGCGGACATTTCTCGCAGAAAGCAAGCCGGAGATAATGGGAGCGGAAAGTTTTCCCGCAACCTTTATGCCCAGAGAAGACTGCAGCTCGGCGCTTATGTCGAGTTTTGATTTAATAAGCGGAAGCAGATTTTTTATATCAACGCCCATGAGCGAAACAGTAAGATCGCACTCGGTTTTTTCCGGAGTAAACTCCCCTGCCGCGAGCAGAGTTCCGTTTATATCCAGACTTCCCGTTTCCTGGCTCACGAGCAGGCGGGACAAGGCAATGTTATAACCTTTTAGTGTTTTATCCATGTTAAAATTTGCTGTTATACGGTTAGCTTTAAAATCCCCGTACTTCGGATTTGTCACCGTAAGTATGTTTTCTGCTTTTATATCTCCGTTTTTATCCGTTTTTATATCAATAAATCCGGTAACCTCGCCGGCGATAGGAGTATTTTTTGTTTCAGAACTTAAAAAAGCCATTTTTCCCAGGTCACTCGCGTCAAATTTTAAACCCGCGGAAAACCCGTTATTCTCAAAAGCATACTCAATTTTTCCGGTAAGCTTTTCCCATTCAATATCTTCAAAGCTCAGTTTATTTTCTTTCCTGTCATAAAAAATATCCGACGTAATGTTATTCACTTTTTGATCGTTAAAAGAAAGTACATTAGATTTGAGCTTTGCCAGGTGAATAGTTTTTTCCGGATCAAAGAGCCCGCTTGCGCTCAGGTTATACCTGCCCGTTATCTTATTTTTGTCAAAATTATTCGACATGTTAAAATCAAGAGTGGAAAACCCTTTTTTCTTCAGTGAGACTGTTCCGCCCCCGGTAAGCACGATATTATCCGTTGCAAAATCAAAACTTTTCACCAGAAAAATACTATTTTTTACTTCAAATTTCAGATTAAACAGATCAAGAGTTTGCCCGAAGGCCAGAGCATTTTGAGCTTTCAACTCACCTTCACCGTCCAGGTTTTCAAAATCCCCGCTTAACCGGAGACCGCCGTTTAAAGTACCTTTGGTCTCATCCTTTCCCTCTGAAATCTTAAAGACCGTTAGGAGTGTTGATAATTTGCCGTTTTTCACGGTTAAATTACTGTCTAAATGCGCTTTGTTAAGGAAAGTTATTTCTCCGTTAAAATCATATTCATTATCAATATTCAGCTTGTCTATTTTTAATGTGGAATTGTTGTAGATAAAGGAAAGCTCGGCTTTTAAGCTCTCCTTCCCGTCCAGTATCATATTATCAGAGGTTATCGTTGCTATAAATTTTGGAAACGCAATACTACCGAGTATTTTCCCCGCAAAAGCCCCTCTTCCGGACATTTTGTAGCGGGTGTTAAAAACCGGTATCTTTGAAAAATCAACTTTTGAAGCGCTTACCGAAAGGTTGAGAGGCATATCGCCGGCAAGACCGAGAGAACCGTCGGCTTTAAGATAGCCGGTGCCGTCCTGATTAAAATAAAGTCCGGTACCCGTAAGAGATCCCTTTTTTATAGTGAGATTGCCTTTCGCTGTTTTTGCTTTATAACCTTCAAAATTAAAATTATTTATCGCAATATCACCGGATAAAACGATCTCTTCGAGAGGACCTTTCATGGAAAATACAGCGGTTGATTCTCCGCCCAGGTCCATTTTATTCTCAACGAAGAATCCGTAAGCATTTCTAAAATTCATCCCCGTAAGCTTGATAACCCCGTCCGTATGGGTTTTATTATTTTCAAAAGTAAAGACCGTCTGCATGGCAAGTTTTTCCGTGGAAACAATATTTACCCTGAGTTTATTATTGCCATAAAACAAAAGACTGCCCGTGATATCCCCCAGAGCCCCGCTTACAAGCGCTGCTTTTTTCGCGCTTATTTTTGAGGCAATGGTCAGGTCCTTTATCGGTCCTTTTGCTTCAATGGTAAAAGAAGCTTTTCCTTTGGCTCCCGGTATGCCGACGGTATTAAATATCTCCCGCAGCTGCATATCGGAAGCATCTCCCGAAAGAGAAAGATAATTTTTCGAGACATCATAGCTTCCTGAAAGTTTCGCCAGTCCGTCAAAAGCGTTTATTTTCAGGTTTTCAATCACCGCTTTTTTATCTTTATATTTTATCACCAGCTCATTATTGTCCGTCCTGACTCCGGCCACCCTTAAATCCCTTACATTAGCAAAAATATTTACCGCCGGCGAATCAAAAACACCTTCAATTATTATACCGGCATTACACGTCCCGGAAAGTCCAAGCCCCTTGACTATTTCTTCTTCCCGGAAATCGGCAAGTTCCGCCCGGTTGAGATATATAGAAAGCTTTCCCTCCGGTTTTCCTTCAAAAATATTTTTAATCTCCCCGCGTGCGGTAATGGAAGAGTTTTTAAGCACCGAGGCAAACTTTTTAATTTTAATACCTTTTGGCGTGAGGGTCACCTCACTCATGATCCCAGATAAGCCGGCTTTAAAATCCTTAAAGCTAACTTCCCCGTTCCGTATAAATATATCCGCGTTTATGCCAGAACTTGTGCCGGTACCGGCGGAAAATTCATCAGCGAGCTTAACCACAAAATCAAACTTCCCGTCTTTTACCATTAGTTTTTCAGTTTTATCCGGAGGAAGATAGGACAGGGCGTAACCCGCATAGTGGGAGAGGTCCAGATTGCTTCCGGTAATCACAAGTGCGTTGGTCTTCTTTTTGAGATCTACAATACCGTCAACATAGAGATTTGTTTTCTTGCTGGAGAAGCTCTTAGCGCCGGCTTTCAGAGAAAGCTTGCCTCCGCCGATAAATTCAAGGCTTCCATAGATCTCGCGGAAGGAGGAATTAAATTTTTTTTTACTGTCTTTTATGCCGATAAGGCCTTTGGAAACGGTAATTGGCAGTTTTTCGGGTAAAACGGTATTTTCGGCGACCGGCAGGGAGTTTATAAAATCAATAATGTTCCAGGTCCCCTGGTCGGTTTTCTCTACAAGAATCGAAGGCCGGATAATTTCGATGCCTTTTAAGCTTTCGATAACCTGTTTTTTATTAAAAATAATATCGCTAAAACTATATTTTACGGAAACTTTGTCGATGACTATAAGTACGCCGTCCTTAATTTCTTTATTGGAAGCGATCCTGACATTTATCAGATCAATGGAATCAAAGATACCGCCTTCTATTTTTTCTATGGTAACTTCGCGGTTTAAAGCCTTGGTTAGCTCTACTTCAATTATATTTTTAAATTGTTTTACGAAAACACCTGTTTTGGCGAGTATAAATGCGGTAAGACCCAGCAGAAGTAAAATGCCGAGCGTTATGAAAAGTATCTTTCTTTTGGTACCCTTTTTCATTTCTTCCTTATTTATCGACCCTTTTTAGTATTTTACAGGCATTTTCGAGCATTGTCAACCTACGAATGCTTATAATATGGTAAGTTCGGTGTTAATATTTAGACAAGATAAAGGAAGGAATAGTTCCGAAAAATACGGAAGGTTGGATGGTTTTCCGCCAATTATGTAGGGCGGATCTTTCGAAGAGATGCTTGGAAGATTAGCACGAGCACCGAAAAAAGATGACAGTCCCGTTTAACTGGAACAACCATCTTTGTATTTTGTGCTTTTACTCTCAAACCTTCTAAACATCCGATTAGTACAATGCTTCTTTAATGTTCTTTACACACTGAATCAATACCGGTACGGGATTTTCAGGCTGGCCTTCGTATTCAATGATGTAAGCACCTTTAAAATCTATCTCTTCGAGAGCTGCTTTCAGCGCTTTCAGGTCAATGCCTCCGGTTCCAAATATCACGTCTTCGGCTCCCCCGTTTCTTTGAAAAGTAAAATCTTTAAGATGGAGCAGATAAAGCCGGTCTCTAAACTCTTTAATCATTTTAGCCGCGTTTTCCTGGGAGTGCATCGCCCAGGCCGTGTCAAGTGAAAGCCCTATCCTTTTACTGCATTTACTGAAAACCCATTTGAGCGCCTGGGTATTACCGAGCCAATGCCTTCCCCCGTGATTATGAATACCCAGGGTCACGTTATACTCTTCAGAAAGTTTTTCCGCATTTTTTATCTGTTCATCCAGATTATCCGGCTTAAAATCAATACTCATGTGTTTTATCCCGCCGGTTTTTAAAAACTCAAAATATAATC
>MFGS01000113.1:40583-51583 GCA_001778355.1 Candidatus Firestonebacteria bacterium RIFOXYA2_FULL_40_8
TCCTAAAACACCAGGACTGGACGCCGAGAACGTTCGTACTTTTCATTAGCTTTCTCCTTTTTGCAAAGTCTTTTTGCCTGTTCAAGCTTTAAATAATAGTCTAAAAGTCTATAAAGTCCGTAAGGTCTATAAGGTCTTTTTCAAAGGTGGTATTATTTTTTCACCTTCTGACCTTTTGCTGCGCATCCGCGCTTCTGCTCTTCCCAGCTACTATAAGAAAGTCCAGGCCGAATGAGTGCAGGCCGGGGAGATTCTTTGAATTATTCATAAAATATCTGTAAGAATAATATGCACCGGAATGTTTCTTTGGTTCCCTTGGGGAAAAATCCTTTTTCTCCTTTCCGCTCTCTTCTGTCAACCTATAGGCCTCTTTCCAGTTTTTCTTAAGCGGGAGATAGCCGGCAACTCTTAACCCGCGGGAGACACTGCAGGTTTTTGTTTTTATAATTTTAAATCCGGTTTGTTCAAGCATATTCAGAAGAGCTTTTTTTGAAAAGAAAAAAATATGACCGTCCTTGCTTTTTGCGGGGGTTTTTTCTTCTTCAAAATATCTTTTTAAAAGCGCAACGTCCGCTTCGCCGTTTGGCACCAGAAGTTCAAACGTCCCTTTGGGTTTTAAAACTCTGAAGATCTCCTTTAAAAATAAAACCGGATCGGTAACATGCTCAAGAACGTTATTCATATGGATATAATCAAAATAATTTTCTGTAAAACCGGATTCTTTAAGGTCTCCCTGTCTGACGTCCAGTTCGAGTTTTTCTTTCGCATACTTTACGGCATTGCCGGAAAACTCCGTCCCAAACACCTGCCAATCAGATTTATCTTTAATACCTTTTAAAAAATGCCCCGTAGAGCAGCCGATATCAAGAAAATTTCCCGTTTTGGATATTCTTTTTAATTTTTTAGCAAAAATTCCGCCGCCGTGCTCGTCTTTGTTTTTATCGAAATCATAATAGGTGTTGCCGTAAAATTCATTTAGTTCCGCAACCGAGGGAAGAGGATAAAGAAATGAGGTGCCGCAGCTTTCACAAGTGAGGATATCATGAGTCAGCTCTTTTGTAAGACAGCTCTTACATATAGATCTTTTATCATCATTATTACCACAGACAAAGCAGTGCATATCGTATTCTAAAACAAAAAAAAGCGTTTTACAACGTGTTATTTATTGTTTCTCCCAAAGTATTTTCAGGACAACTTTCAATCATATCTAAAGGTGCCTGGCACCTATTTATAAAAAAGTGCCAGGCACCATAATTCAATTGTTTTGATTTTGATGGCTAGAGGTGTTTTATTTTATTCTAAATCTAAGAGATTTTAAGTCTTTTTGTGACTCTTCTCGATTAAAGTACTCTTTCCATTTATTTGAATCTATTAGCGTAAACTTATATATGTTTTCCAATTTTAAACAGCTTTTTCCATTATTTAAATGATATCTTGCGCTGGACCATTCCCACTCTTCTGCTTTTTCTACCAGCCCTGCTCTCACAGGATTCTTGTCGACATAGCGTATAGCTATAGCTAAATGATTTTCATTCAATACTTTTGAATGATAACGCCTGCTCCAAAGGTGTCCGGTTTTAGAATATTTATTATTAAAATATTTAGCATAGACCGTATTCAGCTTCCAAAACGTGAGAGAAAGAGAATTCGTTTTTTTCGGAACAAGAATTAAATGCACGTGATTATTCATAAGGCAATATGCAAGCACCCCCACGTTATATTCTGCTCCGCAGCTTTTTAAAATACTTAAATACAGCTTTCTATCTTCCCTGTCTTTAAATACAATCTGCTTATTGTTACCTCTTTGCGTAATATGCTGAGGAACTCCTATTTCAAATTTCCTAGGCGCTCTTGGCATATCAATCCCACTGAAACACGATAAACTCTGTATTTGCAGTTGTCATATTTCACCCCTCAGTGATTTTTCTAATAATATTAATATCACACAGGGCTTTTGAAGTCAAACACTATTTCATCCAATTGGTGCCTGGCACCTTTTTTATAAAAAGTGCCAGGCACCTTAGCGTTAGTGTGTTGAACTATAAAAAGGAAAAGGGCGCTAAAGCGCCCTTTTTCATTTGATTCTTTTTTTAACTTCTTTTTTACACTAACCCCTGATCTATCATGGAATCGGCTACTTTTCTGAAGCCGGCGATGTTCGCTCCGTTCACATAGTTGCCGGGAGTGCCGAACTCTTCGGCGGCTTGTTTTGCGGCTTTATGTATATTGATCATAATAGCATGGAGTTTGTTGTCCACTTCTTCTCTTGTCCAGGCAAGTCTCATGCTGTTTTGCGACATTTCAAGACCTGAAGTGGCAACCCCTCCGGCATTTGCGGCTTTTCCCGGGCCATAGAGTATTTTCTTTTTGAGGAAAACTTCTATTGCCTCGGGAGTTGAAGGCATGTTGGCGCCTTCTGCAACACAGATACAGCCGTTGTCCACCAGTGCTTTTGCATCCTTGCCGTCAACCTCGTTTTGCGTCGCGCACGGTAAAGCTATATCGGCTTTTGCAATACCCCACGGCTTTTTACCTTCAAAGTATTTCGCGCTCTTATATTTTCCGGTGTACTCTTTGATCCTGCACCGCTTGCAGTTTTTCAAGTCCATCACATACTGGAGTTTTTCCGCATTTATACCGTCGGTATCAAGTATGGTCCCATTTGAATCGGAAAGCGTAATGACCTTAGCGCCATACTCATTACATTTTTCCACGGCATACTGCGCAACATTTCCCGAGCCGGAGATGAGAACTTTTTTATTTTTAAATACTTCGCCCTTGGTTTTCATCATCTCTTCGGCAAAATATACCGTACCGTAACCGGTCGCTTCCGGTCTGATTAAACTTCCGCCCCAGTTAAGACTTTTTCCGGTAAGTACGCCTTCGTAAACATTTTTTAATTTTTTATACTGCCCGAACAAGAACCCGATCTCCCGGCCGCCTACTCCGATATCTCCGGCGGGTACGTCCGTGTCCGCGCCGATATGTCTGAAAAGTTCGCTCATGAAACTCTGGCAGAAACGCATTACTTCATTGTCCGACTTTCCTTTGGGATCAAAATCACTTCCGCCTTTACCTCCGCCCATAGGGAGCCCGGTTAAACTGTTTTTAAATACCTGTTCGAAACCGAGGAACTTTAAAACGCCGAGGGTAACTGTAGGATGCAAACGAAGGCCGCCTTTATATGGACCGATGGCGCTGTTAAACTCCACTCTATAGCCGGTGTTAACGTGGAACTCGCCTTTGTCATCCATCCAGGGTACACGAAATATTATAGTCCTTTCCGGTTCTACAACCCTTTCAAGAATGCTTTGCGCCTGATACTTGGGATCATTTTCCACCAGCACCTTGATAGAGGTCAGAACTTCCGAAGCCGCCTGAAGAAACTCTTTTTCCCAGTAGTATTTCTTGTTTAAATTTTCGAGTACACTTTTTACATATCCTTTCATCCTTTGTATTCCTCCCTTTAGTATTTTTGCCAAAAAAAAACGTCTAAACCTGTTAAATATAATTTATTTTACGGTTAGACGCCTTCGTCCAAGTACAACTTCGTACTATGTTAGTTTACTGCAAATACACACTTATCGCCTGCAAAGCAGAACATATTTATACCTATTTGCAGTTTTCTTGCCTCTTCACAATACGCCTTTGTATTGCCGGATAATATTATCATATAACAGACTTCCTGTCAATCTGCTAATTAGCATATATTTACTTATTTACGACGGCCATAACCGCCTGTTTTCTGCAAAACTAGCCGTGTAGACCGGCATATCCGCCTATATTACATATTTATACAGGTTATCTCCTTGTGCTTAATACACATGTATATATAAGTAATTTTGCTATTTACCGCAATCGTGAATATGCTATGTATTTCAACACAAAAAAGCATCTGTTATCCGGGTATCTGCTTAGATATACAGCTTAGCGGATAGTTTCTCCGGGAAAAATGTTTTTGACCCTGAGTTCTTTTAAGGTATAATAAATAATTAACCGGGTTGATTATTTGTTACCGCGGTAAACCTACAGGAGAGTAAATGAAAAAAATATTATTTCTTTGTGTTATTTCTGGTTTTTCTATTTTTCTTTCAGCGGCCGGTGAAAAACAACTGCCGCCTTTGCTTAAGGGACCTTATTTGCAGTTCAATCAGAAACCTTCAAAAGGAACTATAGTAATCTGCTGGGAAACCAGAGACCAAACCGAAGGCATTGTTGAGTATTCCGTAAAAGGAAATGAAAAAGAAAAAGAAAAAACGTCCGACGGGAAAAAGGATACCAGGCATGAGGTGAGTATAGCCGGACTGAAACCCGGGACAACTTACACTTACAGGATCAGCGGAGGCGTTAGCGAAGACGGAAGTTTTTCTATTCCCGCACCGGATAAAGAAAAATTCAGATTTGTGGCGATAGGAGACCCTCGCGAATATGACAAGACAACAGAAAAATTAGTAAAACTGATAATAGAGGAAAAACCCGATTTTGTTATCGGCACCGGAGATTATGTTTCCACCGGACAAAGTAAGATCGCATGGCAGGACTGCTTTACCATGTTCCACGATCTTTTTAAAAATGTTCCTTTTTTTCCATCACTGGGTGATCATGACTTAAGCGATGAAGGCCGGGGCGCGGAGGATTATTGCAATTATTTCGTATTACCGGGGGATGAACTTGATTATACTTTTAACTGGGGTAAGTCGCATTTTATTGCAATTGATATTACCTGGGATTCAATCTGCAAGCCCAGCACAAAACAGTATCAGTGGCTGGAAAAAGATCTGGAAATTTCAAAGAATAGTGATTTTGTTTTTATGTATTATCATCTCCCTGCTTATACCGCGGGAGCCCATCGTCAAATCGATACCTTAAAGCGCGCGCAGCGGCTCTTTCCTCTTTACACCCGTTTAGGGGGGGATTTTTCTTTTGCCGGACACGATCATAATTACCAGCACTGGCAGGCGGAAGAGATAACACACATTGTGACCGGAGGTCTGACACAGGAGATACTTTATGATATTAATGAAAAAGAAAAAGCCTACTGGGAAAATAAAGGCTATCTGAAAAAGGCCGTAAAAAAACCGTCTTATGTTGTCGTTGATATCACACCCGAAAAGGCAATTTTTTCAGCCAAAGGCCTTGACGGTGTTTTTGAGAAGTTCGAAATACCAAAGAAACCTTTGCCCAGAGAAACCGGGAATTTGAAAGACGGAAAGAAAGAAGGTGTCTGGAGCACTTATTATCAGAATGATAAAATCCTTGCTGAAATTACATATAAAAATGGAGTAAAAGACGGCAAATACACCTGTTATTACCAGCGCGGACAAAAATGGGAGGAAGGCCTTTATAATAACGGTCTGGTGGAAGGCAAATGGAGCTCCTGGTACCCGGACGGTAAGCTGAAAGAAGAATGCTATTATACCGCGGGAAAACTTAACGGCGAGCAGTGGTACTACAACTTGAGCGGAAAAAAACAGGAACTGCAAATCTTCAAAGACAATATGGAAGACGGTGAATGGATAGATTACAAGGAAGACGGAGGCATTGCCGGAAAATATAAATTTAAAGACGGAGAAAAGATAAAATAATGCATCTTTTACAATTGACTATACCTCTTTCATATTATAAACTAATGTTGCTTTAAAACAAGATTCAAATACAACAGCACAAAGGAGATATCATGCTCGATCCTAAAATATTTATGAATGAAGAGGGTATTGATCAGGACAAATACATTACCGGACTTTACACTATTCAGTGCGAGACCAGCGATATGCTTAAAAAAGTTGAGGCCATCGCGCTTGAACAATCAACGGGTACATGGGTGCAGCTTCCCGAGGAAACCGACGAGATACGCAACCGCTGTGTTGCAAAAGTTCTCGGAGTTTTTGAAGTACCCCAGTACGAAGACGTTATACCTGCCGGAACCAAGGAAAGAACTTTTATTGTAAAGATTGCATTTCCCGCCGACAATATAAACGGACAGATCCCGCAAATCCTGACCGCTCTCTACGGGAATATTTCCATGTCTGGGAAGTTAAAACTATTAGACATCACGCTCCCTAACTCTTTTGTAAAAAGATTCAAAGGTCCGAAGTTCGGTATAGAAGGCATGAGAAAACTTATTAACGTACATGGCAGGCCTTTGATGGTTGCCATGTTCAAACCCTGCATAGGTATGGACCCGAAAACAGTAGGCAAAATGCTTTTTAATCTAGGTATGGGCGGCGTTGATGTTATCAAGGATGACGAGCTGCTTGCGGACCCTTGTTTCTGTACGGTGGAAGAACGTCTTGAAGAATGCTTAAAAGCGTGCGATAAAGTTTACAAAGAAACCGGCAGAAAAGTTCTCTATGCCTTAAATATAACCGATAACTTTGATGTCATGTTCAAGAAAGCAAAAGATGCGGTAAAGAACGGAGCTAACTGCTTAATGGTAAATGTTTTCACCGTTTCGTACTCGGGTATGTCAGTTCTTGCGGAAGACCCCGCAATAAAAGTACCGATACTTTCGCATCCTGATTTTGCCGGCGCGCTTTTTGGTTCACCCCATTACGGACTGGCTTCCAATCTCGTACTTGGAAAGCTAAACCGTCTTGCAGGCGGGGATATGGTGATTTATCCTTCCCATCTCGGCAAGGTACCGATGGTCAAGGAAAGAGTAATACGGATAGGGCAGGAACTCACTTCCCCCTTCTATCATATTAAAAGAGCGTGGCCCGGTCCTTCAGCAGGGATGTACCCCGGAATTGTCCCGCAATTAATTGAGGATTTCGGCAACGATGTAATAGTAGGCGCAGGAGGCGGAATTCACGCGCATCCTATGGGCCTTATAGCCGGAGCTAAAGCGTTCCACCAGGCGATAGAAGCCACAAATAAAAAGATCCCTCTGCGTAAAGCAGCAGAAAAACATAAAGAATTAAAGGTAGCATTGGATAAATGGGGAACCCCGGAAACGGCAAACAATTACGCGCTGGCGAAATAAAATTTAAGACAAATTCGAAGCACGAAACTCGAAATTCGAAACAAAAAAGAAAAGAAATGCAAACTCAAAAAAAGAAGATTAATTAAAAGGTACGATTAATTCTATTTTGGTATTTTTTTTAGAATTTATCTTTTTGTTATTTTTGTTTCGAATTTCGAGTTTAGAATTTCGTATTTATACTTTATGGAGGATTTATGATCAAGTTCAGAGAGCCCCTCAGCAAACTCATCAACGACCCTAAAAAGTTCACCAAGCATCTCAAGTTTCCTAAGCCCGATAAGATTCGCATCTATGATGATACACTCCGTGACGGCGAGCAGATGCCGGGAGTTATCTTCTCACCTGAGAAAAAACTTTTTCTTGCAAAACTTCTTTCTAAAATAGGCGTACACACTATGGACGTTGCTTTCCCGGTAAACGGGGAGACGGATCAGAAAGCGCTTAAGCTCTGCGTGCAAGCGCAAAAGAAAGGCGAGATTCGTAAAGACGTTGAGATCCTTGCGATGTGCAGAAGTAATTCAAAAGATATTGATGTCGTTATTAATACTCTGGCAGAAATCGGCGCAAAACCGGATGATGTTTCCATTCTCGTCCTCTCCACCATCTCCGACCTTCATATAAAGTATAAGCTCGGGAGGACTCTTTTAAAAAGAGAAGGTAAATCCGAAAAAGAGTGGATGAGTACACCACTGGAGTTTTACAGGGAAGCAAATACAAATCTTATTTGCGATGCGATAAAATACGGAAAATCAAAAGGCATCAGCAGGATTGAGTTCGCATCTGAAGATTCCTCAAGAGGAAATATCGAGTACGGCGTGAAATGGGCAAAGGCATGCGTAAAAGCCGGAGGAACAAGGATGTGCTTCTCCGATACTTGCGGCGTATTCACTCCCGAGTCCGTTGATTATTATATTCCAAAGATGGTTAAAGCCTTAGACGGTGTTCCTATGACCGCGCATTTCCATAATGATTTCGGGATGAGCGCGTTAAACACGGTCCGCGCTATGAGCCACGGCGCTACATATATGGGAGTTACCGCAAACGGTATCGGCGAAAGAGCAGGAAACACATCGCTTCACCAGACAGTTATGATATTAAAAGACCTTTACGGTGTGGAAATCCCCGGGTTCAGGTACGATATGCTTCACGAGCTAAGACAGGAAGTAGAGAAGGCCTCCGGTATCTGCATACAACCGCATGAACCCATTATCGGAGAAGGTGTTTTCGCGCATGAATCCGGTATACACACAGCAGGAATCCTCATCCACCCCGCCATTTACCAGGTTATCCGAGAAGAAGAAGTCGGCGGTAAAAGACGCTTCGTATTCGGCAAACACAGCGGCGCCGGCGCAGTAGAAGACGTCCTCAAACAGAACGAGAAACTTTTAAAATCCAAAGGCATCGAGATTACCGACGAACTGATCATGAAAGCCCTGAAAAAAGTAAAAGCCATCCGCGAATCGACAGCAAGAGATTATCAGGACATCGTAGATGACTATTATAGGAAATATAAGAACTTAGGCGTCTCCGAAGAACAGCTTTTGGAACTGGTGTTGAAAGGGCTCTAGAAAGTACATTTTGCTTGTCTAATATTGTATACATATGTATACAATATTAGACATAGGTTATTCTCTTCTTCTAATATTTAAATATCAACTTTTACTGTATCTTTCCTTGAGTTTGTTTATTATCTTGATATGCTCTTCCAGATCTCCGGGGATTAGAATACTTGTAATATGTATTACTTTTTTTGAAGTCATATCAATAATTGTATCCGGAAAAATAAAGCTTTTCTTTCTTGCAAACGGTTTATTTGTTTTTATTCTAAACGTTTTGTAAACACTTCTGCCCTCATTTTGAACAGCAATATGACCCAACGACACGGATTCAACGTCTGACCATGGTATCAACGTATACTTTTTGGGTGAAGAAATAACGGAAAGACCTATACTATCGCATTTTATCACGAAAGAAGACTTTAACCCTCTCAAATAGATTGCAAATGTTGTAAGCGGAAGAGCTACAAGTATTCCAACGATTATCTTCAACAAGCTGTTGAACGGAAAGACATTATATAACATAATTCCAAAAAATGCAGCTAATCCAAAAGATAATAATAGAATATATATTGGTGCTACTTTTATATTATATTCCCCTTGATTTGCATACTCACTGCTCTGGCTTGCTTCCCTCCCTTCGTTGCTCCCATATAATCTTTTTAGCCTTATAAGCTCGTTCTTTACTTCATCGAAGTCAAATTTACCGGGAGAATTTTCAATGCAAACAAGCTTATTATTAATAGTAAATATTATCTCTTGTTCTCCCGGCATAACACTTAACCCCTTAACAAGATGAATTTCTATAATTTTATTAGCTCCTATTCTTTCTCCTTCAAGCAAACCTTCTTTAACATCCTTAACGTTGCTCCATTCTATATGTAACTTACCTGTTCCTTTTCTTATTTCAAACCCGTCTTCGTCAGCGTAAAATAACGATGGTGGTTTTATGAAAGCTGTTAACGAGCGAAAAGCACCCCAGACAAATATAGCTTCTACAAGCAAAAGGATAGCAGAAGAATATTTTAGATTTTGAAATCCATAATAATAAAAGACGGCGGCTCCAAGACCTACAAGAAAACAAACAATAACCCCGCTTAAATAAATACCCCTTGACCCTTTTATTTCTATTTTTCCCTGTTCGATTATCGCTTGCCCCATCATCACTCCGTTATTCTGCGTTGGGGATTTATATTATTTACTGCTTTTTCTATGACTTCTGCCAAGGTTTTGGCATATTTTATTGCTGTGATTACTTGCAGGGAAGAAATACCGTTTTTAGATTCATATATAAAATCATGCCTCTCACGTCTCATCCTGGCCAACTTGCTGATAATATCGGAATACTCTCTGCCGACTTGAGAGCTCACATACTGCACGATCGTTTTATGTGTATTCCTGTTTGTCGGAAGATAACCGTTCGCATACATTAAAGCCCTTGCGTTCCTGAGCATTGAATGATAACAGATTGTATAGGCCCAGGTTTTATCCGATTTTGCCAGCTTTTCAGCCGCCGCAATATCTTTCCTAGACCTTTTCAATTGCATATTTATCTGAAGAAAATCAGGATTTACTTTCTTTACGAGATTTTGTGTTAAATATTCCTCTAAATTCATCTTCTCCCCCTTTGAGCATTATTATTTTATCAGAAAATATGCTCAATATAAAGGGGTCTTTTTCTTTCAGAGAGGATAAAAGTTCTTTTTGAGGAATTATTTTATAATTTATTTCTCTGGTGAATTTACTCTCCAGTTTTTCCATTGCCTTTAATAATTTACCGTCATCCGTGCCGCCGACCAGAAAAATGTCTATATCAGACGCAGAGTTTTCTTTGCCTTTAGCATAAGAGCCGTATATAAAAGCAAATTTAACTCCTTTCATTGCACTGATAACACTTTGAATTTCAGGGATCACGCCGGACGTTTTTTTAACTATGGATTTGAGTTCTACGTAAAGCGGATATTCTTCGTTTACCCGGAAAAATCTGGCATTTGCCCTGTACTCACTCTTTAAAATACCGTCTTTAGTTAACGCTTCAAGCGCCTTTTGAAATACGCCGGGTTTTTTTCCAAGAATCCGCCCAAGCTCCTGCATATAATAATCCCGGTCCGGCGAGGAATACAAGATCCCTAATATTTTCCCTTTATTGCCTTTTAAATCCAACATATACACCTCTGTATGCTATACGCATACAATTGTATGCTAATGGCATACATATGTCAAGAAGAAATCTTTTTATGATTTGCTTTTACTTTTTCAGGGACTTTCAGACATTTATACCGGCGAGTGCTTTTCCCCACCATCTTTTATTGGTTCTCTTTGTTCTTACTTTATAGACCTTATGGACGGGTTTTTAATATTGCCGTTCTACTTTCTATCATTCTAAACTTCCCGGCTTCAGTAAGACCGTTTTTCTTTGCAATCTCCAGGGTTTCTTTGAAATCGGATTCAGACACTCTGTG
>MFGS01000113.1:51594-64997 GCA_001778355.1 Candidatus Firestonebacteria bacterium RIFOXYA2_FULL_40_8
GAAGGACACCTTCCGGCTTCAATCTTTTCTTTAAACTAAGAAAGAGCTTATCTCTGTCGGGCACTTCGTGGGCTACGTAAATGGCTAGGATAACATCGGCTTCGAGCTCTATTCCTATCTCCTGCTCAGGGTTGTTTATGGCTACAATGTTTCCGAGGACACCTTTTTTATCGGCATATTTAACAAGCATATCCAGCATCTGCTGTTGGACATCCACGGCGTATATTTTTCCGGCAGGACCCACAAGCTTTGCCGCAGGTATAGTAAAGAATCCGGGTCCCGACCCGAAGTCCAGCACCGTCATCCCTTCTTTGATATACTGTTTCAATATCCTGTTAGGATTTTGCGTGAGCCGTCTTAAAAAACCTATAAGTTTCCCTGCGCGGCCGGCGCAGAAGATTTCGTGATGATGTTCATGGGGCATTTTTTTACTCCTATTTGATATTACTTAGTTTCATATTTTATTCTCAAATTCAGCTTTAAAAACGTCTAAAAGTCCATAAGGTCTGTAAAGTCTATAAAGGTCTTACATTAATGTGGTATTATATTTACAAAACAAAGACACTGGATCCCAGATAAAAGCACTCTGGGATGACAGAAGAATAAAAACTCTTCTGTCACTTTGTACATCGTACTTCGTACTTGTACTTCAGTCTCCTTCGGAGATGTACCGCCTGCCGAATTTCTTTTCTTCCGGGAGCTCAAAAATCACGTCTTTCTGTTCTCGCTTCCCTTTCAGGCCTTTTTCTATGAAAATTTCTTTGCCTGTGAAAGGATCACGGCCTGTGTGGTACATTAATGTTGAATACGTTGAAGGGGTCGGAGTGAAGACCTGTATCTGCTCGGGGGTCATCTTAAGTTCCTTCCTTACAAAAGCCCGTAGTTCTTTCATGTCTGTCAACTCGCACCCGGGATGCGCGGCTATCATATAGTATGTTAAAAACTGGTTTTTCTTGTGTTTCAGATTAAACCCGTCGAACTGTTCACGGAATTTTCTTAGATGGTTTAATCTTGTTTTCCCCATTAGCGCCGTTACTTTCTCGGTCACATGCTCGGGAGCTATTTTTAACTGACCTGAAACATGGTCTTTTACCAGCTCTTCAAGATACGTAAGGCCAAACTCCCGGTCATTAATTATCATATCATAGCGGAGCCCCGAGGCAATAAATACTTTTTTCACTCCGGATATGGCTGCAATTTTTCTAAGAAGCTCCAGCTGGGGAAGGTGGCTTATATTTAATTTCGGGCAAACTTCGGGATAAATGCATCTTCGGTCTTTACATCTTCCGTCTTTTAATTTTTTCCGGCATTCTATACCGTACATATTCGCGGTGGGCCCGCCCACGTCCGTGATAAAGCCCTTAAAGTTCATCCGCTTTGAAATATTCTCCGCTTCTTTTAAAATTGATTGACTGCTTCTTGAAACCACGGTTGTCCCCTGATGCACGGCCAGCGAGCAGAAGTTGCACTCCCCATAACAACCGCGGTGCGAAGTTATGGAGTATTTTATTGTCTCCATCGCCCTGACTTCGCCTTTTTGTTTATAGTAGGGATGAACTTCTCTTTCGTAGTCCAGGTCGTATATAGCATCAAGCTCAGGTGTGGTCAGATTCGGCTGGGGAGGATTTTGTACCAGATATCTTGTGTCGTGTTTTTGAAGCAACCCTTTTGCAGTAATAGGATCCGTGTTATCGTAAAATATATTAAACATCTCGGCGAACTTCTTTTTATCCGTTTTTACTTCATCGTAAGGAGCAACTTCTATATAATCCGATTTCACTTCGCTTGAAGCGTAGCAGATACCTTTTATACTCTTCCAATCTTTTTCCTCTTCCAGAGCGTCCGCTATTTCCAGTATCGCTTTTTCCCCCATACCGTATACAAGAATATCGGCTTTTGCATCAAAAAGAACAGAACGCCTCACGGTGTCGGTAAAATAATCATAATGGGAAATACGCCTTAGAGAGGCTTCGAGGCCCCCGAGAATTATTGGTTTTGTCTTTTTGAAATTTCTTTTTATAAGGTTAGTATACGCAATAGTTGCTCTTTCAGGCCGTTTATTGTTTTCTACCCCCGGAGTAAAATCATCCTCCAGTCTTTTTCGAAGAAGCGCTGTATAGTTTGCAACCATAGAATCGACGGCGCCTGCCGTTACTCCCCAGAATAATTTTGGCTCCCCGAGACGCGTAATATCCAAGACTGAAGATAGGTCCGGCTGGGCAATAATTCCCACTTTATAACCTGCATTCATAAGGACTTTACCGATAACAGCCACCCCGATAAAGGAGCTGTCAATATAAGCATCCCCGGTTATCAGGATGATATCCAGATGTTTCCAGCCGAGTTTCTTTACTTCATCTGTTGTTGTTGGAATAAACATGTCTAATTATAGCAGAAAAATAGAAGAAAATGTTGCGAGTAGCGGGTAGCGAGTTACGGGTTGAGTAAAGTATTAATATCAAACCATAATCCTTTACGAAATCCACCTAGGAGGGTTCTGCATTAAGGTGGTATTATTTTCAATTGAGCCACCAATATTTTATAAATTAATGCAAATTTTCGACTGGTTAATCTTCAGTTGAAGGGAATTGCTTTTTAATGTATAATTAATACATGCAAACACAAATCTGGCTTTGGACAATAGTAAGTGTTGTAATTGTAAGTTTACTGTCGCTGATCGGCGTGCTTACCCTGGCTTTAAAGAGAGAGACTCTTCATAAAGTTCTTTTGTTTTTTGTCTGCTTTGCGGTCGGCGCTTTATTTGGCGATGCATTCATTCATCTAATTCCGGAATCCTTCAAGCAGTTCGGTATTGACAGTATGAAAACACCGGTCTTGATACTTGTCGGAATTTTAATATTTTTCTTAATGGAAAAAGGAATAAGGTGGAGAACCTGTCATAACGAAGACCATTGCGAAGGCCACCCCAAACCGTTCGTACTCATAATACTTACCGGTGATACCTTCCATAATTTTATAGACGGTATGGTAATAGCAGCAAGTTACGCGGTGGATATTAAGCTCGGAATTACGACAACAATAGCCGTTATGCTTCACGAAATACCGCACGAAGTAGGGGATTTTGGCGCTCTGATTCACGGCGGGCTCACTATTAAGAAAGCGCTCTTTTTTAATTTCCTTTCATCACTTGCCGCCGTCTTAGGCGCCGTAGTTTCTCTTATTCTCGGAGATGTCTTAAAAGGTTATGAAATCGGACTGCTTCCCATCACCGCCGGCGGATTCATATATCTTGCAGGTTCAGACCTGCTCCCAGAATTATACCCTGAAACCGGAATTGTTAAATCCATAATCCAATTCATCTGTATTCTCATAGGTATCGGCATGATGGCGCTCTTACTACTGGTGGGCTGATTTCAGCAGTACTTTTTATAACTTTTCAATTTATCTTTTACCAGTTCAATCCTGTCTTTTAAGCTTCCTTTTACCAGGACAAAATTTATTTTCTTTTTTTGTAAATACGCAATTGTCTTTTCATGGAAATCTATACGATTAGTTTCTCCGGAACGGTCGGCAGTATTATCATAAGGGATGTCAATATCACACAAAAAGACAAGGTCATACCTGCTGCCGGCCTGATCTGCCAGCTCTTTCAGCCGTGAATGCGCTTTTCCGTGATAGTAAAACGAAAACAAATATGTTGTTATCGCATTTGTATCAGTTAAAAGTACTTTTTTTGCGTTAAATATCATTTCGTTTTCTTTTTTAAGATGTATTTCGGCTATATCTACAAGCTGCTCTAAAGTTAAACGCCGGTTAACATTATTTTTTGCCCAGTATTCCCTTCCGTATTCCGGCATCCAAGCCGTATTCAATTCTCCCGCCAGAGCAGAAGTCAGGGTGGTTTTACCCGTACTCGGCGCACCGAGAAAAACAGCATTTACAATAAGACCGGAATAAACTACAGGGTCAATATATTCGCGGTATTTATAATAATCAGTCCTTATAAGCGTGCCGGAAATATTGTACATATTTCTTTCTTTGTCTATGGTCCGGTTTTTGGCATTTAAGGCCCGGCTCATATGATCGCCGTAAAACTCGCTGCAATAAAAATGCGTTATCTTTCTCCCGTTTAATATCTTTAAAATATAATCTTCATTTTTCTTTTTTATTTCCGGCGTATCCCCGACCTCCATCGGCCCGCCCCGGGCTTCGATAACTTCTGCTTTTGGATAAAGTTTTCTTATCCAATCCGCTCTAACTTTAAGGGGAACGTCTATTGTTTCAGGGCAGTCGTAAACAAGGATGATCAGAGTGTTGACTTCTTTAAGAGCTGTCTCAATTATATATTGATGTCCTTTATGAAGCGGGGCATACTTGCCGAGGGTCAGACCGGTTTTTTGTACCATACGTACGCTCCGTATATACTGTTGATCAAAAATGCGATCCACATCACTAAAGTAGGAAGGACCCAGGGGATGGAAGCCGGATCCGCAATAAGGACTCCGACCCACATTATGATTGTTATAACATTAGTGGCTATCCAGAAGGGCCATTGTTCTGCGTAACGTTTTATCAACAAGATCTGCGCAATTATCTGTAAAACTTCTGTTGAGCTGTCAAACATAGGGCCAAGAAGCGCAAACCCGAATGCTTTTTCTATGGTTCCGTATATAGTGGCGTTTCTTTTCATGTATGTTACAAACCAGTGATCGACATAATATAAGATAAAGCCGAACGCAATAAGCGCCGCAATTCCCGTTACGGTGACAAACAGTTTTTGCCTGCCCGTAAGTTTCCTCATAATTACAATATCAACCTTATCGGTTCTTAGATTATTTTTCCAGCAAAGTAAAATGAGGAATTGCGTAGGAACAAAGTAAAACCAATTAAGGAGCCAGTCGCCGTAATAGCCAGTTTTCCAGGCTATCCATCCGTACAAAATAGAATTAATAACACCAAAAAGATAATTATTGATATTCCCTTTTGCGCAAAGTACAACGGTGAGAATGCCCGTGAGGGCGCTTACCGGCGAAGCAACCCAGTTCATGAAAATAGAGCCAATGCTGTCCCATTTTGTGTCTTTTGAGCTGAAATAAATTGTCACCATAACAATGATAGAGGTGAACGTAATAAGCCATATTTTTTCGTACTTGTTGAAATCACGGAACATATTTTTGATCATCGGCTATCACGTCCTCCCTGCTAATTTTTTATCCGGGCGTGTTTATTTTTCCTCGACCACAAAGCCGGACAGGGAGTAATAAATTATGGTGTCTTCCGGTATTTCCATTTTACCGTCTTTTTGCATGATGGAGATATGGAGAACGAACCTCTTGTTTTCCAATTGCTTTGTGCTGTAATAACTTATTTGTTTCAGGTTTTTAAATTCGGCACCCAGCTCTTCTTTATCTTTGTACATTTTTTCCGCGAATTTTGTCTCGTCGGAAATCACCCGAAGCACGACACCGTCTTCCACTGTGATCTTTCTGGCGTCGGTGATGCACAACTCCAGTTTATTTTTTAAAATACTGTCCTTTTTAAAATCAAGGTACTGTTCCGCCGCTCCCCACTTATCATCAAGAAACTCCAGAGAGACGTTCAAAACACCGTTACTGGCAAAAAGTATATATTGCGGTTTTTCAATGAGCTCCCAATTTTCGGCATAAGGGAGTGCAAGTACAAACTTGTATTTAACAGTCGTTATAATGATATATTTTTTGTTCCTGTCCGAGTTAATGGCATAACCCGATTTACTATCCGCGACGTAGTTTCCGTTAAATACCAGCAGCTTTTTCCCTTTATACTCGGTGACATCTTCTTCTATTTTCCAGTTCTCCTTCAGGAACTTATTGAACTTAATATCGAAGAGGAAAACTTTAAACGAGTTATCCGTTTTCGGATCCGGCAGCTTTTCGCCTTTCAGCATATTGCCTTTGTATTCGTACGCTTTTTTCAGATACTTGATCGCTTTATCCACATCCTTCTTTTCCCCGTAAGTACAGGCGATATTATAATAAAACATCGGGTACTTTTGGTCCTTCTTTATCCCTTTCTCAAAAGTCGCAATTGCTTTAATCGTGTTTCCGGTAATTGCGTAAGCCATCCCCAGATTGTCCACCGCTATAAGCCACTTTATTTTATCCTCGCCTTCAAACTTGGTTTCTTTCTCCAGCATAGGAATAGCTTTTTCGTAATTAGCTATAGCTTTATCGTAATACCTGCCTATAAAATACTTGGAAGCATCCACGAGCAGACTTTCACGGTCCGGTTCTTCGGCCCGTAGAACGGGAAGGAAAGATAATCCCAACATTATTGTGCATAATAATGTGCGTAATGATATTATTTTCATCTTCTTCTCCCAAGTATTCTCAATATCCTGAGGAATAGGTTAATTATATCCATATAAAGAGCAGCCGCGCTGTCTATTGCGTTATCCAGGGTTTTAGGAATCTGATTCGCCCTGCCCCAATCATAACCGATATACCCGCAAAAGATAAGTACGACTATCCAGTCAATGATGCCATGTGTTTTTTTAAGGATAAATATATCAACAAGTTCCCAGATAATGACAAGTAAAAGTGAAATAGTAAGAGCCGGGGCAATTTTTTTAAAAAAAGCCGGGAAGAGAGTACCGAGTATCATCATCGATGCCGTAACCAGCCCGGTTATCTTCATTGCTTCAAGAACTATAGCGGGATCATAGCGCATTACCACAATATTAATAATAAAACCAAAAGGTACAACCACGAGGTTGTATCCCAGAAAACTCACCGCAGGATTTGAGGACTTTTTAAAAAGGTAGATTCCGAGAAAACACAAACCGAAATAGGCAAGCAGAAAAAAAATAGGCCCGATATCCGCTACGATTTTGTCTGCAGGTACAAACTTGACCATAAGCCAGTTTATCAGGAATCCATAAGTCAGAACCAATCCCATTATCAGATTATAAGTCCCGCCGGAAAGCTCCTGCGCTCCGTCTTCTATAGTCTTCCTGTCAAAAACCCCTTCCTGCTTCTCCGCTTCGCCGTCTCCAAACATGTTCCGTCCCCCCGGGTAAAGAATAATATATATATTTACTTAATTTTACCACAAAGGGTTAAAAAAGCAAGGGAGAAAATAAAAATATATAGTTCATAAGGTTTGTAAAGTCTTTTTCAGAGGTGGTATTATTCATTATTAAAGACACTGGATCCCCGATAAAAGCACTCGGGGATGACAAAGTAATATATTTTGCTCTGATATTTTTGCTCTTACCTTATAGACTTTATAAACTTTATGAACCTTATGGACCGTTCTTAGAAGGGACTTCTAAGAACATGGCAACCGCTTTGTCCGTTCTTCTTAAAATATTTCTGATGGTACTCTTCGGCTTTATAGAAATCTTTGGCGGGGATTACTTCGGTGACTATTTTTGAATCAAAAACTTTCTTTTTTTCCAGGTCGGCTATAAAATCCAACGCTTCCTTCTTTTGTATGTCATTGTGAAAGAAAATAACAGAGCGGTACTGACTGCCGACATCGGGGCCCTGTCTGTTTATTGTGGTCGGATCATGAAGACGGAAAAATACGTCAAGAAGGTGTTTATAGGTAACTGTTTTCGGGTCATAGTAAACTTCTACTGATTCAGCGTGACCCGTTGTTCCGGTACAGGTATCTTCATACGTCGGATTTTTTGTGTGGCCGCCTGAGTAACCGGCTACAGTTTTCTGAACACCTTTTACCGCATCAAAGAGATCCTGCACGCCCCAGAAGCAGCCGGCGGCGAAAGTTCCTTTTTCCAGATTTTCCATATTTATATTCTCCTTGATTTCTTCTACGGGTTTATTCCCCTTGCATCCCGCAAATAAAAAGAAACCGGCCAAAACAACTATCGCAGCGTATAGAATATATTTTTTCATATTACAATTATAAACTAATTACCGGTTACTTTGTATGATTATCGTCACGGGGAGAACTTCTTATTTTAAATGTTCTTTCAGGAGTTTTTCGGCCTCTTTCTTGTCATATAGGTAGTAGTTGGCGGGAAGGGACGGGTTCTTCATATCTATCACAGCATTCAGGAGTTCTAAGGCTTCTTTTTTCTTCCCTTGATTTATATATATTTTAGCCAGGTCAATATAAGGCATTGAAACACAAGGATCCGCAGCCATTGCTTCTTTCAGGAGTTCAATAGCTTTTTCCGTGCTTCCCCCGAATAACCCGGGGACCTGGTAGTAATAATTGGCAAGAGCCACCTTGGCTATCGGATGTTTAGGATTAAGCTCAAGCGTCCTTTCAAACTCTTTTTTTATCTCCCCTGCGGAACCCATAGCATTGAAGATTCCTTTTAACTGCGCGCATCTTCCCAGACTTGCCGCATAATAGAAATGCGCATCGGCGCTTTTCTCATCCAGCTTGAGCGCTTTTTTCGCATACTCAACGCCCTTTTCGTAAGTTTTTCTTTTTTCATCCTCTGTTTTCATATTTTCACCGCAAAACAGGTAGTATCTGGAAACAAGAACTACGGCCTTTACATTCTCCGGTTCTTTTTCCAATAGCTGCAGGGTGAGTTCATTTGCATTCAAAGCATTTTCCGTATTCAGATGTCTTGCTTCGAACAATTCAAGCGCTCTCGTGTAAAGAGCGCTCGAATCCTCTGCAGTTACGGACATTACACCTATAAAAAATATAAAACTTAATATTTTTCTCATACACCCACTTTTTGATTTTTGAGCTTTTCTTCTACGACATTTGCCAGCTCGCCGACAGTTTTCATCTTCCAGACCGTCCGGTCGCTCAAGATATCTATATTATACTTATCTTCGAGTGCCATCTGTATCTCAACCATATCGAGATAATCGGCCCCCAGGTCCGCGCCAATCCTGGTCTCCGGCTTGATCTCTTTATTCTTCACATCAATAGTTTTTGCAATGATAGTTTTCAAGTCGTCAAGCATAAAACCCTCCTGTAAAACGGACAATGCAAATTATTATTTAAAAACTACTTTGTTATTCTTTTTAATGTCATATTTAATTTACTTCCGGAGCTTAAACTTTTGCCTTTAAAATTTTTCTCTTATTGCTCTTTGCATCTTCCTCTGCAATATCTATCTTTCTGTTTTCCGGCCTGCCAAGCATCCTTCTTGACCACCTGCGGAAGGTATCCAGGTAACCATAGATTGCAGGCACAACAGCAAGAGTCAAAAAGGTAGAGCTGATAAGCCCGCCAATGACCGCTATGCCCATACTTCTTCTAAAAGTTCCGACTTCACTAAGACCTAAAGCCAGAGGAAGCATGCCTGCAATAAGCGCGAAAGTCGTCATAAGAATAGGCCGAAGCCTGGTCTTTCCCGCCTGAGTAAGAGCTTCATCTCTTGATAGACCCTTTCTCATGAGTTTTTGAGTGTAGTCAACAAGCAGGATTGAATTCTTGGCAGAAAGACCGAGCAGCATAATAAAACCGATCATACCGAACATATCCAGCGCTTGGCCTGTAATAAAGAGCGCAAGAAGCCCGCCTATCAAAGACAGCGGCAGGGCAGACATGATTGTAAACGGGATCACAAGCGATTCGTACAGGCTTACCAGTATCAAATATATAAAGACAACAGAAAGCACCGCGGCTATAACCATATTTTTCATCAGGTCTGCGAGATCCTCGGAGGAACCGACGAACTGATAACCGACGCCTTCCGGAAGCTTTTCCGCTTCCATTATTTTCTTTGCCGCATCGGTGACACTGCCGATAGCGCCGCCTTTATCAAGATTAGCCACGACCATTACGTACCTTGCGCGGTTCCTCTTGAATATTTTTTGCGGGCCGCTGGAAATCTTACCGTCCGCGATGTTCTTGAGTTTTACAAGCTGCATATTAACATTCGGCACATATACGGAATCAAACTGGCTGCTCAAATCCCTCTGGTCATCCTGTACTTTAACTCTAATATCATACTCAAGCCCTTTCTCGCGGTACTTTGCCGGCAGGACACCTTCAACGCTTCCGCGCAGCTCCAATCCCGCAGAAACAGATTGCACACCGAATTTCGCCATCTTGGAAGGATCCAAACTGACCTGGAACTCCGGTTTGCCTGGTTTATAATTGCAGTCAACATCCACAAGTCCTTTTATACCTTTAATTTTCACCATAACCTTCTGCGCAATATCTGAGATCTGATCAAGATCTTCACCCGTAATGATAAGATTGAAAGGCTTTGAATTACCGCCCATTCCCTGATCGCTCACTCCGGGATTTAACAGGTCTTTTTTCGGATCCAGCAGTTTTCTTATCTGCACCTTCTTATCCGATGTTGAGGTCTTCCTCTCTTTTGCAGGAACCATCTTAACGAACATGGTTGAAACATTGCTCTCGCCGCTGGAATTACCTACGGTTGTTGAAACGGCTTCTATTTCCGGATCTTTCCGGAGCATTTCCTCTACCTCCAGCGTATATTTATTCATTTCCGAAAGAGAGGTCCCCGGTTTTGCCTCCAAGTCCACAAAGAATTCTCCGTGCTCCTGCGCGGCCATAAAAGTCTTAGGGATCTTCACAACCGTACTGACACTTCCGATAAATATTAATATCATAGCAATAAGGACTTTACCCTTGTGTCCAAGCGTAAATCTGATGATTCTTTCATAAATTTTTTCCAGCCAATCTTGAAATTTTCCAAAGTATTCGGCCGGCGCGCGTAGAATTGAAACTAAGACCGGACGTTTTTCAAGATTAGCTTCCTTTCTCTTTCCCATAAAATACGCGGAGAGCATGGGAGCTATGGTAAGCGCATCAAAGAGAGAAATGGCCATGGCAAATACCAGTGTCAGACCGAACTGTTTGAAGAACTGCCCGACCGTTCCCTGCAGGAAACCTACGGGAAGGAAAACTGCGATGACCGTGAGTGTTGTGGCAACAACAGCAAGCGTCACTTCATCCGTACCTGTCTGCGCGGCTTCCTCAGGCGGCATCCCGTCTTCAATGTGCCTGAAAATATTTTCGCGGACCACAATTGCGTCATCAAGAAGCAATCCGACTGCAAGCGAGAGCGCCATAAGAGTAAGCACGTTTACGGTAAAACCAAAGAGATACATAAATATGAATGCCCCTATCAAACTGTTAGGGAGCGCAAGGATAGTAATAAGAGTGGAACGGAAATTCCCGAGGAAAAGATAGACGACGATAAGAGCCAGGAATATACCCAGATAGATGGTCTCTTTCATATCTTTAAGGTTCATCTTAATGGGTCTGGCGTTGTCCTGAATAATGTTTAGCTGGGGAGCCCCGCGTTTACCCGCAAACTCGGCGTTAATCTTATCCCGGCGCTTCATAATATTTTCTGAAACATTCACGGTGTTAGCGCCTGACTGCTTGTAAACATTCACCAGCACCGCAGGCTTCCCGTTTAAATAGCCGAAGGTCTTTGCCTCCTCCACTGTGTCTTCAACTTTTCCAAGGCGGCTCACGGTAATAGGTACATCACTTCCGAAGAAGTTAACCACAACATCCTCTATCTTCTTAACTGATTGAAACTCGCCTATGGTACGGAAGGTAAGTTCTTTTGAGTCCTTTGATACTTTTCCTATAGGTATATTCTGACTGTTTCCGGCAATTCTCTGCGCGACAGCGCTTACACTGGTCTCATAATCCTTGAGTTTTTTCCTGTCCAGGATAATGTGTATTTCCCTCTTTGTGCCTCCGATAATCTCAACCTTGCCTACATTGGCGATCTGAGAAAAACCATTCTTCACCGTATTGTCTGCAAGATCATAGAGCTCGGCAGGTTTAAGGTCTGCTGAAAGACTAAATGCCGCTATCGGCCTGTCGGCAAAATCAAACCTCTTGATAATGGGCTCCTGTATGGCTGCAGGGAACTGGTTTCTTACCTGGCTGATCTTATCTTTTACCTGCTGCTCTGCATACTTCGCGTCAGTTTCAAAAGTAAACTCCGCGACTACAACAGAAGCTCCGTCCTGGTTTATCGAGGTCACGTTCTTTAAACCCGATACAGCGCTGATCTGCTCTTCCAGTATCCTGGAAATCTGGGTTTCTATTTCATTCGGACCGGCACCGGGATATATAGTTGTTACAATGACCACGGGAAAGGTAACATCCGGCATCATATCCACACTCATTCGCTCCATACAGATAACACCGATAACCAGCATAAGTGCCACTAAAGACATTATCAGTGAAGGCCTCTTTATCGATAATCCTGCTAAGTTCATATTCTACTCCCCCTTCGTTTCATTCAGAGAAAATAATTCGGCTTCATAATAAGTGGCAACCTGTTCAATGACAAATCGGTAATAATTTAAAGTGGCATCATCAAGATCATTTTCCGTCATGACAAGCTGGGCCATGGTCTGCCGTCCCTTCACGAACCTTTCACGCGCATATTCAAGCCTTTCCGTCTGTATGTTCTTAATGTACAATGCTGTTTCAAGCCTTGCCTTCACATTTTTCCAGTTCTCAGTTAAATTAAGCCAGTCCTTATTCGCCGCAAGCTCGGCTTTGTTGAGTGCTTCCCTTGCGGATTCCACATCAAGATCATACCCTTTATTGATAAGATCGCTTGAACCAAAATCAAGAGGGAGATTAAGATTGACACCGAGCAGATATATCGGTTTGCTCGCATTCGTTACCTGGCTGAAAGAACCGTCATTAGTCAGGTCCAGGCCGCCAAGGGTCACTTTTCCGAATACGGAGACATCGGGAAGCAAGCTGTAGGCAGTTTCTGTCTTTGCAAAATTAGCGCTATCCAGCGAGGCTTTTGCGGATAATACATCCGCTCTCTTACCAGAAACCTTTAATTCCTCGATCTTTGCGTAGAAAGAAGTGATCTCATCCAGGCCTGTAACACTTTCTTCCACGACACTGCCTTCTTTGCCTCTCAGTTCATTAAAAGCCCTTGATGTTTTTCTTTCATCCTCCACGGCCATTTGCATATTAAGCTTGCGTAGTCCCAGGAACCCCTTCGCCTGAAGGAGATCCCCCTTATCGGCTAGATCGTTATACACTCTTTCTTCATTCCATTTCAGTATGTCTTCCGCGCGTTTTAGTTCCTGTTTTCTGAAACTTACCACATCTCTCGAAAGAGAAAGAGCAAGATAAGTTGAACGAGCCCTGAGGAGCTGCTGTTGCGCTGAGAACTGCTTCAAATACTGTCCCGACCTTACGCCGGCTTTTGCCTTATTTATTCCGGCTTCAGTGGCTCCTCCGATAAGCTCTTTTATTAAAGACTGCTCTACCTTAACGTAAGCAGAGGTGCTGTAACCCGTGAAATTGCTGACGGTAAGCCCCGGGAAAAGAGCATAAGGCGAACTTAAATCTATAGCCGAGATAGAGTTTGTAAGCCCAAGGCTTGTGACGGTACCCGTGTTCCATTTCTTACTGAGTCCCAGATCCAAGGAATATGTATTGTTCTCTTTTAAGGGCAGTGTAGAGCCAAAACCTGCGCCGCTCTTGTCATC
>MFGS01000114.1:0-4904 GCA_001778355.1 Candidatus Firestonebacteria bacterium RIFOXYA2_FULL_40_8
CTTACTACATTTACCGCAAAAAATAAGAGCTGGTTACGGTAAAGTGAAACTATAGCGAAATCAAATTGTAAATTGCTCTGCTGCTCTTCCGTTCTTTTGTGCATCCGCGCCTCCGATAGCTGCGCTTCCTGTATTGACAATCAGCTTCATTATTACTATAATACTCATATGAAAAATAAACTAATTTTCTTACTTCTCATCGTATTCTCATCTTCTCTTGTTTTAGCCCAGACAACCGCAAAAGGTACCGGAATAACAGAAATAGACAAATTCGATAAAACCATCAAAGAATTTGCAGACTCCATAGAAAAAGGCAAATCAAAACAATCCGTTGAAAATTTTGTAAAATTAATAAAGCTTGCCCCAAGCCGGGAGATTATCTCCAAGATCTCCGAATTAAGCGGTTTAAAGAAATCCTATCCTCTCGCTTACAGCAAAGCTTACGACTGGGCTCCTACTTTTTCCCCGGATGGAAGATTAATACTCTATCAATCCTGGCAAAAAGGTAAGGCAACCGCCAACAACTCTATTTTTGTTATGGATATTGACGGCAAAAACCAGCGCGAACTTCTTGATGGTTCTTACAATAACGCTTCACCCATGTTTTCACCGGACAGCCGCACAATTCTGTTTTTCTCCTGGAGAAAAGATACAAACGGCGACGGGAAAATAGATTCAAAAGATAATCCCTCGCTTTTTACTGTCGATGCTTACTCTAAAACACAAAAAGAGATCGTTTCTTCCGAGTACAAGAACTTTGAACCGGTATTTTCACCGGACGGCAGCCATATTGCTTACAACAGCTTCAGGGACGACACAAATAAAGACGGTAAGATGGACAACAAAGACAACCGTTCTCTTTACTTAAAAGACCTAAAAAGCGGCGAAGAAGACAGGATTTCTCCGGAATTTGCCTCCAATAGACCTTTCTTCACAAATGACGGAAAAATGATTATCTTTCAAACAGTTAAAAATGATATTAACAGCGACGGTGTAATAAATTTCTACGACAATAAAGCAATCTATACTTATTCACATGACACAAAAGAGATCAAGGAACTGGTTAACGATGACACTGATAATACTGCGGGAGGTTTTTCTAAAACCGGGAAGTTTGCCTATAATTCCGCAAAAAAGAATAAGAGGGCAATCTATGTTTGCGATATAACCGGTACACGAAAAGTCAAAGTAGTCGGAGACGAGTATGATAACGAGTTCTGTTCCTTCTCCCCTGATTCAAAGAGGATTTCTTTTTATAGTTATCGTGTAGATACAAACGGCGACAAGCAAAGAAATACGATGGATAACAGGTCTATTTATCTTACCGATGTAAACGGCGTCGAAGACGAAATACTCATTGCAGGTCCAAAATTTGACAATGATTTTCTCTCGTTTTATCCTGACGGAAAGAAAGTTATCTTTCAGAGCTTAAGAGTTGACACCAACGGCGACGGTCTGATAAACATTCTCGATGAAGGAGCTATATACATAGTAGATATAATTTCCTCTCCCGAACTTAAAATAACCACTGCGCTAAAAAGAGACGGAAGTTCAACCAGGATAATTAATATCACAACCGACCCGCTTTTTAAAGGTATTTCAAAAGAGCAGCAAGGAGATATTACCAGCCGCTGGAAAACAGAATTTGTGAAAGGCGGTGAATATCATTTCAAGGCCATGGCTGAATTTAAAAATGCAGCTGAATTCAAAAAAGAAGATTATGATGTGACTATAACACGGAAATATAAGCTATTCAGCATAATCCACGAATACAAGGAAGGCTTTTTAAAAAAGAACATTGAAGGATCCAATCAAAATACATTTCTAGCTTTAAGCCGCGAGCTTTCTAAAACTTCCACAAAAAAACTTGTAATCCAATACAAGCTTTCCGTTCCAGGTGAAATAATAGACAGAAATTCCGATCAAATAAAAGGACAGACAATTACCTGGACTATCCCTCTTGAAAGCATCATGCAAGCAAATAAAGATTACATTATGTATGTAAAATACAAAACAACAAATTACTGGTTTTCCGCCGCACTTATTGCCCTATTTTTAGGTCTTAGTGCTTTCTTTATTGTCAGAGAAATTGGAAAAAGAAATGAAAAGTACGCCAAGCAGAATGTAATGGCTAAAGAACTTACGGAAGCAAAAATGTTTTTAGGAAATGCCTATAAGCACCGGGGCATGTACGAAGAAGCAATAAAAGAATTCAAGCAGGCCGCAGAAACCTCTCCGGCTCAATCTGAATGCTACTATAATCTGGCAGTTTGTTACGGCGCTCTGGGTAAAACCCGCGACGCGGAAATTGCCTTAAAAAAAGCCCTGCTGGTCAACCCTGAATTAATGGAAAAGGCCTTAAAAGAAGAACATCTGGAGAAAACAATTAAGCAAATGAAGTAATGGAAGAAGGCGAAGCAAGAACAGTAAGTGAAGAAAGTGAAGCAAGAAAAGCAATGGCAGTCTGAACAGCTAATAACAAAAGGATTTTTAACCAACCAGGATTTCACCACAGGTATGATAAAAACACTTTTCTCCATATAAACATCGTATCACTTTGTCGGCTTTCTGTACTTCTCTTACTTCTTTTCCTTCCTTTACTTCCCTTGCTTCACTTGTTTATTCTGAACTTGCTCAGGCTAATCTGGAGGGAATCTATTGTTGACTTTAATTTATTTATCAGCTCTATAATTGATTTCTTTTCGTGTTTGAAGTCAGAACATTCTTTCAAAAGCTGATCAGCAACCTCCAGAAGCTTATTTGCTTCTTTTCTCTGTTCAAATACAATTTCCGCCACGCTCTTTTTTGCTTCATGCAGGGATTTTACCAGATCCGCAAGTTCCTGAGCGCTTTTTTCGTCAGTTTCAAGCGTAAAATCGCCCCTTTTAATTGCCTCAATCTCTTTTTTTAACTTTGCTAAAGGTGCGGCAATCCGGCCAAACAAAAGAAGACTTACGGCGGCGACCGCTATAAATAGCACCGGCAACAATATTAACAACGTACTGTTGACCTCAGAGAAAACAACGCTCTTTGTTAAGCTATTCTCCGAAACATCGGGCAACCGATATACTAGTTCGCTCAAAATTGAATAATAAATCCCCCCGCCGATAACAATCGATGTAAACAAGACAACAAGCAGTACCATTACCAGATATCTTAATTGAAATTTTCTTTCAGGGGTCATATTTATTTCTCCTCCGCAGGGGCTTCTTTTTTCTTCTTTTCGTCACCTTTCTTATGCCCGCCTTCTTTAATTACTTTTTCACTGCCCATGTTTTTAAAGAAAAAGACTATCCGTCTGTTTTTCTTTTTATTTTCCACGGTGTCATTCGGCGCTACAGGTTTAAATTCTCCATACCCTATTGCTGCCAGCTTATTTGGAGGAAATTGTTTTTCATTTATCAAATATTTTACGACATTTGTAGCACGCGCAGTTGACAACTCCCAGTTTGATGAATATTGAGCAGTACTTATAGGATCCGCGTCCGTATGTCCTTCCACCACCAGCTCATTTGGGAGCTTTATTATTTCAGGAACTATTTTATCAATCATCTGTTTTGCTTCCGGTGTAAGCTCAGCTTTCCCTATTTCAAAAAAGCTGAAGTTTCCTTTTTCTTCCAGTGAAATTTTAAGTCCTTCTTTAGTAGTTTTAACATCGCCTGTAACTTTACCCTCATCTATTTCCTTCTGAACATCGCTTGCTGCTTGATTTGCAGCAGGTTGAAGAGCTGCTTGTAAGGCATAAAGAATAATAAAAAAACAACACAACTCCGTCATTAAATCGGCATAATTGATAAGCCAGGGAGGAGCAGGATGACCTATTTGCGCTACTCTCGGGTCGCTCGCGTCAATCATGTCCCTTGACTTTAAAGGCATCTATTATTTTCCTCCGGCAGTTCCAGCTGTTTTTCCCGTACTCCCAGAATCTTTCTTTATAAGCTTTCTCGCCGAGGGATCAAGATATGCCACAAGATTGGCTTCGACAACACTAGGACTTGTGCCTGCCTGAATAAGTAAAATTCCCCGGACAATAATTTCCTTTACAAGTAACTCTTCTTCAGACCTTCTTTTAAGTTTACCAGCTATAGGAAGAAATATCATGTAACCGGCACCCAGACCGTAGAAAGCAGCAGCCAAAGCCAGCGCCATCCTTCTTGGAACTTCGGCTGCATCTTCGAGAGTTCTGAGCATCAGTATCATTCCAAGCACTGTACCTATAATACCAAGCGCAGGGGCATATGTTCCAAGTGCATTAAATATTTCCTGTCCGACTTTATGTCTTTCTTTAATGAAACCCATCTCCGTTTCCATCATAGTTACAATAAATTCATGATCAGCTCCGTCAATAAGCAGCTGCATACCGCGTTTAAGGAAATCATTATCTATCTTTTTGACATCTTCTTCCAGCGAAAGAAAACCTTTTTGCCTGGCTTTAACAGCAAGATTAACAAAAATGCCCACGATTTGCGATGTATCCTCTTCCGTGCTTGAGAAAGCTTTTCCAAGTACTTTAAAAACACCGAGAACTTGCTTTAAAGGATAGTTGACCAGAATAGCGCTAACGGTACCTCCGATAACGACCATAAAGGCCTCTGCGGAAACAAATGCAGCAAATCCATGAATACCTTCGCCCACAAACACTGAACCGGCCACAAGGACAAGAGCCGCTATTAAACCTACTATTGTCGCTATATCCATTTACTCCTCCAGATGAATCAGTAAAATTATACAGCAAAAGTATTAGAAAAACAAGTGGATAGGATGAAAGATGTTACACGTTAAAACGTTACTCACGATTTACATATCTGTGGTATTATTAAATTATAACACCTTTATCAAGAACGTGAGTAACGTTTTAACGTGTAACGTGCTAACGATGTTTTAACCTTCTAACCCTGTCCATA
>MFGS01000114.1:5180-6610 GCA_001778355.1 Candidatus Firestonebacteria bacterium RIFOXYA2_FULL_40_8
GCCAATGGTATCCTTGCTTCCGGCATACCAATGAACTCTGCTACTTGCAGGGCTGTATTAGCAATTACAATTGCCATAGGCTCTGCATTCCCTACATCTTCCGAAGCGCAAATAACAATCCTTCGGGCTATAAAACGCGGATCTTCCCCTGCGTAAATCATCTTCGCCAGATAATAAAGCGCCGCATCAGGGTCAGAACCACGCATGGATTTAATAAAGGCAGAGATGGTATTATAATGTTCATCATCACTTTTATCATAAACTATCTTTTTTTTCTGTATGGATTCCTGCGCCGTTGCCAGATCAAATTTTATAATTCCGTTTTCATCCGGTTTTGAAGTGAGTACGCCTATTTCCAGAGCGTTCAAGGCCATACGCGCGTCACCGTCTGACTTTTCAGCAATATGTACAAGCGCTTCCTCGCTAAGTTCGACTTTAAAATTACCCAAGCCTCTCTCTTTATCCTTAAGACCGTTCTCCATAATGGTTTTTACGGCTTCATTCGAGAGGGCTTTTAATTCAACTATAAGAGATCTGGATATAAGTGCAGGATTAACATAAAAATACGGATTTTGTGTCGTTGCTCCAATCAATATAACATTACCGTTCTCGACATCAGGAAGGAGCGCATCCTGCTGCGATTTATTAAACCTGTGAATTTCATCTATGAACAGTATTGTTTTTTTACCGACAGTGAAAAGACGTTCCTTTGCGATAGCTATTACTTTTCTCAGGTCTTCTACACCCGAAAGAACCGCATTAACTTCAACAAAAGCTGCTTTTGTTTTTCTTGCAACAATATTAGCTATAGTGTTTTTTCCGGTACCGGGAGGGCCAAATATTACCAGGGAAGATATCTTATCCGCTTCAATCGCTCTTCTTAGGAGCTTACCCTCCCCCATAACGTGTTCTTGTCCGACAAATTCGTCAAGAGAAACAGGCCGCATGCGTTTAGCCAGCGGCGCGTTTCTGTCGATTTGTTCCGATATGTCATTAAAAAAATCAGACATGAAGCTCCAAAATAAGTTTATAAAGTTTTTAAGGTTTGTAAAGTTTGTAATGTAAAATCTGGAATTATCTTTTTAATTAATAACGGCGGAGCTTTTTTCGCCTTCATTAAATTGTCATTTGTCATTTGTCATTCGTAATTTGTAATTGTCTTTAAATAGAAATCCCCACTCTACCGTTAAGCCCGGTTTTTGAACCTGTTCTGTCAAGTGGGCGCCCTGTCTTACAGTTAGGCTGCCCTTGCGGGTATGCGCACCGTGCAAGAACGCGGACTCCCGACAAAAAGGTATTGGATCAAAAATTTTCAGGCCTGCGCGAATAGAGCAGGGATTTATGTTTAATTAACTAGAAATAGTAAATAACGCCAAGGTTGTTGGTCGTTACAACACAGTGCGAAAACACAAAAGCCGGAGTTACGGTAA
>MFGS01000114.1:6655-7135 GCA_001778355.1 Candidatus Firestonebacteria bacterium RIFOXYA2_FULL_40_8
AATATTCCATATTGAGCATCAGCGGAATAGAAAAGTTTACCACTGCCCCAAGATCAAGTCCCACTGCCGGTCTAAATTGAAGAACTACCGGATATTTATTTGCCATAACCATATCAACGCCAAGCTGAATACCAAATACCTGAGCATTGGCGGTATTTACGCCAACCGAAGCGTCAAGGGCAAAGCCATCAGACAACCACATCTTCAAACCCAGCGGAGTACCGGCATTCATATAACCAATACCCATTTTTCCTTTCAAACTTGATTCCTGTGCTGAAGCAACAGAAGAAAAGCCAACAAGAACTGCAAGAACCGCAAGTACCAAACTTAACTTTTTCATTTAAATCCTCCTGATAGAATTATTGAACTACTATTGTTCCGGCTCCGTAACCCAGCATATTTGATGAATCATCCAAAACCATAACAACAACCGAGTAAGTACCTGCTATCAAAGTTTTTGATGGAACAATCTCGGTCCCT
>MFGS01000115.1:0-647 GCA_001778355.1 Candidatus Firestonebacteria bacterium RIFOXYA2_FULL_40_8
GACTATAAATAGTTTTTCTATATTCCTGGAGTTTGCTTTGAGATTTAGGGTAATGCCTGGCCAGGCCTCACCCAAAGAAATCAGATTATAAGTTGAGATATTATCGCGCGAGTTCTTCGGAGCGTCACTAATGATGTAGTTAACATATGTCTGGGCGCGGTTAATCCCCCGGACATTGATGGCGGATTCATCCTGATTGACAATGAGCGTTTCCCTGATAGTCTCGGATGTGTATTGAGCCGGCATGTTATTAGGCGGAAGAATATCGCCCGCCGGGTCATCCGCCCCGATATAATCCTTGGGATAGAGGATACTGTAAACCAATTCGCCCTTAGCGGTGATAAAAACCGTGCCATTGAATAGTTTGGTGTAAAACCTGACATCATCCGATGTTATCTGCCCTTCATTCTTAATAAAGGGAATCTGGAGCGAAGATGTTTCTTTCTTGATATCGATGTCAGATGTCTGTTTGGCTGTGCTGTTAAGGCGGGGCTGCTCTTCTGCGTACATGGAAACGCCTGCTGAAATAATTATACCAGCCAGCAATAAGAGTAGCTTATGCCTCATAATAACTTATACCCTTCCTGACCATTAAAGTTTCAAATATATGATTGTCACGCAGATATTGTCAAGAAAAATAACCCCAG
>MFGS01000115.1:698-6648 GCA_001778355.1 Candidatus Firestonebacteria bacterium RIFOXYA2_FULL_40_8
TATGGAGATATCTGCACCTGTTATGCTAAAATTTACGTTATCCGAAATCTTTTCCCTGTGATCTCCATTACCAATGCCAAAACCTTCCGATACACTATCATATCCGCTCCCGGGGATGACTGTCTGATTTGCATAAAGATTTTCGTTTGTAATATTTGCAACGGTTCCTTTAGGATTTGACCAGGTAATATGCCATTCCGGATCTATAACACTTTTAAATTTTTCATAGGTAATCTCGTTTGTCTTCGGGACCTTAATCTCCCTGCCTCCGGTATCTCTATCATCTATAAGATTATATCGGTATTCACTTCCGTCAGGTCTTGACTTTGTCACAACAAACGGCGCACCATGCGTCTTGGGATTGTAGGGCCAAATAGCTCCATGCGTTGAAACCCATCCCGGCCACCCGCCTGAGGCAAAGCCGATAGGCATAATATATGCGTACTTTGTCAAAGGAATAGGAAGAGCCGGCGCGAGTGCTGTTACAAATGGATTCGGAATTGGACCTTCACCAACCACTACGTATTGATCTTTCGAATCTTCTTTACCAACATACGAAGGAGCATCATTCCAGGTTGTTGCATTATAAAGTTTGCCTGAAGCTTCCAAAGCAGGTCCATACTCCTTATCTGACTTAATAAAAGACTCATTAACCCAGTCTCTGCCAACAATCACATCGCCATTTACATGAACCGGACCTGCGAGAGTATTTCTATAATAAGACTGAATTTTTCCTGTATCAACAAACTGTAGATAGTCAGTAGGTGTATTCATAGAGACTTCAGCTATTAAAGCATATTTTGAAACACTCGTGATATCCGTCGTTTCCAGCGGATACTGACCTACCGACACAACCAACGTATTATGATAACCACGGCCTATCAGTGTGGCACTTCCAATTTTGTACTTTCCGCCTCCAAATTCCGCTTCACCATTATACTGTTCGTAAAGATTATAATAACCTCTTAAATTATGCACCAGTTCGGCTACTCCTGCTTTCGCTATCCAGAAAGCCTTTTGCCTTTCACTGTCTTTCACCTGAAGCTTAATATTGCCTACTGCTATTGTGAGAAATAACCCGCCAAGCAGTGTCACAACCGTAAGTAAAAACATTGCCAAAATCAGGATAGAACCTTTTCTTCTTCTCATTTTACCTCGCAGAATTAATAAAAATCATGCAATCTGATTGTTAATACCTGCTTAAATTACATTTTCTGTGTTTATTATATAGCGGTTTTAATATCATTGTCAACTGTATCATACGCTTTTTGTGGTGTCTAATATATGTAAATAGTGGCTTATATGATGATTAAAATGGTTTCATGCTTTAATATCATTTCAGGAAAATTCTGTCAGAAATTACGCATTCCGGATGGAGTTATCGCAGTAAAATCAGAACATTTTTATTAAACGTATGACGACGGGTCCAAATATCACTATAAATATCACAGGAAAAATAAACAAAACTAAAGGTAACATTAGTTTAACCGGTGCCTGCATAGCTTGTTTTTCTATCCTTTGTACTCTTTTAATCCGTATTTGACGGGTTTGCAGGCGGAGGGTTCCGGCAATACTTGTCCCTAGTCTTTCCGATTGAATTATTGATGAACTAAAAGAAGAGAAATCCTGCATATTTACCCGTAACGCCATGTCTTTTAGTGACTCAGCTCTTTGCTTTCCAATCTTCACATCCCTAAGATAATTCTCAAACTCGGTCCTGAGTGCCGAAGTTTTTGCTTTTGAGATATACTTAATTATTGCATTGTCAAAAGTCAGCCCGGCTTCCACGCACACAGTTATAATGTCTAAAGCAAAAGGCAGTTCCTTTAATATCTGTTTTTCATAACTTTCTTTCCTGCTTTTGATTTTAATATCAGGATATACAAACAACCCGAGCATAACACCAAGTATATAAAAATCAATGGCTTCAAACAACAGAAAATATATAATAAAACCGGCAAATGCCAGTAACTCTTTGTAAGCCAAAAATTCATCAGGCGTATAATCTTTATCAGATTTGCACTCTGTTAGTTTGTTCTTTAACTTCTCCCTGTATTTTCCTAAAGGCAATACTTTATTTAACCTCGAAACAGTTTTAATCAGCCACTTGAACACCTCAGGAATAACAGCAGATTTACTTCCGCCGGAGCTTTCTACCCGTCTGGTCACCACAACGGTATTGTAACTCTGCTGTGCCTGCCTGATTACCAGAAACAGCGATACTGCAAATAATAAAGTTACCGCAATTATCATCTTTCCGCCTTTAGTCAAAACTGAAGTAGAAACAATTGAATTTAACTTGCAAAAACTTTTTCTTTTTTTTATCAGTGGAATCCAGTAGCCTTGCAATCAGTGGAATCTAACCCGAAAATCCCTCAAACTAATCAGCTGATTTCGGGTTAATAATCTATTGTAGTAATTTTCCTAATAAAAAGCGCCCCGATTAACTCCATTATGAGAGCCAAAACCAGCAACACCATTCCCAAAACCGAAGTAAACATAGGAAGTATTAATTCTCTGTCTATCAAAGAAAGAAAAATGAGTAAAACAAACGGAAGAAATCCCACAATCAGTCCGGAAAGCTTACCCTGCGAGGTCAGAGTCTTAATCTGCCCCTCCAATCTTGCATTCTCCCTCATATTATCGGATACTTTTGACAGTACCTCAGCTAGATTACCGCCGGCTTCTCTTGAAATAATTACTGCAGTAATTAATAGATCCAGATTGTCTTCTTTATGTTTTTGATTTAACTCTAAAAGAGCTTTTTCGAGCGTTAACCCGAGCAATATTTTGTCCTGGATCTCTTTAAACTCTCCGGCTAACGGTTCCGGCATTTCTTTCACAAGATAAGCTATCCCCTGTTGAAAAGTCATTCCCGAGCGAAGTGCCCCCGAAATTAACTCCACCCCGTCAAGCAATTGGCTCTTAAATTTCTCGTTAATCAGCTGTTTTTTCCTGTATTCCAGGAATTTAGGTAACCCAAATATAAAAGCAGAAGCAATAAAGGCAAGTAGCAGATTAGAAATAAATAATAACAGAACGAAGACAAATGCTGATATGTATGCTAATGATCTCCCCTTGAGTATCATATTCGTATATTATCGAAGTTTAAACAAAAAGTCAATATTTTTATCAGATTCAGCTTTCACTCATTTGTTACGAGTAGCGGGTTGCGAGTTACGGGTGCTACATTATTGTGATATTAAATATAATAAAAACACTGAATCCCCGACTAAAGCACTCGGGGATGACAGAAAGATAGCGCTTTTCTGTCACTTCGTACTTGCCAACCAAACTACGCTTCAAATAGCTTCGTTTGGTAAACCCTCTGCGCCTCTAACCTCAAACCTTCGGATCTCCGTCTTCTGTCTTCCGCCCTCCGCCTTCCAGCTTCATCCCAACTTCTTCCTAAACCTCATTGAACTTAACGTAAAGATTACTATCCCGAAAACAATCAAAGCTGCTATCTCCGGCCAGAGGATTTCTATACCGTTGCCTTTCAGAATTATTCCTCTGATTATAGTCAGGAAGTATCTTAACGGTATAAAATAGGTAATATACTGAGCAGGTTCTGGCATATTGGTAATGGGAAAAACAAAACCCGAGAGGATCATTGCGGGAAAAATGAACATAAAGGTTGTCAGCATCGCTTGCTGCTGAGTCCTTGAAATAGTAGAGATAAATAACCCTATACCCAAAGTACTCATTATAAATATCAACGAGCAAGCTGCAAGAAGCCAGACACTACCGAGCATCGGAATATTAAACACCAGTATGCCTCCGGATACAACCAGAATGACATCTAACATTCCTATCAGTACAAAAGGAAGCGTTTTCCCGAATATTATTTCGTAGGGTTTCAGCGGCGAGACAACAAGCTGTTCGAGTGTCCCGTTTTCTTTTTCTTTCGTTATAGACATAGAAGTAAGAAGCATTGTCATGAGCGTGAGAATCAAAGCCATAACACCCGGCACCATGTAGTTCGCGCTTTTTAACTCCGGGTTGTACATTACTTTTACTTCAGGGCTTACCTGCGGGAACGTAATACTTTTACCAAGCAAGCCGGCCCGGCTGCTCATAACTTTATCACGGATCTCTTTGTTTTTCCTTTGAACAATCTCATTTAAATAATTTAAACCGATTCCCGTAAGGGTCGCATCACTTCCGTCCGCTATTATTTGAAAGGTTGCCTTTTTATTCATCTTAATATTCTTGCTGTAATTTGGAGGAAAATACAAAACAAAATCTGATTTCCCGGTTTTCAAAGATTCTTCAATCTCGCTTTCTTTTTCAACACCGGGCTTCAAATCAAAATACCCGCTATTTAAAGCGGCGCCCACCAGTTCCCTGCTTTCCACAGAGTTATCACGGTCTACCACCGATATATAGACATGTTTAACATCAGTGGTAACGGCATACCCGAGGAGAATAAGTTGAATTACGGGCGCGACAAAGATAATAGGAAGCATCTTTTTATCCCGGAACGTCTGGATAAACTCTTTTTTTGCCAGATTAAATATTTTTTTCATTTACTTTCTCACTTTAACTTCTTCTTGAAATTCTTTGAAGCAATAAACATAAATAAAAAGCCAAAAACAGTTAGAATTGCAAGTTCTCCGAAAAGAACCAGCAATCCGCTTCCTTTCAGGAAAATCCCGCGAAGCACTAAAAGGAAATACTTAGCCGGGACCACCACGGTAAACACCTGAATTATTAAAGGCATGCTTTTGACCGGAAACATAAAGCCGGAAAGGATAAATACAGGAAGAAATGATATCAACATAGCCACCTGATTCGCTACCTGCTGAGTATTTGCTAGAGCAGAAACTACAAGTCCTATTCCCAGTCCGGAGAAAGCGAATATTCCGGTCACGAAAAACAACAACACAATATTTCCTTTAAGAGGCACCCCAAAGACCAGTGTGCCGACAAGAACGACCAAAAACATATCAAACATACCGAGTACCCAATAAGGAATTATTTTTCCTATAATGACTTCATGCGGTTTGACCGGAGTCACTATCAACTGTTCAAAGGTGCCTTTTTCCTTCTCTCTTACTATGGTCAAAGAGGTTAAAATACCCATAATAACACTCATAATAACGGCAATCAGACCGGGGATGATAAAATTCCGGCTTTTCATCTCTTGATTGTAAAATATCTTTATATTCGCCTCAATCCCCGGTGTTTGTTTGATTTTAGCAAGTCCGTTCTTGTTAAGAGTTTCCACGGTGAGCTTTGCCGTATACAGAAAAGATATACCTCTCACATAACCTACTGCAATATTCGTACTATTGGTATCGGAACCATCAACCACGACCTGGACTTTGGTCTCTTTGTTTTTCATAAGCTTATCCGAAAAACCGACTGGTATGATAAGACCTGCTTTTGCCGTACCTTTATCCAGAGAAAGCACCAGATCATTTTCCCTGTCGGTATAGCTTATGATATTAAAGTAACCGCTGGCAACAAATCCTGAGATGTACTCCCTGCTCTTTGCCGTCTTATCGTGATCGCACACCACGATCTTAACATTATCTATGTCCATATTTATGGCATATCCAAAGAGAACAATAAATATCATCGGCATCCCAATCGCCATAAATAATGATCTCGGGTCTCTTATAATATGCAGCATCTCTTTCTTCATTATGGCGTAAATCTTGCTATTCATGGTAATTCCAAGCTCCTGACTTATTTTTTTATTCAATCCGAATACCGGCACGCATTGTTGAAATAATCACTAAGATTAAAATTCTAAGCACTAAACAATCACTAATAATTAATTACTAAATCTTAAACAAAATCATTGTATTTATATCAATATACTACCTTACGTTTAGTGTTTAGTGCTTTATACTTAGTTATTGCTTTTCCTAGTGCTTAGAATTTAGATCTTAGTCATTATTTTTTGTATGTTTCCTTATCGAGTTAACAAAAAGTTCTTCCA
>MFGS01000115.1:6685-7774 GCA_001778355.1 Candidatus Firestonebacteria bacterium RIFOXYA2_FULL_40_8
TGTTCCCATCGCAATAATATCTCCCGCATAAACGAGTGCCAGCCGGTTACAGTTTTCCACTTCGTCCATATAATGCGTGGTCACAAATACGGTAGTCCCTTCCTCCGCCAGTTTTCTGATAAGTTTCCAGAAATCCCTGCGGGATAATGGATCAACTCCCGCAGTGGGCTCATCCAGAAAAAGTACTTTTGGCCGGTGAATGATTGAACAACCCAGCGCCAGCCGCTGTCTCCAGCCGCCGGATAATAACGAAGTAATGGTTTTTTCTCTTCCTTTAAGTCCCGCCATTTCAAGTATCTCTGATTTACGGCCTGACAGTTCAGCCGAAGCCACATTGTGAATTCCGGCAAAAAACTCAATATTTTCCTCTACTGTAAGATCATTATATAAAGAGAACTTTTGTGACATATAACCGATAATCTCTTTTATTTTATCCGATTCTGTATCCACATCAAAACCTTCTACTGTCGCGCTTCCTTTTGTCGGAGCCAAAATACCGCAAAGAATTCTGATAGTGGTTGATTTGCCGGCTCCATTCGGCCCTATAAATCCAAATATTTCACCGCGTTTAACCTGAAAACTTACGCCATTAACGGCAGTAAAGCTTCCAAAGGTCTTTGTAAGATTACTCGCTTCTACCGAAATAGCATTGTTTTCGATCATTTTCCAAGTCCTTGTATTTTTTCTATGAAATAATCTTCAAAGGAACCTGTTTTTTCTTTTGGTTTTTCTTCCGAAATAAACTTCCCTTTATAAATCAAAGCCACTCTGTCAAAACGGTTAACTTCATCCATATAATTAGTAGTAACAAGTATAGTTATCTTAGAAGTAGTGTTTAATTCTTCAAGCATCTCCCATAACTCCTGTCTGGAAAGAGGATCCACACCTATAGTGGGTTCATCCAATATTAATATTTTAGGGAAATTTATAAGGGCACAGGTTAACGCCAGTTTCTTTTGCATTCCGCCCGACAAGAACCGAGCCTGCCGGTCTTTAAATTTTTCAAGGTGGCTGAATTTATATAATTCGGCTATTCTTTCGGCTCTTGCCTGTTTTTCAATACCATATATATCGGCAAAGAAATTAATA
>MFGS01000115.1:7874-12627 GCA_001778355.1 Candidatus Firestonebacteria bacterium RIFOXYA2_FULL_40_8
ACCGAAAAAGAAACTTTATCGATAACCTTGGTTCCGGCATAATCCTTTATTATATCCTTAACTTCAATTATCTTTGACATTGATTACCGCATCCGCAGGCATTCCCGGTTTGAGTTCATCCTTTACATTATCAAGCAGTATTTTTACCGCAAAAACCAGTCTGGTACGCTCATCTTTGGTTTGAATGTTTTTTGGAGTGAACTCCGACTGTGAGGCAATATTTACAACTTTTCCTTCGTATATTTTCCCGGGGAAAGAATCATTTGATACAGCGGCTTTCTGCCCTAACTTCACTTTGCCAAGTTCAGTCTCGGCAATATATATTTTCAAATATGGTTTTTCCGTGTCTCCGACCGTGACCACCGACATACCCGGGCTTAACATCTCTCCTTCTTCCGCGTTCTTGCTAAGTACCACACCGTCAATGGGGGACTTAAGATAACAATTATCTATCATCGCTGAAATATAAGCAACCTGGGCTTCTGTCTGGTTTTTCTGTTCCGTGCTTGATTTAAGCTGGGATTCCAGAACTTTATACTGTGTCTCCAGTTGATCGAACTGCTGCTGCGAGGTGGAACCGGATTTTAGGAGTTCTACCGCCCGTTTGTAATTATCTTCCGCATTTTTGTATTGTGTTTTTATCTGAACCATCATTTCGGAAGCTCCGTTCAAGGATGCTTTCGCTTGTTTAAGTTGAGCGTTCAATTCGTCGTGGGCCAGCTCCGCAACCAAACCGCCTTTTATAACTCTTCCTCCTTCTTCCACCGGCATTTTGTTTATTTTCCCCATTATCTTGGAGGAAATATCGACCTGAGTTACTTCTATCGTGCCGGAACCGGATAATCCGTTATGCATCGCATTTTTTATACCCGACACCACAAAATAAGCGGTAATACCAAGAACCAGAACTATCGGAACTATTATTCGACGTTTATCCATCTATTCCTCCTAAGAACAATGACTAAATACTATTGACTAATGACTATTTATTGTAAGCGGATTAAAACCTCCGCTGTATTTATTTAACTTCTTTTAAAAAATTCGGCGAAGTCTTCTTTTCGCCTTCATAAAATAGTCACTAGTAAATAGTCATTAGTACTTTCTTTTTATTTCAACTCACCTATTGCTTTTAAAAACGCTGCTTTCGCCACTGTCAGGTCATACAATGCCTGCAAGTACGCTGTTTTTGCGGTAAGGAGACTTAAATGAGCATCCATTACATCATAATTGGTTATTACTCCGGAAGTATAACTTGACTGGGCAATTCTTAAATACTCTTCTGCCTGCCTTACATTTTCTTTTTGTGATTTAATCCGTTCATTAGTTTCATTAAGATTAAGCACGGCCTGTCTAACCTCAAATTCAACCTGACTTAAAACAGCTGATTTTGCTACATCAGCCGAAGCTACGGCAGCTTCCGCCTGCTTGATTTTCCCTGCAGTGGAAAAACCGTCAAAAAGCGGAATCGTAAGCGTCACTCCTGCATTCCAGCTTTCCACCCAGGAAATTTGAGAGTAATACGGATTCTGGTAGTTATAACTGAGATTTCCCGTAATCAGCGGTTTATCCATGCTTACAGAAACTGCCAGAGCGCTAACAAGCATTTCTTTCCTTTTATCAGATTTCTTAATCTCAAAACGCTGTTCAAACGCTTTCTTTAAAGCAGCAGAATTATCGATCTCCAGGTTAATTGCCTCAACAAAATCACCGGTTATTTCCACTTTTTCGATTAAAGGAACCCCGAGTAAATTTTTCAAACTATTAAGCGCTGCTTCATAACTATTCCTGCTTTTTTCTACCAAAGGTCTCACGCTTGAAACCCTTACTTTCGCCCTTAAGGAATCGAAGGAAGATCCGGCTCCGGCTTTCAATCTATTTTCCGCCATTTTCATATTCTCTTCGGAAACGCGCAAGGATTCTTCATTTGTCTCTACAACCTTTTTAGCTAAAATTACGGAGTAAAACACCTGATTAAGATTATATATGTTTTGAGTTTTCACCTGTTCTAAATCCAACTTGGCTAATTCCAGGTTTTTACCGAACATCGAAGGAGAATCAAACATGCGTCCCCAGTCAAATATCGTCTGAGTAAGCGTTGCTTTAAACAACCAATTTTCGTTAGCACCAAATTGTACAGCTCTATTTATAGGCGCCGGCATCTGAATCACAGGAACACTTGAAAGATAATTATAATTTCCTAGTAAAGATATTTTGGGAAAATAGCCGGATTCCGCGTCGGTTAATTTTCCTTCTGCATCTTTTACCGTTTGAGAAGAAAGAAGTATCTCCCTGTTATTCTCCAGCAAAACCTTCTTGGCCGTTTCATAGTCATATTTAATTTCCGCAATAAATGGAACACACAATAAAAACATAATTGATAAACAGATTTTAAGCATTAGCACCCCCTAAAAGTGGTTTTTTGAAAGCATTTCTTCCTTTATCCGTTAGGACACCCTGAAACACCATGGTAATTATAACATCAAACACTTCTCCTGCACTGTATTCCATCTCGGAAAGCACCTGCGGATTTATAACATTTTCTATTGCCGCAAGATATATGGTTATAATCAGCTTTTTATCCAGATCCGATCTTATCATCCCGGCCTCAATACCTTCCTCTATAACTTGCGTGAAATACTTCAGCATTAGAGTTTTACGTTTCAATCTAATCTCTTCCCAGAGGTCCGGCGCATTCTTTTTCATATCGCGGATAAAAACAGGTGTAATCTTGGATGTATTTGTTATAAGTGTTTCACTAAGCTCCTTAAATCTTTCAATAAGAGGTGTTTTCTTGTTGGAGAGTATTTTAGAAACTTTGGTTTCCGTCATCTTCATAAATGAAAATATTGCAACACGAAGGAGAGTGTTTTTATCAGGGAATATTTTATAAAATGTCTTTTTGCTCATTCCAAATTCAGAAGAAATATCTTCCACTGTCGTACCGGAAAAGCCGGAAGATAGAAAACGCTCTCTGGAAAGGTTTACTATTTTTTCTTTTACACTCACAGTACACTCCGGAAACCATAGTAGTTTCTTCAGTTTCCATTATAGCAAACATCTGTGTCTTTGTCAAGTTATTGAGTTTACCCGAAATCCAAAGTAGAAAGCATATCATTATTGACTTGCATAATATTAAGCTTAATTGAGATTTCGGGTTCGATTCCACTGATTAGGCAATAGGCATAAAGGTTTTATTAAATTCTAATTTGAATAGTTCTACTTCATTTTTATGGGTTTATTATCAAATAATGATCTTCATACCTTCTAAAACTTCCGCAGGAGTAATACTATCCATACAAATAAATTTATCACACTCTGTTTTATCACACGGCGCGCAAGCACTTTTGGCCGAAATGAACCTGTGCATAGGACTCCCTTCCGGTTCCCAGGCTTTAGGATTAGTCGACCCATATACGGTAAACGTCGGTGTATTGACGGCTACTGACAGATGTTTTACAACAGTATCATTTGTCAGTACCGCCTTAAGGTTTTGCAGAAGGTACGCAAGCTGTTTAATATTTGTTTCCGGCGCAATCAAGGGTTTATTGCGCATTAAACCTGCAAAACCCGCTTTATCTTCCCCCGGGCCCCATATAATTATTACTTTTTTTCCCGAATCAATCAGCTTATCAGCTGTTTCAGCAAACTTATTTTCTCCCCAGGACTTGGTACTCCAGTTTGCAAAAGGATTTATCCCGATAATTTCGCCTTTTTTTACGTTATTCCTGAAAAGGTAATTATCTATGCTTTCCTTTGCTTCAACAGGTATATTTATTTCAAGAGTTGTATCATCTTCTATTATATCAGCGCCTGCGGCACGTGCGGCAAGAAGATGTACCTTTGCGCCATATATTATTTCCTCGGGACCCTGTACTTTAATATTGTAGGCTTTCTGCCTTATTCTATGAGTCGTCCCTACTCTGTATTTTGCCCCGCTCAGTGCTGTCATCAAAGCACTTCTTGGATTCCCGTAAAGGTCCAAAACCAGATCAAATTTTCTTTTTTTAATTTCTGAAATAAGTTTCAAACCTCCGAGTATTCCACCATGAACAAGCCTGTTAAAAAGAAGCACTTCATCAATATAAGGCAATCCCGAAACAACTTGTTCTGCATCTCTATTAACTAGAATGGTGATAGCTGCTGAAGGATAGCTTTTTTTTAACGCTTTAATTGCCGGCAGAGAAAGCAATATATCACCAAGACCTTTAAAACGGATTACCAGTATTTTTTTTACCTCTGCTTTTACAATTGCAGCCATCACTAGCTCCCGTTACTTTTTTTTACAAGCTCAAAGATTGAAGAATATACCTCTTCTACCTTTGGATCCGTAAGACATTTAACATCGTGACAATCCAATTCCAGGCATTTATTGCAGATAGAACTATTACATAACACACGGCTTTTTGCATTTCTGTACGGAAACCACAAAAAGACCTCATCAGGTCTGTAAAGTCCTACGGTAGGAACACCCAATGCGACAGCCATGTGCACGGGACCGTGATTATTGGTAACAAAACAATTACATATATTTATTATTGCAAGATCTTCTCTGATTCCCCGGGTGTCAACAACAATAGGTTTATGCTTCATTTTCCCCAGCACAAAAGAATTAGTTTCTTTATCCAGCGGGCCGCCAAAAAGCAGAACACTAAAGCCGGCATCCATCAACCTGTCGGCAAGTTCCGCATATTTTTCTTTAGACCAGGTCAGAGACTCTCCGCGTCTGGACCCCGGATGGAGACCAACAATACCG
>MFGS01000116.1:0-2039 GCA_001778355.1 Candidatus Firestonebacteria bacterium RIFOXYA2_FULL_40_8
CCCAAGTTCCGCTGAATTATGTTAAAAGTGCGATTTTAAAAATATTTAGTTCATATAAAAGCAGCATTTTTGTCATAAAAAGTTTTAAAATAGCGTGTGGTACAGACCTAGTATATTGACATATTGGCGCGGGTATTAGAAAATACTCATAATATGTTTTTAAAAAAACAAAATCATAATAAAGACGGCAAGGATCATGTTTACTGGTCTTTAGTAGAAAACAATCGAACGGGGCATACAACAAAGCACCGCTTACTCTGCTATTTGGGAGAATTAAATAGTTCTCAGGAAAAGCGTTGGAGAAAAACAATAAATGTTTTCAATGATGAAGGAGAAGAAGAACAACTACATCTTTTTCCATCAGATAATGTTCCGGAAGAAGGAAGTGAAAATATTGTAAAGATAGATTTAAAAACTGTAGGATTAGAAAGATGCCGGGAATTCGGAGCCATATATGCAGCATTAGAGTTATGGAAGAGGCTGGGATTAGATAAGTTTTGGGAAAGAAAACTTGACAATAAGAAAGAAGGAGCAGGAAGAGAGCCTGATATAGAATGGTCAAAAGTGGCGGCAATATTGGCAATAAATAGACTATGCGACCCTGGGAGTGAATTATCAATAGAAGAACAGTGGTTTAGAAGTACAGCATTGGATGATTTATTAAATGTAGAAGAAAAGAAAATTAATAGTGACAGACTTTATGATTGTTTAGATCAAATAATCCGGCATAAAGAAGAGCTGGAAAAACATCTTAAAGAACAATATGGAGAATTGTTTAATGTAAAGTATGAAATAATACTTTATGACATAACGAGTACATATTTTGAAGGAGAAAATAAAAGAAATGATCAAGCGAAACGAGGATATTCCCGCGATCACAGACCAGACTGCAAACAGATATGTATCGCCCTGGTAGTAAGTGAAGAGGGATTCCCATTTTCATATGAAATATTTGATGGAAATCGAGTAGATGTAACGACGCTGGAAGAATTTATGGAAGGTATAGAAAAGAAATATGGAAAAGCGCAAAGGATATGGGTGTTTGATCGGGGAATAGTAAGCGAAGAAAATCTTGAGATTTTAAGAAAAAAGGAATCGAAATATTTGACAGGAACAAGGAGATCTGAACTTAAGAAATATGAGAAAGAATTACTTGATAAAGATTGGAAAGAAGTACAAAAAGGAGTAGAGGTAAAACTAATATCTGCCGGAACCGGAAAAGAAACATATGTACTTTGCCGCGCAATCAAACGAAAAGCAAAAGAAGAAGCAATGCGAAAAACAGCGAGTGAGAAGCTGGAAAAGTACTTAGAAAAGCTATCGGAGCGGATTAAAAGAGGCAAACTAAAAGATGCAATAAAGATAGAACGAAAAATTGGAGCGATAACCGGTAAATATGCAAGTATTTCTGATTTATATGAGATTGAATATAAGGAGGGCAAATTAGAATGGAAGATAAATCAGGAAAAGATAGAATGGTGTAAGGCCCGAGAAGGAGCCTATCTATTAAGAACAAATCTTACAGAAGAAGATCCGGAAATATTATGGAAAAAATATATACAGTTGACGGAGGCAGAAGCAGCATTTCGAGTGTTAAAAAGTGAATTAGCAATACGGCCTATTTGGCATCAAAAGACAGAAAGAGTGCACGCACATATAATGGTTGCATTTATGGGATATGCCTTATGGGTAACATTAAAACACATATTAAAAAATGCAGGAGTAGCATATTCGCCAGGCAGAGCATTAAACACATTAAAGAGAATACATAGTGGGGATATAATTATGCAGACCGTAGATAAAGTGGAAAGATATAGACTGCGATTGCGTAGAGTATTTCGACCGGATGCGGAAGAACGATTATTATTAAATGCTTTGAAAATCCAAATTCCTGAAAAACTTTCAATCGATTTGAAATTGAAATGTGGTACAGACCTTTAATAAAAAAAGGCTTTAAATAAGGGAAATGAGTCTAAATATGCCTAATTCAGCGGAACTTGGGTTAGATATGGATTAAAGAAGTCGCAAAGGGAAATAAA
>MFGS01000116.1:2090-7345 GCA_001778355.1 Candidatus Firestonebacteria bacterium RIFOXYA2_FULL_40_8
TTCCGGCGAGGTCTCGCTGTTTCACAGCGGACGCCCCGACATAATACAATTCCTAATAACTAATTTCTGATAACTAATTTAGTCACCTGCCACGCCTGCTATTCAGGATTTTGCCCGCCAATCTCTTTGGGCGGACACAGACAAAATCAGAAGTTATATTCTACTCCATTGTCTTCTTTAAGTCACCAAGTTTCTTTTTTAATTTTTCGATTGTTTCTACCAGTTCAAGTTCTTTAAAATTAATCTCCATCTGAACTTCATTTTTCCTAAGATCTTTAAGTTTCTTTTTCGCTCCGTCTATTGTAAAGCCCTCATTATAAAGCAAACGTTGGATTAATAATACCATTTCTATATCTTTTTTTCTATAGGCACGTTGACCACCGATACTTCTCACGGGTTTTAGTATCTTAAATTGTTTTTCCCAATACCTGAGGATATAGGATTTTACTTTGGTAATGTCGCTTACCTCCCGTATTGTGAAAAACAACTTATCGGGAATCTGGATCTCTTGAACAGGATTATTTTCCATTTTCTATCCTCTTTTTGAGTATCTCACTCGGTTTAAACGCCGGTGAGCTTCTCGCAGGAACAACAACTTTTTCGCCTGTTTTCGGATTCCTGCATACTCTCTCTTTCCTTTGTCTTATAATAAAAGTCCCGAAACCGCTTATTTGGACTTTTTCACCGCTTTTCAAGGAGTCAACAATGCAGTCAATAAAGGATTGCACGGCAACTTTTGCCACATTACCGTTCACCCCGAGATCAACAACTTTCTTAACCAGATTGTTTTTCGTAACTGTTTCCATTTTTTCCCCTTAGAAAATCTCTTCTTTTTTTAGTTTTCGTTTCATCAGGTTATAAACGGCCTTTTTTGGATTGTTCTGCTTAAAGAGCACTCCATAGGTTTCGGCCACTATAGGCATATCTACTTTTTCCTTTTTTGCAAGTTTGAAAACAGCTTCAGACGTAGTGACGCCTTCAGCCACCATATCCATAGAATTTAATATTGACGAAAGTTTTTCCCCTCGCCCGATACGTTCTCCGACGCTGCGATTTCTACTATGCGGACTCATACAGGTAACAATAAGATCACCAAAACCGGCTAAACCGTTCAAGGTTTCCGATTTTGCTCCAAGTTTTAGAGCCAGTCTCTTCATCTCCGCCATTCCTCTAGTCAATAAGGCGGCTTTTGTGTTATCACCGAGTTTCATTCCGTCAAGGATACCTTTAGAAAGCGCGATAACATTCTTTAACGCGCCACCAAGTTCTACCCCTACCACATCCTTGCTGGTATAGACCCTGAAATATTTATTCGAAAATATATTCTGAAGGTAATTCGCAATTTTTGAATTTCCGGAGGCAACTATTACTGCTGTCGGCATCTTTCTCCCGACCTCTTCCGCATGGCTGGGCCCGGAAAGTACGGCCAGCTTTGTTTTCGAGCCTAACTTCTTTTTAATTATCTCCGACATTCTTTCAAGGGTTTTTGTATCTATTCCCTTAACAACACTTAAAATAACAACATCTTTTTTTATATCGGATTTCTTTAGAAGATCCAGGACACCTCTAACAAATTTTGAAGGTATTGCAATCACTATAATTTTTGCATCTTTTACAGCTTCAGAAAGATCAGAAGTTATATTAACACTGTCAGGAATCCTGATTCCCGGGAGAAATTTTGTATTTATTCTTTTTTTATCTAAATGCTTCGCATAAGTATTAAAATACTCATAAATAGTAACAGTTTGGCCGTTTTCATTAAGAACCAAAGCCAGCGCCGTACCCCAGCCGCCCGCGCCTATAACTGCTACTTTTTCTGCCATATTTTATTCTCCGTTCCTTTCAATAATCTTTTGATATTTGGAACATGTCTTACAATTATCATTATTAAAGCCAACCCTCCGAAGACCAGAATTGGTGCTGACTCTTTAAAAACAATTAAAACAATAAAGAAGGTCAACGCGCCAATCATGGAACTAAGAGATACATACTTAGTTAAAAACAAAATTAACCCAAACGATGCAAAAGCAACCCCAGCCGCTGCAGGTACAAGACCAAGAGCAACTCCGATACTGGTCGCAACCCCCTTTCCACCTTTAAATTTAAGAAATATTGTCCAGTTATGACCTATTACCGCAAAAATACCACAAAATATGTTTACATAAATAGTATCAACTGATATACACGGGGAATTCGGGTCATATCCGGCAAAGGCTAGGTCAGCAATCAAAACCGCTATATAGCCCTTTCCCGCATCCAGAAGCATTGCAGAAACACCGGCTTTTTTTCCTAAAACCCGGAATACATTTGTAGCTCCTACATTTTTGCTTCCGTGTTCTCGAATATCAGTATTGTAAAACAATTTTCCTATCAAATAGCTGAATGGTATAGAACCAATTAAATATGAAGATAAAAAAAGCATTACTATTTTGAAATTATAATTATCCAAATTTCTTGATTCCTTTCATACTGTAATCAATCAGCGAAACCACGCACATTAATACGGTTAGGTACAAATAAACTTCAATTTCCAGATTATAGTTCAGCGCAAAAACTGCATTCAAAAGCAGGAGCATAACAGAAGTGCTTTCAAAAAAGTTAGTAATTTTTCCGAAAATGCTAGGCTCCACTTTAATATTTGAAGTAATAATATACATCAGTATCCAGCCTATAATAAGTAAAATATCCCTGCTTATTATTACTATAGCAATCCAATCAGGAATGTAGTTGTTTAGCGCAAAAAGAATGAACGCAGTATCAATAAGCAGTTTATCCGCTAAAGGATCAAGCATTGCGCCTAAAACAGATCGTGATTTAGAAAGTCTGGCAACCACACCGTCTATAACATCAGTAATAATTGCCAGGAAAAATATTATTGTAGCAATCGGCAGGTTTTTTCTGAAAAAAATAATAAAAATCGGTACCCCGATAATACGAAGGACCGTTAGAAAGTTAGGAACAGTAAATGTTCTCATCCTTTCACCACTTTGTTCTTTCCGCTTCGTTTTGCCGTATAAAGCCGGTTATCGGCAACATCTATCAGGTCCTTATGATTTTTAACTTCGTCAGACAAAGAAGAGATTCCTAAACTTACTGTTAAATTTTTAGTCCTGGATGTTTTTTTATATTCAAATTCATAATTTTCGACAGTTTTTCTGATTTCTTCCGCCAGTTCATATGTTTCATCTTTACTTTTTCCCGGTAAAATCACCGCAAATTCTTCACCGCCGTATCTCGCGGGACAGGCACTTTCTTCAAGCATAGAGTGCAAAATAATTCCTATAGCTCTTATGATATTATCCCCTTCCAGATGTCCAAAAGTATCGTTGTAATGTTTAAAATCATCAATGTCAAAGTAAATCAGAGATAAAGAGCTGTTATTTTCTTTTGCTTTATTATATTCCTCACGGAGCTTTTCTTGAAAATACCTGTGATTATATAAACCGGTCAATTCATCTGAAAAAGACAAGCGTTCAATTCTCTCATAAAATCTCGCATTTTGAATTGCTATAGCAGACTGGTTGGAGAATATTTCAAGCAAAGTAAGGTCTTCCTCGGTTATTGCTTGTTTAGTAAAACCATCTGCAACAACAACAAGGACCCCGAGTACATTGTTACGTACAATCAAAGGTATCGTTGCAAATTCCTTGAGATTTAACAATTCTACCAATTGCTGCTCGCATCTATGATCATTTTTCGCGTCTTTTATTATAAAAGGTTTTTTCTCTATTGCGGTCCTTGATATTATACCGGTCGTTTCATCCAGATCAAATACCTGCTGTCGTAAAACTTCATTTAGAACACCCATTCCTATTTCTCCGCGTAATACAGTTTTTTGTTTTTCATCCACTGTCAAAAAAATAAAAGATCTTTCATAATTAAGCTCGCGGGTGAGGTTATGAAGAATCATATCGAGAACATTTTCGAGATTCATAGTGCTTCTTAAGGCTTCGGTAACCCTGTTTATTTCTTTAAACTCGCTGTACATGTGTTGAAGCCCTCGAATCTGCCAGTAATTATTTATATCATTTCTGACAAAAAAGAAAACAAAAAGGATAAATATACCGTATTTCAGGTAAAGGTCATTAATCTCTTCAAAATCGAGAAACACAAAAGCCCCAAGAAGCAGAAGAATCAGCAGTGTTGAGGTTCTGACCAGCCAGGGCATAAGCCTGAGGCGGTTCTCTGTGATGAACTTATTTACAAACTTATTAATTTGACTTATCATTATTCCTCTTTATTATGACTTTTTTAAAAACATCTACTATTGCAGGATCAAACTGTGTATGTTTATTATCTTCCAGCTCCTGTACTGCTGCCGCATGACTCATCGCTTTTCTGTAAGGCCTGTCAGAAGTCATAGCTTCAAAAGAGTCCACAACACATATAATCCTTGAAAGCATAGGAATGTCTCCACTCTTTAATCCATCAGGATATCCTCCGCCTTCATATCTTTCGTGATGGTGTGCTATTATCTGTGCTACTTCCTTAAATTCTTCTATATTAGCAAGAATATTTGAACCGATTACCGGATGTTTCTTTATTATTTCGTATTCTTCTTTGGTAAGTTTAGCAGGTTTTTTAAGAATGTTATCGCTTATCGCAATTTTCCCTATATCATGAAGAATCGCACTGTATTGCAGAAGCTCCATTTCACTTTCTTTAAGTCCCATTTCCAGTGCTATATCCGTGGCATATTTTAAAACCTCTTCCGAGTGTCCTTTTGTATAATTATCTTTTTCATCAAGTGCTGTTGCAAAAGACTTTATGACATTAAGATACATCTCTTTCCAGCTCTTAAATAAACGTGTATTTTCGATAGCAATCGCAGTGTGCGAGGTAAATATTATCATTAATTTTCTGTCATTATCGGAAAACTCGCGTTTATATCTGAAATAAAGTGTTAAAATACCGATAACTTTGTTTTTTGCCAAAAGAGGAATACACACAAGTGACTTTATGCCTTCGGCAAGCAGCTGCTTGGACATCTCATATTTACTATTCTCCAAATCTTCAATGACCATTATCTGATGGGTTTCTACCACTTCACCTTCACTTGTTGTGAAAACTTTTAAATTCTGACCGCTCATGCATTTTGAAGACAAACCATAAGACACACAAAGTTCAAGCTCCTGGGTTTTTTCGTTAAGCAGTCTTAAAGTTGAACCTTTTGCGTCCATCATTTCGCAAACAGATTTTGATATAAGATTTAAAACATCATCAAGTCTTAAAGTCGATAATATAACATTCCCGAT
>MFGS01000116.1:7390-11232 GCA_001778355.1 Candidatus Firestonebacteria bacterium RIFOXYA2_FULL_40_8
AAATATTTCATTATTGGTCTTAAAAGGGAAAGCAATCCTTCCCTGGCCTTTAAAATATTGTTTTGCGGCAAAAACATTGTTAATCAGATCTTGATTATCTTTTAATAAATTCGATTGATTTTTACTTTTAAACCCGCAGGCCGCTTTGAGTTCGCACTCATTTGTTCTTGAAGATTTCATAAAAATAGCCGCGCTTTCAGACTTTGAGATACTGGCAAATCTATTAATTAATACCTCCAGAACTTCCTCGGTATTCAAAGAAAGCAGTCCAATCTCCGTAATTGCATTTATACCTAAAAGTTCTTCTTTGTAGTGTTTTTCCTGGTCTATCAGCTTTTTATTTTCAATTACAATAGATATCTGCGAGGTAAAGATTCTCATGTAGTTTTTTTCAGGTTCTAGGAAAATCCTTGGTTTTTCGAGACTTAAAAACATTAAAGCGCCTGCCACTTTACCTTTTATCGATATCGGTAATATTATCCCGGACTTTACAAGAATTCCGTTAGCAGGAGATTTAATATCTACCTGCCTTCCTGCTTTAGTCTCGACCCATAACTTTTGAAGTTTTATCGTATTTACCGTAACTTCTTTAACCCATCGGTTAAACTCTTCATTTCCGGTAATAATTGAAATATCATCATCATTTTCGAAAAGGATAATACCGACTGCAACGTTTTTTATGATTTTTCCGGCTTCTATAGTAATAACATTAAGAATATCTTTCGGCGCATGCGAAGATGTGATTAATTCACTGCTCCTATTGATTATCTTAAACTGATCGAATAGGTTCTGAACCTGTCCTAAAAGCGAACTGCTCTCATTCTTAAGTTTCATAAAAAGCCAGCTGATAGAAACAATAAGCAACAAAATAGATATTACTAACAATATGTCAATTACGGTTGCATTTAAAGACATTTATCCCTTCTTTAAGTTAGATATAGTTAGTTTAGCAAACTATTAGCTTTTTGTCAATAACTCATTTGATATGAGAGATATTTTCGATATTAAGGATGGGATATCCATTGATTCTTTAGCTGAAATGAAAATAGCATCAGGATAATCGTTTTTCAGGCGGGGAATTCTTATTTTTTGGACTAGATCTGCTTTATTTAAGACGGTAATAATTGGTTTTTCAAGAACCTTCAGCTCTCTGAGCTCCCTATGTACTGCTTCTAACTGCACTTCAAGGTCTAACCGGCTTGCGTCTAAAACCATAATAATGATGTCTGAATACTCAATCTCCTCAAGTGTTGCCCTAAAAGAAGTAACAAGTTCCGCCGGAAGATTCCGTATAAATCCGACAGTATCTGTGAGAAGTATACTGGATTTTGAAGAAAGATATAATTTTCTAGTAGTAGGATCGAGGGTCGAGAATAGCTTATTTTCAGCTAAAACATTAGATTTTGTCAGCAAGTTAAGCAATGTCGATTTTCCTGAATTTGTGTAGCCAACCAAAGTCGCATTCAAAAATCCCTTCGCTTTTCTACCCTCTCTCATAACTTTCCTATGAGCTCTAACTACCTCGAGTTTACCTTTTAAAAATTCTATGCGGTCTCGTATATTACGTTTATCAACTTCAAGTTTTGTTTCACCAGGCCCTCTGGTACCAATACCTCCGCCAAGCTGCGAAAGTTCCTTCCCTTTTCCGGATAAACGGGGCAGCAAGTAGACCAGTTGGGCTAACTCCACCTGAAGTTTACCTTCAGTGGTTCTTGCATGCCTTGCAAATATATCCAGGATCAACATACACCTGTCAACTATTTTCTTATTAATTAACTCTTCAAGATTTCTTTGCTGATTAGGTCTTAAATTATTGTTAAATATTATAACATTCGCATCAATTTCTTCACTTCTTTTTCTAATTTCATCAACTTTTCCCTTTCCGATAAAATATGCAGCGTCAGGAGTTGTCTTCGATTGTATAATTGTTTCAAGAATCCTGACAGAAGCGGTATTTGCCAGTAATTCTGTTTCCTTATAAGAATCCGGTCCTTCAGTAGATATCCCGCACAAAATTCCTTTTTCTATCGGCATTGAGCATCCTTTAATATTTTCATAATATCTTTTAACATTACGCTCGTATTTTCTTTTCTATCAAGCCATTTAATCCTCTTGTCCTTTTTAAACCAAGTAATCTGTCGTTTTGCGTAATGCCTGGTTTCCATTTTTGTCAAATACACGGCGCGTTCAATAGAGATCAATCCTTTACAATATTCGGTAAATTGACGATACCCTAAACCTCCCAGCGGTGCTATATCATAGCCGTATCTTCCAATAATTGCCTTTATCTCTTCAATAAGCCCATCCGAGTGCATCTTGTCTACTCTATTGTTTATTCTATCATAAAGCTCTCTTCTTTCGATATTTAATCCAAAAAATATTATCTTTCCTATTTCCAACGGAATTGCAGAGTTCGTACTTTCCTTTCTTGGCTTATTTGTAACCCTATACAGTTCAAGGGCTCTGACTATTCTCATTTCATCGTTATAATGAATACCTTTGGCCGTATCAGGATCAGACCTGATTAAATCCTGATAAACAGAAGCAAGTCCCTTTTCTTTGACTTCACCAACAATACCTTGCTTAATATCTAATGAGCCTTCAACTTTCAAAAGACCGTCTATAGCCGCCCTGACATACAAGCCAGACCCGCCGACAAGGATAGGAACCTTACATTGCTTTACAACTTCACTAATCGCCTCTCTAGCCATACTGGAATAATAATATGCATTTATAACAGTTTTTGGAGAGATTGCACTTATAAGATGATGCTTTATTGCCAACAGTTGGTTTTTATCAGGCTTTGCCGAGCCAATATCAAACTCTTTATAGATTTGAAGAGAATCAGCAGAGATGATCTCTCCACATAATTCCTTTGCCAGCTTAATAGCTAACGCTGTTTTACCGGATGCAGTAGGTCCAACGATAACAATAAGAGTTGCATTTTTAAGTTCTTTTGAATTTTTTATCAAGCTCATCGAAAGTAATTTTAATTATCCCCGGTCTGCCGTGAGGACAATAGGGCAGGTCGCATTTAATAAAATCATTTATTAAAAAAAGCATCAATTCATAGCTTAGTTCGTCGCCAGCTCTCACAGCCGAATGGCATGCCAATGTCTTTAATATTAAATCTGCTTTATCCTTGACAATATTAGAGTTAGACATCTCTTCTTCGAGTTGTTCGATAACTTCTAAAAGCACTTTTTCCGAGTCTTTTCCTGATAAAAAGTCAGGGACACCATTAATCATGAAAGTATCCTTTCCAATAACCTCTATGTCAAAACCAAGCTTTATAAAACTGGAAAGATTATCATTCAATATTTTAACTTGTTTATACTTAAGGCTGACACTTATAGACGTCAGCAGCTGCTGCGAGCCATAAGATTGCTTTTTATCCTTGAGTTTTTCATATAGTATCTTCTCATGCGCCACGTGCTGGTCAATGATATAAACGGCTTCCGTATCAGCAGCAATAATATACATATTTTTTGCCTGATAAAGAGGTTTTAAACGATATTTATCTTCATCTTGCAGTACGGTTTGAACAAAAGAAGCTCGGTCCTCAAATGCTAAGGGTATAGGAGCTGACTTTGAAGCTCCAACAGCATTAGAATATACGGGGTAACCGGCAGCATAAACGGATTGAGAACCTTGAATAGGTATAGTTGGAACCGGTTTTTCATTTACAATGGCAGCTTTTATTGCACTTTCTACAGCATTATGAACTATAGAGCCATTTGAAAACTTTATCTCACGTTTTGTCGGGTGAACATTAACGTCTATCAGCTCCGGATCTATTTCGATATTCATTACAGCAAGCGGATACTTTCCAAAAGGTATAA
>MFGS01000116.1:11295-13953 GCA_001778355.1 Candidatus Firestonebacteria bacterium RIFOXYA2_FULL_40_8
CGTAAGTATAAATATAATTTCTGCTACCTTTTAATTCCTGCGGAGTAGAAATAAACCCGTTTATTTTTATTCCGGCTTGCTCAAATTTCAAAGGAAGAAGGTTTTTTACCGTATTTTCACCGAACAGCTGATATAGACGTTCTCTCAGACTCTTTACTTTTTCAACAAAGAGCAACTCTCTTCCGTCAGCTTTCAGTATAAAGCCAACCCTAAAATTGTAAATTGCAAGCATCTGGACAATATCATTTATATGTCCTGTTTCGGTCTCATTGCTTTTTAAAAACTTTAATCTTGCCGGTACATTATAAAAAAGCTCATTTACCGCGATATTGGTTCCGCTTGAAGCTTCCGCATCAATTATTTCTTTATTTTTCCCGTTTATTACAAGCTTATAAGCTTTTTTTGTCTTTTTGTAACAGCTTGTAACCTCAAGTTTTGATACAGCAGCTATTGACGATAACGCCTCACCTCTGAAGCCGAGAGTGCTGATATTATAAATATCTTCCAACTCTTTTATTTTGCTTGTTGTGTGCCTGTCTGCACAGATTTTGAGATCTTCCAACTCCATTCCCATGCCGTCATCTTTGACTCTTATAAGTTTTTTTCCGCCTTGTCTTATTTCAACCAAAATATGCTCGGCTTGGGCGTCCAGGGAGTTTTCCAACAATTCCTTAACGACTGAGGAGGGCCTTTCAATAACCTCACCGGCAGATATTTTCTTTACAAGTTCTTCAGGAAGAACCCGAATGTGACTCATATCAGAGCAGCTCCGGTTTCTTTTCATTGTAATTGTTTGCTTTCTCAAAAGCATGAGCAAGCTTGAAGAGTTCGCCTTCCATAAAAGGTTTTCCGATAAGCTGAAGACCAATGGGAAGGTTTTCCTTGGAAAAACCGCAAGGAATCGATATTCCGGGAACTCCGGCCAGGTTTACAGAAATCGTAAAGATATCAGAAAGATACATTTGTATAGGATCTGATACTTTTTCTCCGATTTTAAATGCAGGTGTCGGAGCTGTCGGAGTAAGCATAGCATCATATTTTTCGAACACTTTATCAAAATCTTTTTTAATAAGCGTCCTGACTTTTTGCGCTTTTAAATAATATGCATCGTAATAACCGGCGCTTAAAACATAGGTCCCGAGCATGATTCTTCTTTTTACTTCATTGCCAAAACCTGCAGCTCTCGTGCTTGTATACATCTCTCCCAGGTTTTTGGCTTCTTTATCTCTATAACCGTAATGAACGCCGTCATATCTTGCAAGATTTGAACTGGCTTCTGCGGTTGCAATAATATAATATGTAGCCAGACAATAATCAGTATGAGGCAAACTAACCTCTCCGAATTCCACCCCAAGTTTTTTGTAGGTTTCAATAGCTTTATTTACGGCTGTCGAGACATCTGAAGACAACCCGCCTTTTCCAAAATACTCTTTTGGCAGAGCTATTTTCATGCCTTTCAAATCCTTGTTTAAATATTTTGTATAATCCGGAACTTCTATATTTATAGAGGTGGAATCTTTCTTGTCATAACCTGCAATAACCCGAAGCAGTGCTGCATTATCCTCTACAACGCCCGAAAAAGGCCCTATTTGGTCAAGAGAAGAGGCAAAAGCTATCAATCCATACCTGGAAATCCTCCCATAAGTCGGCTTTAATCCTACCACACCACAGCAGGAAGCCGGCTGCCTTATAGACCCTCCGGTATCAGAACCAAGAGACAAAGGTGCAAGTCCCGCGGAGACAGCGACGGCAGACCCTCCGGAAGAACCGCCCGGTATTCTTTTATTATCCCAGGGATTTAATGAAGGACCAAAAACAGAATTTTCCGTTGAAGAACCCATTGCAAACTCATCCATGTTACATTTACCCAGTATAGGCATACCTGCTATTTTAATTTTCTCTACTATGGTTGCATCATATGGAGATATGAAGTTTTCAAGTATTTTCGAGCAACAGGTAACTTTCGTCCCCTCAAAGCACATATTATCTTTTAGCGCTATAGGAACTCCAAATAACGGGGAGATTTCTTCTTTACTATTTGCAAGCTGACTATCACAAGCCTCCGCTGTTTTTAAAGCTGTTTCAAACTCCACGGAAACAAACGCATTAAGCTTTTTATTTAACTTTTTAATTTTCTCAATATAAGCGGTCGTAACTTCTTTTGAAGAAACTTTTTTTGATTTTATTAATTCCGCCAGCTCATATGCCTTCAATCCTGTAAGATTCATTTTTACTCCATGATTTTTGGAATCTTGTAATGTCCGAGTTCTTTTTCCGGAGCATTTGCAAGCGCTTTATCCTGGCTAAAAGAAGGCTTAACTTCATCCTCTCTCACTACGTTCATAACAGGTATAACACTTGAAGTCGGTTCTATACCTTCTGTTTTAACCTCTTTAAGTTTGTCTACAAATTCTATCATACCTTCAAGCTGCCGGGAAAACAAATCAAGCTCCTGCTCGCTGAATTTTAAATGAGAAAGTTTGGACACATGTTCGACATCTTTTCTGCTGATCATCAGAACTCCTTTAATGCTTTATAAATTGAAACAAGAGCGTTCTTATCTCCATACCCGCCCGGCTTTGTAACTATATAAAGATTCCTCTCCGGACTATAAGTCAGAGGTATTCCGGTTAAAATACTTCTTATCGTTTCCGTATA
>MFGS01000116.1:14090-18232 GCA_001778355.1 Candidatus Firestonebacteria bacterium RIFOXYA2_FULL_40_8
ATGCTTCCGTAATACTGCAAGTTGGTCATGCGTTGTTTTTTTAATGCTACCTATGAAAAAAGCCTGTTTTCCGTTTACTTTGATTCTTGATTGAACAATATTTAGCTTTTTCTTTGGGAGTAAATATTTTATAAACGCCGAAGCTCCTGCTACAACTTTAAAGCCTTTTAAGCAATTTGCAATAATTTCGAGATCTTCATTTGTACTGCCGTCAAAAATAAAAATAACAGTTTTTGTGTTCCTTGTATATTCGGCCATTAACCGGAGTACAGCTTTACTCCCTTTCCGTATTACATCTAAATCTATCAACACCGGGAAATACTTTGATTGTTTTTTTAATAGTTCAATTACATTTGAAGTTAAAACAGGAGTCAAAGCATCGCAGGCAAATTCAGTATTTTCCAGCAGCTTTGTGTCCAGAAATAACCGTCCATAAATACAGCGGCGTCTTAAAACAGGAAAAGCAGGGACAAAAGCTGCCCTTTTAGCATTTAACGCATCTATACAGGCGTCTATTTCATAACCAATATTTCCACGAAGTGTTGAATCTGTCTTTTTATATATCAAATCAAACTTTGACAGTAATAGCGCTATTTTGTTAACTCTAGTATAAGCATTTTTGCCGTCTAACAGCCGTGATGAACTGTTATAGACAGGTACCTCGGAACATATTTCCGGTTCACTATTAACTGAATTCAAAGAACAACAGGTATATCCCTGAAAAAGAACCTGCGACCCGGCATCATTTGAGCCGGATAAATCATCGGCAATAATTGCCAGCTTCTTCATTTTAAAACGTAAGCTTTTACATATTTCGGATTATAAGTGCTTGAATCCTTATAAAAATCAAAACAAAGATCTATCTTATTTCCCTTAATACTGCCGCCGGTATCCGCAGCAATACAATACCCGTAATTTTCAACATACAACTTGGTTCCAAGAGGTATAAGTTTTGGATCAACCGCACAAACACCATAACCTGCTTTCATTCCGTTTGCAGTCAAGCCGTCGGCATATGGGCCGCAATCTTCCGGGCCCGGGTAGTAACCGGTAGCCAGCAAAGAATATACTCTATCAACATACATTCTTTTTGGCATCATGTACATTCTTCTTATTTTACTAGTTCCTTGAATAATCACCTTGTTTATAGGTTTTTTTTGATTTGCAATATTAAAAACCTTACGCCAAACTTCTTTATTGTCATGATACCTTACTTTTACTTCTTTCTCCAGAAAACCATCTGCGCCATTCTGCAAATCTATAATTTCGTTTATATTAAGGGTTTTATCCCAGATCCTGACAATGTCAGCTTTTAATATTTCAGTGACAGTAATGTTGACTTCTTTAACTCTTTGTATTTTGATCATTATTCCGTCTGCAACCAGGGTATTCAAACCGGGAGAAACAATATCCTGTATATCAAGTGATATTTTTTTCTCTTTTAGTACATCGTAAACCGTGCAATTTTTGACATCTGCTTCTATTATTTTCCCGTCAACAAGTATTTTTACGTTGCCTTTAAACGGGTTAAAATAAACACTTCCCGTAAAAAGCATAGCAATCAAAACACCTGCGATTACTAATATTTTTTTCATTCTTTAGCCAACCCTTCCAAATTGTCTTATTCTAAAACTGACTTTTAATTCCTCTTCCGCAATTTTTCTACACGCTTCAACATCTATCCCGGGGACAGTAACCACACTCGCGGTTACCTCGGGGATATACTTCTTAGCTTCTTTTAAAAATTCCTTTACGCCGGTATATGCGGCTTCTTTAAACTGAGAGAAGCATATTCTTTGATAATCATCAGAGTTAGAAGCATTTAAACTGACAGAAACTGCATCTACAAGACCTTTTAACTCCGGTAATATATTTCTTCCGTGAATAAGATTTCCCTGTCCGTTTGTATCAATCCTTACTTTTGATCCTTTCAATTTCAACTTCGCTGCAATTTCTTTTAATACTGAAAGCCTGATAGTAGGCTCGCCAAAACCACAAAATACCACTTCTTTGTATTTTGATACATCTCCAGCTGCTTTTAGTATCTCTTCGGCAGAAGGCTCCCGGTCAATAGCTAAATTATGACCTTTAACTAAAGTACTTTCATTTCTCGCACAAAAACTACAATGGTTAGAGCATCTATTCGTCAAATTTATATATAATGAATTATTTATTTCGTAAACTATAGTTCCTCTTTGCTTAATTCCCAGTTTAAATAAATAAACAGAATTAAGAAAAGACCATTTTGATACAGTTTCAAATGTAACACCTTTTATCTCGGCCGCTTTTTCCGCAGTTTCTTTTATAAAAGCAGGCTCATTCCTTTGTCCCCTTTTGGATTGCGGCGCCAAGTAAGGACAATCAGTCTCTAAAAGTAAACGGCTCAGCGGTATATCCTTAATTGTTTCTCTTAAAGCTGCCGCATTCGGATAAGTTACGGCACCGCCTACTGCAATATAAAATCCTAATTTTAAAAATTCTTCAAGAAGCATCCTGTCACCTGTAAAACAATGCAGGACTCCGCCTGCTTCTTGTCCGTTTTCTTCCTTAATTATTCTTATTGTATCCTGGCTAGCGTCCCTGCTATGTATTACCAGCGGAAGACATTGTTCTTTTGCTATAGAAATAAGCCGTTTAAATACTTTTTGCTGGTCTTCTTTTGAGCAGGTGTTCCTGAAATAATCAAGACCTGTTTCTCCTATTCCGACAACTTTCCTGTTTGCGGCATTTTTATTTATGAAATCATAAGACATTTCATCCACTTCAGAACAGTAATTTGGATGAAGTCCAAGCGTACAATATATATTATCATATTCTGCCGCTAATTTTAAGGATATTTTATTTCCCTCAATATCCGTACCTATATTAATTATATACTTAAGCCCCGCCAAACCGGCATTCTCTATTACTTTAGCTCTGTCATTGGAGTATTTGTCATCTTCCAGATGAGCATGAGAATCAACCAGCATTTTCTTTTTCCTTTTTATCTTTAGGAAATAATATCGGTCCTTTTTTCAATAAAGTACCGCTCTTTAAATATCCAAATCCTACAGCTGTTTTATAGTTGTTCTGAATATGCTCAACTCCGAGTCCCAGTTGATTCAGTATTTTTTCCGAGGTCTCAGGCATAAAAGAATGAATAAGCACAGCCGTAATTCTTATACCCTCCAGCAGGTAGTACAACACACATGTTAACCGTTCTTTCTCGTTCATTTTTGCGAGTTTCCAGGGTGCAGTTTTTTCCACATATTGATTCAATAAACGTACAAAGATCCAAATATTCTGAAGTGCGCCCGAAAAATCCAACTTATCCATAGCTATATTCACATCAGATACAGCTTTTAAAGCAGTTTCCTCTATGTTATTTTCTTCACCCGTCGCTGAAGAACTTACCGGTACTTTACTTTCCGTATATTTTTCACACATTGCGATAGCTCTGCTCACCAGATTACCCAGATCATTTGCAAGTTCATTGTCACGTCTTCTGATCAACCCTTCAGTAGAAAAATCACCATCCTGCCCGAAAGTAGTTTCTGTAAAAAGAAAATACCTCGCCGCATCAACACCTGCAATCGCGATGAGGTCATCTACATTAATTACCTTGCCTCTAGATTTCGATATTTTTTCTTTATTAAAAGTCCACCAACCATGGGCATAGACACTCTTTGGCGGTTCTATCTCCCCGGCCATTAACATTGCCGGCCAAATTACGGCATGGAACCAGAGTATATCTTTCCCTACTAAATGGACATCTGCCGGCCAAAACTTGTCAAATTTTTCCGAAGGATAATCCAATCCTGTAATATAACTCGTAAGAGCATCAAACCAGACATAAGTAATATGTTCTTTATCAAAAGGGAGCTCGATACCCCACTTAAAACTTTTTCTCGAAATAGAAAGATCCTGCAATCCCTCATTTATACGGAACAATATTTCGTTTTTTCTGGATTCAGGCATTACAAAGTTCTTATTCTTTTCAAAAAGCTGTAATAATTTATCCCTGTAAGCGGAAAGCTTAAAAAAATAGCTTTCTTCTTTTAGTACTTGAATTTTTGTTTTATGAACAGGGCAGCAACCGTCTATCAAATCTTTTTCAAGAAAATAGGCTTCGCAACCCGTACAGTAAAGACCTTCATACGTTC
>MFGS01000117.1:0-4611 GCA_001778355.1 Candidatus Firestonebacteria bacterium RIFOXYA2_FULL_40_8
ACCTGAAAGGTTCCAGGCCTGCATTAATATAAAATTATTTTAGAACGGCAGTAACAGGGGCTATGCCATGAAAAATAAAATAAATAAGATCCTGGTGGTTGATGATGAGCAAGTGGTAAGAGAACTTTTGGAAAGCACATTAAGTTCCAGGGGATATTTGGTAACTCTCTCAGCCGATGCAGAGGATGCTCATGAAAGAATATCCAGCGAGAGATTCGACCTGATTTTGAGCGACTATAATATGCCGGGCGGATCAGGGCTGCAATTAATTAAAAGTGTAAAGATTATTAATCAGAAAACAAAAATAATTCTGATGTCGGGAGGTGATATTCAGAAGGAATGTGCAGGAGTGTGCAGATTTGTGAGAAAACCGTTTTATATCGAAGATGTATTAGCCGCAATCAACAAGGAGGATCGATAATATGAAATTATCAAAATTGTTACTTAGTGTGGTCGTATGTTTGAATCTGGTTTCTTCAGCAGTACTTTTAGCTGATGATGGTACAAAACGGGGAGCGGGAAAACGAGGTGGCAGGGTGCCGGGAGAACAAATCAAAACGGATTGTCCGGATTGTCAAAGTATCGCGGAGAAGATAAACACGAAGGAAAAAGAAATCAGGGAATTAATGAAAAATAATAGACCTAAAATTGAATCAACTGATGATAATCCGCCGCCTTTGGAAATGAGAGAGAACGAAGAGGGGAACGACAATCCTCCGCCGAGGATGAAAGAAAAAGGTCCAGGGAAGATGCCGGCAGGGATGCTTGAAAAAATAAAAGAAGATAATCCGGAGCTTTACAAAAAAATAGTAGAAATTGAGGATCTGTGCGCTCAGTTAAAAGTGTGCGAAGAAAACTGTAAAAGTACAAATATAGATAAAAGCAAAAGTACCGGAAACAAGTAATTTCAGTTAAAACAGGTATACGAAGAATGCTTATTTAACAAGGGCATACTTCCGGAGGGGTACGCCCTTGTTGATGGATTAAATAAGCACGCGGGCAATCGAAGAAAAAACAAAGGATAACTAAAATGAATAAAACAGCTTTTTTTCTTGCCGTTTGGTTTTGTGCTTTTTTGTTTTCTAGGGACGGGAAAGAGAATGCTGTTGCAAGAGAAGGTACGCTAACAAAGACTTCCTCTAGTGGACTCTCAACAAAAAATATTGACAAACAATTAGAATCATCAGATGAAATGAATAAGACAGATAAAAACTCTTTATATTTTGCTATTAATTTCGCAAAAGCTGCGGATCTTCAGGCATCAATAACTCCTTTTTTAAGCGGAAACGGGAAAATCCAGGCAGATAGCAGGACTAATACATTAATAATTACGGATATAACGAGCAAAATGGAAACCTTTGCCGGTTTGATTGAAAGTTTGGATACCAAGACTGCGCAGGTTAACAATGAGTATGTTACCTTGCATGTAAAGCCTATGGTAACTTCTATTGTTTCTACCGGGCCTCCTCCTATTGTAGATACCAGAACCGCAAGCACTCAGATATTAATAAAAGATGGAGATACTTTTGCAATAGGCGGACTCATAAGAGAGGATGATCTTGTCACTATAAATAAGGTCCCGGTATTTGGAGATATTCCTCTGATAGGTTCTCTTTTTCAGAATAAGACAGTTTCAAAAACAAAGAGAGATCTAATAGTTCTGATAACTCCGCATATAATCAGATAGAAAATAAAACAAGCGGCGCGGGAATGTAGTCTCCTTTCTTAAATGTTTTTATGATAAATGGAGAAAAATGAATAAATGTTATGTTGCATTGATGGGAATTGTTCTCATTGCCGTTCTTTTTGAAGAAGCGTTGAAGGATGAAAATTCCATTGTCAGATCATATGCTGCTGATGCTCTCCAGAAGATAGGGACAACAGATGCTTGTGGGATTCTTAAAAAATATAAGTCGATCGGAAAATAAGTAAGAGTAAGACGATTTGGGGATGCCCTTCGCGAGATCTTTCAGGAAGTCTTGACAATATTGATTACGCGTGTTATAATAGTTTAAAGATTGAACAGTATAAAAAATAAACAGTATAAAGTTGGAACTAAAATGTGCTGCGCAGGGTCTAACTGTTAGAAAGGTAAAAAGGAAGGAAAAAATGATGAAAAATAAGGCAAAAATTAGATCAGGCTGTGTAAAAGTACTTATAGTGATGTTCCTGGCCCTGAGTTTATCTTCCTATGTTTCTGCTGAAGATATCGCATTAACCTGGGAAGATTGTGCTAAAGAGGCAAAAGCTAATAATCCGGAGCTGAAAGCTGCTACTGAAAACCTTGCGCAGGCAAGGTACAGTAAGATAGTTACTTCAAGTTCTGCTCTTCCGGCATTATCTGCAAGTCTTAACGGCAGTATCAGGGATTTCTCGAGTAATTCGCTTTCATACGGCCTATCAACCGGAATGAATATTTATGACGGTAATAAGAACTTGAACTCTATTCTTCAGGCAGAAGAACAGATAAAATACGCAGAAGTGAATTATAACAGTGTATCTGCAAGTATAAGAGCAAAGTTGAGAACTGCATTTATCGGGGTTCTGAAATCGCAACAATATCTCGATATTGCCGGAGATATTGCAAAAAGAAGAAAACAAAGCGCGGAAATGGTAGCTCTTCGCTATGATTCAGGAAGAGAGCATAAAGGTTCAGTCCTTATAGCCAGGGCTAATCTGGCGCAATCTGAAAATGATGTTAAAGCATCAGAAAGAAATCTTGAAATTGCTCAGAGAAAACTTAGCAGTTATTTAGGCAGGGATAATTTCACTCCGGTAGCCGTAAAAGGGGATTTTGCTCTTTCGTTCCGGGAAAATACGAAACCTGACATTAATAAGCTGGCTGTCAATACACCGGCAGTTAAAAGCCTTCAGATCAAGAAAAAAATTGCAGAGTATAGCTTTTCTTATGCGAATGGGTCCTATTATCCGTCACTAGATCTGTCTGCGTCTTACGGAGGATCTTTATCCGAAAATCCTATAACCGGAAATTTGTCTGTCGGATTAGGGCTCTCATATAATATTTTCGACTTTGGCGGAAGGGATGCCGGCGTTTTAAAGAATAAGTCCGCGCTTTTGCAGGCGGAAGCAGATGAAAAGAGCGGGATTTTAACGGCAGTTCTTACACTGGAAAGTTTCTGGGCGGCTCTTCAGAATGCCATTGATAATGTGAGTGTTCAGAAAATGCTTCTTGATGCAAATGTTGAGAGAGTAAAGATATCCGAAGCCCAGTATTCTGACGGGATAATAACTTTTGACAGCTGGACGATAATAGAATACAACCTGATAAGTCTGCAAAAATCATACATTACAAATGAAGCAGATGCTTTGGCTGCCGAGAATGATTGGATAAACGCGATAGGCGGGATATTAGATTATAATCTGAAAACTAATGGAGGCAGCAAATGAAGAAAAATATAGTGTTATACGTTATTATTGTTTTTTCCGTGATTATAGCATGTTATGCCTGTTCCAGTAAAAAAGCCGCAACTGCTTCTTCAACGTTAAGCGATGTAAGCCCGTCTATGGGTGATGTTATTATCTCTATAGCTACTACGGGTATCGTCCAGCCGAAGAACCGGGTGAATATAACACCATCGCTCAGCGGCAGAGTAGAAGATGTCCTCGTAAAGATCGGGGATAAAGTAAAGAAAGGTTCGGTTCTTGCCTGGATGAGTTCCGATGATAGAGCAGCCCTTATTGACGCGGCGAGTTCGAAAGGAGCGGAAGAATTAAAATATTGGGAAGAGGTATATAAGCCTACCCCCCTTAAAGCTCCGATAGACGGTGAAGTAATAGTCAGAGGCGTTGAACCCGGACAGACGGCTGCATCATCAACTATAGTAATAGTTCTCTCCGACACTCTTATTGTGCAAGCTAAGGTTGATGAAACAGATATTGGAAAGGTCAAAGTCGGTCAAAGCGCCATGATAACTCTTGATGCGTATCCGGATGTTAAAGTCCGCGGCAGGGTAGATCTTATTTCGTATGATTCCACGACTGTTAACAATGTGACCATTTACGAAGTTAATATAGTTCCGGATTCAATACCTTCAATATTCCGTTCCGGAATGAGTGCTAATATCGATATTATTCAAAAAGAGAAAAATAATATTATGCTTCTGGCAAGTAGTGCGATCAAGAAAGATGGTGATAAAAGTTATGTATTTTTGAGCAAAGGAGAAAATAATGGTTCTGAGAAACAGGAAATTGTTATAGGACTCAGCGATCAGAGCAATACAGAAATAGTTTCCGGTTTAGGTCTTACCGATAAGGTTATCCTTGAAGTACAGGATTTTGTATTATCACAAAAAACAGAGGGGAGCAATAATCCTTTTGTTATGGGTCCGCCGAAAATGAAGAACAAAAAGTAAATTTGTATAAGGAAATATTATGATAGAACTCAAAAATATAAGCAAGACATATCAAATGGGGAAGATAGAGGTACAAGCTTTGCAGAATGTATCGCTAAAAGTAGAGCCTGGCGAATTTGTCGCCATAATGGGTCCTTCGGGTTCCGGAAAATCTACGCTTCTTCATATTTTGGGATTCCTTGATAATCCGGACTCCGGTTCTTATACTGTTTTTGGCGAGGATGTTTCAAAGCTTAAA
>MFGS01000117.1:4674-4839 GCA_001778355.1 Candidatus Firestonebacteria bacterium RIFOXYA2_FULL_40_8
TTACCGAGGACGAGGGCGATAGATAATGTTGAATTACCTTTGATATATGCCGGAGAGATCAATTTAAAGGAAAGAGCGGAAAAACGGCTTAAAGATGTGGACCTTGCCGATAGAATGACGCATAAACCCAATGAGTTATCGGGAGGGCAGCAGCAGCGAGTTGCT
>MFGS01000117.1:4915-16074 GCA_001778355.1 Candidatus Firestonebacteria bacterium RIFOXYA2_FULL_40_8
AAGAGAAATTGCTTTAAGGACAAAAAGAATAATAAATGTTCTTGACGGGAAAATCGTTTCAGATGAAATACTGCGCAGGGATATATCAGCTAATCAGGAAGTTGTTTCTAAAAGCGCTAAAGATATGTTCTCAAGAAAGAATGTAAATTTATTAAAATCATTGCTAGGAGATCATATACCACAGGCTATAAAATCTATTTTATCCCATAAGATGCGTTCAGCTCTTTCAATGCTCGGTATTCTTATCGGCGTGGGTGCCGTTATAGCTATGCTTGCCATAGGAAAAGGCGCAGAAGAATCTATGTCAAAGAACCTGTCTGCGCTTGGTACAAATCTTTTGACCGTTATGCCCGGTTCTCAGAAAATAGGCGGTGTTGCTCTTGAGGCCGGCTCTGTTACCAGGTTTACCATAGAGGATGCGGATGCTATAGCAAAAATAGGAGGGAGCATAAAAGCCGTTTCTCCAACGGCAAGAGGATCCGGTCAAGTAGTATATGGGAATAAAAACTGCCGTACGACCATTCAAGGTGTAGGTTTGGATTATGCTGCAATTAAATCTGCGCAACCAAAATATGGAAGGTTTTTTACCAAAGAAGAACTAAGAGGAAGAGAAAAAGTTGCTTTGATTGGAGCTACTGTAATTAAAAATATCTATGGCAGCAGTAATCCTGTGGGAACAACTGTTAAAATAAACAAGGTTAATTTTACTGTTATCGGCGTGCTTCCGGAAAAAGGCGCGACGGGATTTCAGGATGAGGATGATATTGTTATCATGCCGGTTACGACCGCGATGTACCGTCTGCTTGGGAAAAAATATATAGACTCAATAGATGTTGAAATAAAAGAAGTAAGTATGATGGATGACGCGGAGAGCAGCATAAAGAAAATAGTAATTAAAAGGCACAATCTTACAACATCCAGTCAGCTTGAATCTTTCTCTATACGCAATATGGCTGATTTGCAGGCGACTCTCAAAAGTATGACCGGGACAATGAGCATGCTTCTTGGATGTATTGCGGCAATATCTCTTCTTGTCGGAGGTATAGGCATAATGAATATAATGCTCGTATCCGTTACTGAACGTACAAGGGAAATTGGGCTTCGAAAAGCTATAGGAGCGCAGGGGAAAGATATTATGCTTCAGTTCTTAATTGAAGCTATTGTTATGACATTTTGCGGCGGTTTACTTGGAATATTGTCAGGAGTTTTAATCGCGACAGTATTGACGGTGTTTGCCGGCTGGACAGTGACAGTTACCGCAAATTCGGTACTTCTTTCAACGGTGTTTTCAATTATTATAGGAATAAGTTTCGGGTTGTTTCCGGCTAGGCAAGCTTCCAAACTAAATCCTATCGAAGCTTTAAGATTTGAGTAAGTATTCTATAAGAGGGAAAATATGAAAAACCAGGATATTGAGCGATATATAGATGAAATGATCGAATATCCAAAGCAAATTGGCCATAAACTAAGAGGTCCAATAGACGAAGATTTAATAAAGCTTAACTTGGATATGCCTCATATCGCAATATTGAATATTATCACTCATAGCAAAATAGAGCCCATGATGAGTGAAATAGGAAAGAAGCTCGACATTTCAAAGGCAATGATTACACACATAATAGATTCAATGGAAAATAAACAATTGGTTGAAAGGGCTGAAGATCCAAAAGATAGAAGGATTATCAGGATTCGCACCACAAAGACAGGAAAGGACGTTATCAATAAAATAGAATTACATCATAGAAACAAACTAAGGTCATTTTTAACTTCCATGAGCCCTTCAGATAGAGATGTTTTTGTTAATGCCATTAGAGTTACTCATAAGATATTTGATAAGTATAAAAATGAAAGTGCTGATAACAAGTAAGCGAAGGAGCTGAAATGCAAGATACTGATATTGCTTTAAAGAAATTCAGGTATTTTATACTGGAATTTATACCTAAATTCTACAAGCAATTAATGCCAAAAAAAAACATGTCCGGTGATACCATTACGGTTTCTCAAATTAAGATATTAATGCTGTTTGATAGGTGTTTAATATATAGGATGACGGAAATTTCCACATTATTGTCTATTTCTCCTGCTTCGGTTACTCGTAGTGTAAATAAATTATTAAAAGAAGGCTATTTTCAAAGACGATCTGATAACGGAGACAGAAGAGTAGTTGTAGTGGAATTAACAGAAAAAGGAAAGACATTATTGTCCTGGATTACGAAGTGTTACGAAAATAAAGTTGCTGAATTGTTGAGTGGTCGAAGTGAGAAAGAAAAAGAAAACTTTTGTACCTTAATTAATGGAACAGTTGTGTTATCCGAATATGTTGAGCATATGATGGAAAACAAAATATTGATACATGATAAAACGAGCTAAATTGCCGAAAAATAATTTAAATTACAAAGGAAGGTGCTATGAAAATAATAATGAATAATTGGATTGTTGTTTTTGGTTTTGCGATATGTATATTATTGCCTGGAGTATGTTTTGGTGAAAATCCTCTCTCTTTTGAAGATTACTTATCTCAGGTAAAAGTAAAGAACCATGATATAAAATCAGCGAGTCTTTCAGTAGATTCTATGGGAAAAAAAGTGTTGCAAACGGAAATGATTTATTCTCCAAGGCTCATTGGGGATTATTCTTTTATAGATGACAGAAGCGGTTCAAGTTTAGGGTCGACACTTCAACTAAATGAGATGGTTACAAATGCGTGGGACCTTAGCGTAAGCAAAAAGTGGGGTTCCGGTACAACAACAAGTGTTGGTTATTCAAATTCTATTAATGCTTTAGATCTTCAGTCACCTTATGAAGTAATTCCGGGTGTTAGTTTGTCCAAATTTACGGCTTATGACATTCAATTTTATGCGAAAGTAGAACAATCGTTAATTAAGGATTTTATGTCAAAATATACAGAAGCGGGAATTAATAAAAATAAAGCAAGCGTTAAATCCGCCCAATATATTCAAATTTACAGTGCACAACAGATACTTTTAAAAGCACGTTCCATATACTTGGCGTTGTCTCTTTCCAGAGAAATTGTAAATTTCAGGAAAGCAGAATTACAGCGTGCCGAAGAAATATTGAAATGGAGTGAAAACAGGGTTAATAATGATCTTGCAGATAAAGCGGATTTGTTGCAGGCAAAAGCATTTTTTAGGCAACGGCAATTGAACCTTCAATTAGCCGTAGAAGATGAAAAAAAGACATGTTTGAATTTTAATAATATGCGAGGGAAATCATCAAATTCTGTGGAGGAAAATATAAGCGCCCTGAATGATATTGTTTCAAAGTATTCAAATGAGGATCTCACGCCTAAGGGACAACGGGCAGATGTACTTTCTGCTAAAAATACCAAAGCAAGCAGTGAGTATGCAAAGCTAGAAACAGAATATAGTTTATTGCCTGATTTAAATGTTTACGGAAAAGCGTCGTTGCATGGGCTTGATCTTTCAAATTCTGGTGCTTTTAACCAGGCAATCGGAGTGTATAAACCTACATACTCAGTTGGTATTAATCTGATTGTGCCTTTAGACTTTTCTACGCCGGAAGCTGTAAATAAAGGTTATGAACTGGATTATCAAGCATCAATAGAATCATTGAATAAAGCAGAGATATCATCAAAAAACGATTGGATAAATCTGACAGAAACCTGGAGGAATGTTAAAGCCCGGATAGCCTCTTCTTTAGATATAAAGAATATACAGACAGAAAGACTTGAATATGAGCGGCAAAGATTCCAAAAGGGAAGAATAACAATGTCTCAAATGGTAAATACTGAAAATGATCTTGATGACGCAACACTGAATTATTACCGGTATATTGTCGAGCAAATTAGCATATATTTTGAGGCTGAGTTATATAATACCCAGCCCATAGAATAAAAGGAGGTTTTTATGAATTTAGCAAGTTTATCAATTAAAAGGCCGTCATTAATTATGTCTGCAGTGATATTAATGCTTGTTATTGGATATATTTGTATGAATCGGATGAATGTTGAAATGTTCCCGGATATGACGTTTCCTATGGTTAGTGTCACAACAATATATGCCGGAGCCGGTCCGAGTGAATTAGAATCTCAGGTTTCAAAGGTATTGGAAGAACAAATCAGCTCTATATCAGGATTGAAGAATGTCACCTCGACAAATCAGGACGGGGTCTCTGTAGTTCTGGCTGAGTTCCTTTATGAAACAGACGCAAAATATGATGAGCAGCAGGTAAGGGATAAAATTTCACAGAGCAGAAACAAGCTCCCGGATGGAGTAGAAGAACCTGTCGTAAAGAGAATTGATCCTGCCGATCAAGCAATTGTGTCATTCAGCATGTCTGCGGATCTCCCGCCTGCCAAATTATATGATTTAGCGGATACAACCGTAAAAAACGGGTTTGAACAGGTACAAAATGTCGGAAAGGTTGAAATAATAGGCGGAACCAAAAGGGAAATTCATGTAGTACTTGATAAAAGAAAACTTAAAGAATATGAAACAAGCATTTCTGCTGTTTCCTCGAAAATAGGCGGAAATAGTCAGAATATTCCTGTGGGTAAGGTGTCTCAGGGATCTCGAGAACTGACATTCCGGAATATCGGTGAATTTCAATCAGTTAAGAAGATAGAAGATGTTGTTGTAAATTTTGTTGGCAGCGATGTTCCTGTAACGGTAAAAAATCTTGGGGAAGTCAAAGACACTATAGAAGACGTTAAGACTATTGGTTATCTTAACGGCAAATCATCAATACTTATAAATGTTTATAAACAGTCAGGTACAAATACAGTCAATGTAGCAGATAATGTTCTTAAGAAAACGAATAAGCTTAACGATATTTTAAAAAATATGCAGGGAGCTCCTAAATTAAATATAATTAAGGATAATTCGAGATCAATAAAGCTTAATTTATTGGATATGCAAGAAACCATTTATATCGGTATTTTTCTTGCTATTATAGTGGTCTATTTATTCCTTGGAAATTTCCGTTCCACCTTTATTACGATCCTTGCTATTCCAAATAGTTTGATCGGCGCGTTTATTTTCATGTATTTATTTGGTTTTACAATTAATATAATATCTTTGATGGCATTGTCGCTTGCCGTGGGATTACTGCTGGATGACGCTATTGTCGTAAGGGAAAATATATTCCGGCATATGGAGAAGGGTGAATCTGCTGAAAAAGCAGCACTAACCGGGACAAATGAGGTTATGCTTGCGGTTGTAGCAACAACTTTGACAATTATTGCTGTTTTTCTTCCGGTAGGTTTTTTGCAGGGTATGATGGGACAAATTTTCAAACAATTTGGTCTCACAATGGTTTTTATCATGTGTATTTCATTGTTTGATGCTCTTACAATAGCACCTCTGCTTTCTGCATATCTTATGGGCAAGGTAGATTCTGATGGTAAAAAGAAGAGATCGTTCTGGTCGGCTATCATACATGCGCCTGCGGAATGGTTTAATAAAGTTCAGGAATATATGGAAAACATCTATGAAAAACTGATTAGAGTTACTCTCAAACATAAATTTTTAACAGTAATATCGGTAATTTTGATATTTATTCTCAGCCTGAGCACGGTATTTAAAATACCAATGACATTCATGTCTTCTCAGGAAAATGGCGAATTTAGCGTGGATCTACAGGCAAAGCCGGGAACATCATTATCTCAGATGAATACATATACTTTAGAAATAGACGATCTTTTAAGGAAGGAAAAGGATATAGAATTAGTGTCAACAACAGTAGGTAATTCAAATGGAGAAAGCAATGTGGGTTCTTTGTTCGTGAAAATGGTCCCATTTAATAAAAGGAAAGTAACAACATCCGGCATGAAAGAACATATAAGAAAGCTTATGATCCCGTATAAAGATACTATTAATCCCAGCGTCAATGATCAGGGCATGGGTGGTTCTAAATCTTTTGATATGGTTTTGACAGGTAATAATCTTGATGAACTATCGAAGATCACTGATTCGCTCATGGAAAAATTCAAAAATATTCCGGGATTGGTTGATATTGATTGCAACTATAAACCTGGAAAACCTGAGCTACAGATTAAAATGGATCCGGAAAATACCGCGAAATTTGGTGTTCAATCTGTCTCTGCGGGCATGGAACTTCGTGGTGCTGTTGAAGGAATGCTTCCGGCTAAATATCGCGAAAACGGGATGGAATACGACATACGGGTGCTGCTGCAAGAAGATCAAAGAGATCTGAGTAAAGAATTTAATTCTATGTATGTGCCGAATGTAAATATGCAATTAGTAAAACTTAAGAATATTGCAAGTAGTGAATTAACTTCAGGACCGCAAAAAATATACAAAAGAAATCGCTCGAGATATATAGAGATCACGGCAAATCTTGATAAGACAGGAGCCATTGGCAATATTACTTCTGCGGCCAAACAGATCATGGTAAATGAGAAATTGCCTGAAGGAATAGGTTATGAATTTATAGGTTCATCGGAGAACTTCTCAGATTTGGCAAAAAATATGGCGATAGCGGCCATTCTCGCTGTTATTTTTGTGTACCTTATTCTGGTAAGTCTGTATGAATCCTTGATTATTCCATTTACTATTATGACAGCTTTACCTCTTGCGATCATTGGAGGATTATTGGCGCTTTTTCTGACAAATCAGGCGCTTGATACGTTCAGTATGATAGGTTTCATTATGCTTATTGGACTTTCGGCAAAGAATTCAATATTACTGGTTGATTTTACGATAAAACTCATGAGAAGAGGATTATCAAGAGAAGAATCATTAGTACAAGCCGGCAAGACCAGGTTCAGACCTATTCTGATGACTACTGTCGCGTTAATTGCAGGCATGTTGCCGCTTGCATTAGGACTTAGTGAAATGGGGAGTTTCCGTAAGAGTATGGGTATTGCCGTTATCGGCGGGTTGATCAGTTCAACTTTCCTTACACTTGTTGTAGTTCCGGCAATATTTGGGTATCTTGATACATTCCGTCTATGGACAAGAAAATTGTTTGGAAGACCTGCGGAAAGAAAAATTGATTTGGTTAAAGAGTAAAAGGAGGATATATGGCTATCAAAAATGTGAAGATATCGACAAGTACAGCTACAACACCGGTAAATATTTCTCCGGCTGTTAAGAGCGGTGTCAGCAAAGAGAAACTGCTGAAGGACATAGAGAAAAAAGCATATGAGTTGTATCTCAAAAGGAACGGTACACATGGCAAAGATCTGAATGATTGGCTGGAAGCAGAGAAAATAATTAAGAAGCAGTATAAAATACAAAATTAGAAATAAAAGAATTGAACAGTCTAGTGGGGAGGATCAGCGCCTACTTATTGACAATGTTTTGATCAAAAGGTAAAACAAAGTATGCCGAGGTTAGCGAGAAAAGTAGCCATAAGAATGCCGTACCATATAATCCAGCGGGGAAACTTACCAACAAAAGGTGTTTGCGGCAAAAAGGAAAAGCCATCTTTAGGTTGCGATATTTTTGAAATTGCGATAAAGAGAAAACCGGACCCAGACACCATATAGAGCATTCGACAATTGAGAATAGAAAATAGAAAAATCTTAAGCTATAAAAACATGTGTTGTCAGGCCCCTTTTACTTGAAACCCTTAAAAAACAATGCATTTCCTGCCAAAAACCTTTTGAAAAACTATGGTTTTTCTGATATAATCAACTGATTTATAAGGGTTTTTGGTAATAATAGTTTTTTTGAAAATAGAACAATGGATCAATAGAACGCAATCGAAGTATGGAATCTATTTTCTATTATCTATTGATCGATTGCTCTAAATTTTACATGAGTAAAATTTGGGCCCATAGCTTATTGAACGGCAGGGAAAGTATCCCGGGGGTCCCGGGAAAAATGGATATAGCAGTGGTTTCCTAAGCCCTTTTTAATCCTTTCGAAAACCCTTGTAAAATCAGCAAAGCCATTTTCCCATCAGAATAATCGACATATCTTGAGTTGTCTTGAAAAATCTAAAAATATGCCCAAACAGCTCCAGTTCCTTCCCAGTTTACTTCCCAGTTTTTGAAGCGAATCTTGGATTAAAAATGGCCAAATTTTCAGTGAAAAAGGAAGGGGCCGAATACATAGGGTTTGTGGCCGAAGAAATAGATTATTAAGTAGCCCTTCAAAAGCTAATATATGCTAATATTTCCTAATATGGCAAATGTATTAGCTTTCAACTTAAAATACCCCTTGACAAAGCTAATATAAGCTAATATACTCTAATATATGTTCTATATTAGCAAATAAAACGAGGGTAAAACAATGAAAAACCTATTAGATGAACGCTTATCAGATGTTTCTCCTCAAATATATAAGAAATTATTGGAAATAGAGAGAATGGCCGGGCAATTCAGTGTCGGGGCCTCCTATGCTCCTGCATTATTAGAGCGTTTAAAGAAAGCTGTACTTATCACTTCAACCGGCGCCTCTACGCGTATCGAGGGATCAACACTCACTGATCAAGAGATCGAAGTTTTTATTCAAAACATATCAATACAGAAACTCGAGAACCGCGATGAGCAGGAAGTCAAAGGATACTATGATCTAATGTTAAAAATATTTGATTCGTGGCGTGATATAGAGATTTCTGAAAGCACGATCAGACAGTTCAATAATGATTTGTTGAAATATGTCCCAACAGAAGATAGTAACAGAGGCAAATATAAAACAATGGATAATTCTGTAGCTATGGTTAAAGATGGCAAAATAGTAGCAACGATATTCAAAACTACACCGCCTTTACATACTCCTAAAAAAATGAATGATTTATTAACGTGGACTAAAGAAGCATTGGATCAATCCCGATATCCGGTACTTTTAGTAACTGCAAATTTCTTAGTAGAATATTTAGCAATACATCCGTTTAAAGACGGAAACGGCCGTAGTTCCCGGGCATTGACAAATCTAATATTATTAAAACATGATTATAGTTTTATGCCTTACGTATCGCATGAAAAATTTATTGAAGATAATAAGAAAGACTACTATTTAGCACTAAGGAGAAGTCAGAGAACATTTGGAACAAAAAAAGAAAGTATATCTGCATGGTTAGACTTATTTGTAGAAGTAGTATATAAGCAAGCAGAACAGGCGTCTAAATTGCTTTCTAGAGAAAACATTGAAAATCTATTATCTAAAAAGCAGCTCGCTGTATGGACCATATTACAAAGTGTCCCGGATGCCTCTATTGAAGAAATAGCTAATAAAACTAGTATGAACCGTTCTACTGTCGATCAAGCTATAACAAAACTAATTAAATTAAAAAAAGTTGAACGTATAGGATTTTCTGTAGCCACAAGATATAGAAAAATCGCTGAATACGTAGACTATAAAATTTAATCGAAAGAAAATAATTCAGAAAACTGAGATTTTGATCCTTACCCGAAAAAATGAACACTCTAAAGAGGCGGACCGGCTTGAATTTAGTTGGAGGAATGAAGGAAAAATGAAAATTAATATTCTTTTTGTGTTTATTTCTAGTTTTCTATTCGTCTCAACGGCTAGTGGTACCCAGGATGCGTGGCTATATCTGAAAACAAAACATTTAGAACTTGATTATTCGCATAATTATGGGTCTGGCGAGGATGGATTTGATGTAATGAAGGGGCTGGAAAGTATGTTCCATCGAATGAATATCTCTGAAGCGTTTATTTCTGATATTGAAAAAGATACCGGAGTACAGATCAAAGAAAGAATAAAGCACAAGGATTATGCAATATTTTCGAGCATTGAAAGATATTTGTACTCAAAAGATAGAAAGATAGAAGAGTATATAAATAAAGAAAACATTAAAACTGAAAACGCTTTAGAAAAGAGATATATTGAGGAGTATAGACCTTTCTGGTCTTTTGATGGGAAAAGGTTATTATATTATTCTTGGGAAAATGGAGCAGAAAAAATATTTTATTCTAATGAAAATGGAGAGAATAAGACATGTTTGAATGTTCCTGACGGCGAGAACTATATTTTAGCTCCTAATTTGGATAGGATAATATATAAATATAAAGTATATACCCCGGATTGTCATAATAAGGAAGAGTGCCGTATTGTAGATCTGAAAAAAGTCCAAAAAGATATATTTTGGGACAGAACAAATATGCCTACTGCATTCCGGCTTTGGTCTCCTGATAGCAGATACTTGATATTTGATTCAGGAGAAGAATTGTTATGCTATGTGCCGGAAAAGAATAATGTTGAAAAAATAAAGAATTATAAAGGTGTTGGATATTATTTCTGGGATCCTGATAGCAAGCAAATTTATAACTCTGGAAATGGCTTAGGCAAAATATCTCGTATAGATCTGGAAACAAAAAAAGAAAAAATAATAGGCAATGTGCCAAATAACTTAATATTCCTGAAGTGGGACCCGGGAAATAAAAAGATGTTATTTGTGAAAGAACAAAACGTGAAGGATGCAGGAGATATATATTCTTGTGACCTGAATGGAATATTCAAAGAGGAATTGATATCCACGAGGGTGGGCGAATTGAAAATGTCTGTTAATAAATACGGCACCAAGGAGCAAGATGACGGTTTTGACAGACGAATTCCTTTAAAAAAATATGTTGTTATTTACGCCGAAAAAGATAAAGATAAGCTAAAGGAACTTGGACTTCTGAATAAAGAGGTTGGAGGTTTCTGGTTATTATGTGACCTAAAAGAAGACGGCCTGCTTGATATCAATAAGCTGATAGAAAGTGAAAAAATTAAAGATATAGTAATTTCTCCTTCAGAAGATAAGATCGCCTATGAATATCACAAAGATATAATAAGAAAAATTGCCATCCGGAGTTTTAAAGGCTTCAAAATATCGCTTGAACCAAATGGTAAATAAACATTTAAATAATCGGAACATAAAATTAATGGGAGAATTGGTGAGTAAAATAAAGAAAAAGATATTTGCATTAATTATAATTATTTCACTTGGTGTTTCTGGGGGCTTTATCTATAAAGAATTCAAAAAAGAATTACGATACACTCGGGAAGATAGTAGTTGGGAAAGTTGCAAATATGATCTAAGACAATTGCAGGTAAAGTTAGAAAAATACTATTCTGACAATAAAAAATATCCTAATAACTTAAAAGAATTATTTAAAGAAATATATATAGAAGAAAAAGACATTGTAGACCCTTGGAAAAGAGAGTTTTTTTACCAAAAAAATAAAAAAAGCTATATACTAT
>MFGS01000117.1:16148-16874 GCA_001778355.1 Candidatus Firestonebacteria bacterium RIFOXYA2_FULL_40_8
AGATGGAAATCCTGGTACCTTGGATGATGTTCTATCTCCAATAGATTCGGAAAAGCACTATCTAAAATAAATTAGTTAAGACACATTCGATACATAACGGAACTAGTGGTAGACCTACACCCAAATAATTAATCCAAAACCAAGGGTAGTTTTTATTAGAATTAAGCTCTAAAACCATACCTTTTTGCTTACCTTTTGGATTGAAAAACTGGCGTGATAATGATATTATAAACATTGAAAAAGCTGATGATAACTGTGTTTTTCTGATATAATCAGATGATTTAAAAAGCAGGTTTGTTTTGAGAATCGAGAGTCGAGATTTGACCGCAATCGAAATAATGAATCAAATATCGAATTTCGATTATCGATTGCTCTGTTTTTGCGGTGCAAAAACGGGCCCGTAGCTAAAATGGATATAGCAGTGGTTTCCTAAACCGCGCGCTGGAGGTTCAATTCCTCTCGGGCCCACCATTTTGCGTAAGCAAAATGAAGAAAAGCAAGTGTGAAGTACAAAGTACGAGGTACGAAGTTTTACGCTATTGAGTTGTTGATAAAATAAATACCACAATAGTGTAGACCGTGAGCAACGTTTTAACGTGTAACGTGAGTAACATTTAGGAGTTATTATGCACATGATTAGCACTCTTGCCAGAAACCCATGGGCTTTAGCCCGTGGATGAATGGCACCCGGAACGTAGCCAGATTTATCTGGCGGAGTGAAGGCCA
>MFGS01000118.1:0-6605 GCA_001778355.1 Candidatus Firestonebacteria bacterium RIFOXYA2_FULL_40_8
TGTAAAAGGCGCGGTTAAAAACAAATTAACTGAAGCAAAAGCGGAAAAAATATTTGACGAAATTGCAAAATTCGCAGGATATGGTTTTAATAAATCCCACTCGGCTTCTTATGCTATAGTTTCATATCAAACCGCGTATCTAAAGGCAAATTATCCTCTGGAATATTACGCCGCGTTACTCTCTTCAGAAAGCAACAACGCCGAGAAGATCGGCATATATGTTGACGAGATACGCAAGAGCGGTTTCACGCTGCAGCCGCCCTGTATTAATCTTTGTGATACTAAGTTTTCCGTACATGATAATAAAATATTCTTTGCGCTTTCTGCTATAAAAAATGTAGGCTCGGCCGCGACCGAGATGTTCATAAAGGAACGCGAGAAAAACGGACTTTATAAATCCTTGCAGGATTTCTGTAACCGGGTAGATCTCCGGATTGCAAACAAAGAAGTAATCGAGAGTTTAATTCAAAGCGGCGCCTTTGATTGTTTCGGTATGAAGAGGCTGCAGATGGCAAGAATGGCGGATGATGCCGTAGCTTCGGCGCAAACCAACCAGCAGGTAAAAGAAACAGGACAGGATTTTCTTTTCGAAAATCTTACGGAACAAACACAACGGACTTATCCCGCGGATGAGTACCCCGAAGACCGTCTTTTGAATTTTGAAAAGCAGCTTCTGGGTATTTATCTTTCCGGTCATCCGTTGGTAAAATATGAAGAACAAATAAAACGCTTTGCGTCGAATACGACTCAAAGCTTAAGGGAAGTTAAGGAAGGAAATACGGCTACCCTGGGCGGGATAATCAACCGGCTAGACCTGAAGACCACCAAGAGGAATGAAAGAATGGCAATTCTGTCCCTGGAAGACCTCGGGGGTATTGTTGAAGTAGTGGTTTTTCCTAAACTCTTTGAGCGCGTTAATAATAAAATAGCTGAAGAAACCCTGGTAATTGTAAAAGGTAAAGTTGATTTTGAGGATTCCGGCTCTGACAATCCCGAAGACAAGGGAACACCTAAAATTCTTGCCGAAGAAATTATTCTGCTTTCAGAAGCTCAGGAAAGGCTTTACAAAAAAGCGCATATAAAAATACTTACACTGGGTCTTGAGGATAGAACACTGGATGAACTTAGAAGAACCCTGACAAAATACAACGGAAAAGGAAGCTGTCAGGTATTCCTGCATTTCTATAAAAATTCTGAAGAAATAGAAGATATACTGGAAACACCGATGAAGGTATCTCCGACCTCGGAGCTGGTAAAGTACGTAGAAGACACGTTCGGGGATGGAAGTATATGGTTTTCAGAGTAAGAAGAGCAAGTACTAAGGACTAATGACTATTTAATGAGTTATATAATTATATTAGGAAATATTATCTATTAAATACTGCGGGGAGTTTTTTCCCGCATACCATAAATAGTCATTAGTCACTAGTACTTAGTCATTTAATTAGGGAGATAATCAGATGATAGAAAAAGCTCGTATTTCAGACGGGAAGCAGATTCAGGGTGTCATAAACACGCATGCTAAAGAAGGCAAGATGCTGGAAAGGTCGGTTTTGGAGATTTATGAGGCCATCCGGGATTTCTTTGTATTCAGAAAGAACGGTAAAATTGTTGGCGTTACAGCGCTAAGAATCTATTGGGATGACCTGGCTGAGATCAGATCTGTAGCGGTTTTGAAGTCAGAGGCAGGAAAGGGAATAGGGGAAAAATTGCTAAAGGCTTGCTTTAAAGACGCTAAAGAGCTTGGAATAAAAAAAGTATTTGTACTCACTTATATCCCGGAATATTTTAAAAAACATGGCTTTTTTGTGGTTGATAAATCTACACTTCCGCATAAAATCTGGAAGGATTGTGTCAAGTGTCCAAAGTTCCCTGATTGCGGAGAAGTACCGATGGTTAAAACAATTACTGAAAAATGAACAAGTACAAATGACTAGTGACTAATGACTATTTAATGTAGGCGGAAAAAACACTCCGCCGTATTGTAATAAATATATGACTCCTTAAATAGTCAGTAGTCAATAGTACTTAGTCATTATCTCTCGGAGGTTTTTTATGAAAATATTAGTCGTAGGTAGCGGCGGCCGTGAACACGCAATTGTTTGGGCTTTAAAGAAAAGCCCTAAAGTTGATAAAATTTACTGTGCTCCCGGAAATCCGGGTATCGGTGAATTAGCTGAATGCGTTAATATTAAAGTTGACAATTTGCAAGGACTCCTTGATTTTGCAAAGAAAGAGCAAATAGACATTACCGTCGTAGGTCCTGAGATACCGCTTTCACTCGGAATCGTTAACCTGTTTGAAGGTGAGGGGCTAAAGATATTCGGCCCTAGCAGGGAAGCTGCGCTCCTTGAGGCCAGTAAATCATTTGCTAAGGAATTCATGCGTAAGTTCAGCATTCCCACGGCAAAATACGAAATGTTTTATGACTCGCAGAAGGCAGAAGCGATTAAATATATAATGAGTCAGGGTGCTCCGATAGTTATCAAAGCGGACGGGTTAGCTGCCGGCAAGGGTGTCATTGTTGCAAAAACCGTACAAGAAGCGGTGTCAGCCGTAGAGGATATTCTAGGCAGCAAAATCTTCGGTTCGGCGGGCGGAAAAGTCGTTATAGAGGAGTTTTTAGATGGCGAAGAAGCAACCTTGCTTTGCTTTGTTGACGGAATTACCTCAATTCCTATGGTCTCATCCCAGGACCATAAAAGAGTTTTCGATAACGACGAAGGTCCAAATACCGGAGGTATGGGAGCTTATTCACCGGCACCTGTATTGAAAAAAGATATTGAAAATGCTATAATTAATAAGATTTTGTACCCTACGGTTCTTGGTATGCACTCGATAGGAAAACCGTATAAAGGTGTGCTTTATTTAGGTATTATTATGACCAAAGATGGTCCCAAGGTAATTGAATATAATGCCAGATTTGGAGATCCGGAAACACAGGTGGTTTTGACAAGATTAAAAACTGATTTAGTTGATATTATTCTTGCTGTAATAGAAAGAAAGTTGGATCAAATAGAAGTTGAATGGGAAAGCAAACCGGCAGTTTGTATTGTTATGGCTTCCGGCGGCTACCCCGGCAAATACGAAAATGGAAAAGAAATTACCGGCATAAAAGAAGCCGAAAAATTAGGAGAAGTTGTTGTTTTTCATGCAGGTACGGATATAAATAATAATAAACTAGTAACAAACGGCGGGAGAGTTCTCGGAGTTACAGCTCTTGGGAATGATTTAAGACAGGCGGTAGACAAAGCGTACAAAGCCGTTTCTCTGATAAACTTTGAAAAAGCACACTATCGGAACGATATAGCGAAAAAAGCGTTTAACAGATAAAAGAAACATTGACAATTTACGATTTACAATTGACGATTTTAGGAAAGCGGAAAGAAGCATCCGCAAAGATTTAATAGTGCTTTTATAAATAATCGGCGGAGTCTTTTATCCGCCTACATTAAATTGTAAATTGTCAATCGTAAATCGTCAATATATTTTCTAGGAGGTTTTTTAATGCAGACACCAGAGTACAGGTTAACACGAGAGGCCTTGGGAGATTCGCTGGTAAGGCTGGGAAAAGATAATAAAAATATAGTTGTAATGGATGCGGATCTTTCGAAGTCAACAATGACAAATAAATTCTGGAAAGCATATCCTGATAGATTTTTTGACATGGGTATTGCAGAGCAAGATATGATTTCTACTGCGGCAGGTCTTGCAACTACCGGAAAAATTCCTTTTTGCGCCACTTACGGTGTATTTCTTCCTGGAAGATGCTGGGATCAGATTAGGATTTCGGTTTGCTACGCAGATTTGAACGTTAAAATTATTGCGGCTCATGGCGGAGTTTCAGTAGGCGCTGACGGAGCAACTCATCATGCGCTCGAAGATATAGCGATGATGCGCTGCCTGCCAAACATGAAAATAATTATGCCTTGCGATGCTATAGAGATGGAAAAAGCTGCTGACGTAGTTGCCTCAACATACGGCCCCATGATGCTTCGAATGGGCAGAGAAAAAGTACCGGTTCTTACGAAGAAAGAAGATAGATTTATACTGGGTAAAGCAAATGTACTGCAGGAAGGAAGCGACGTCACGCTTATCGGCGGAGGCGGGCTTATTCTTCTTGAATGCTTTAAAGCTGCGGAAGAACTCGCAAAAGAAAAAATCTCCTGCAGAATACTGAATATGCATACTATTAAACCTTTGGATGAAGATGCAATTCTAAAAGCAGCAAAAGAAACCGGAGCGATTGTGACCTGCGAAGAACATCAGATTATGGGCGGGATGGGAAGCGCTATTGCGGAAGTAGTAGTGGAAAAATCCCCGGTTCCTATGGAATTTATCGGGATCAAGGACAGATTCGGTGAATCAGGCACTCCGGCACAGCTCTTTGATGAGTTTGGCCTCTCGGCGAAGTTCATTGTACAGGCGGTTAAAAAGGTTTTAAAAAGAAAAAAAGCTTAAAAGTCAGCCGCGGGTCAAAATGCCCGCGGCTTTTTTAGTTAAACAGAACTTTCGGAGAATAAAATGTATAAACAACTCAGGTTTGTTTTATTGCTCTTTTTTGCTGCTTCTCTTTTTGCAGTACCGCCGGCACCTGGAATCAGCAATAAAGGTATGCCGAAAGACAGCGTTAAAAGAATACCCAGGGAAAACGAGTTAAAAGCTATGGGCTATTCTCCAGCGCAAATAAAGAAAGCCTTAAGTAATGCTTTAGGTATTAAGAAGCTTGCTGTAATATTTGTTAACTTTTCTGACGTAAAATTTACGGAAGCCGGAGGCAGCGGAGGGAGTATTGCAACTTATATTTCGCCTGCTGCAACAAGTTCGACAATTACCACTCAAACCGGATTATTAAAAAATCTGGTGGATTATGTTACTGAAGTTTCTTATGGTAATATGATTCTGGAAATAACCCCTTTTACAAACGGAGGAACGGGTTACACAATTGCGGCAAACAATGAAGCTTTTTACGGTGCAAATAACGAAGCTAATGTTGTCAATGCTCAATTATTTAAAGATGCCGTTTCTCTCGCGGGAAGCACGGTAACAAATACAAATTATGATGCATTAATGGTAGTTCATGCGGGAATAGGAGAAGAATCTTCTAATGACGGCTCAGGACAAACAATTAGTTCATATGTATGGTCTGTGTTCGTTGAATGGGACACGGCAAACGGTACGGCAAACGGTTTTACCGAAGGCGAAACAGTACCCGGAAAAGAATCAGGTATTCTTTCCCCGTTTGGAGTCCTCTGCCATGAATTTGGACATCAGCTGGGGCTTCCTGATCTTTATCAAACGGTTGATCCGAGTAACTCAAGAGTAGGGAAATGGGATCTTATGGATTATGGAGCCTGGGTGAATAACGGTGCAAACCCGCCTCATTTTTCAAGCTGGTGCAAAGCTTTAATTAACTGGATAACTCCGGTAAATCAAACGTCATCTTCAATACTCACCCTGAATGCTTTCGACAGCGCAAGCGGGAATTGTTTTAAAGTTCCCATTCTAAGCAGTTCTGTCGAGTATTTTTTGTTTGAGTACAGAAGAAAAGCAGGCTTTGACAGTTTTCTGCCGGGCGAAGGTGTTTTAGTCTGGCATATAGATGATTCCGTAGGAAGCATAACAACTAATGACATTAATAACGGCACTATCTTTCGGGTCTCAATTGAAGAACAGGATAACGACGGGGATGCCGGATACGGGTCGCATGGAGAAGCCGGAGATACTTTTAGTTTAACCGGACAATCTTTTATCACTCCTCAGAGTGACAGTTATACAGGAGGTCCGAGCAAGATTACGCTATCTGACTTTGCCGGAAGCGGTACGGCTGTAATGACGGCAAAACTATTTTCAATTCCGGCGACAACTAATATTGCTTTTGATAAATTATTCAATTATCCAAATCCTGTGAAAGGTGCCGCGAGCAGCACTATCAGGGCGGTTTTTTCAAGGAATGTGACCAGTGCCGTACTTAAACTATACACAATATCAGGAGAGCTGGTTCTTGAAAATACGTTAACTCAAAATGACGCTGTCAGTTCTGCCAATAATGAATGGGTCTATGAATACATATGGGATTTGAAAAACTCAAGCGGTAGCGCGGTAGGAAGCGGTATCTATGTCTACGTCATCTCCGCAAAAGTGAATGCTCAAACGCAGACGAAGACAGGAAAGATTGCAATAATCAGGTAACATAACAAGTACTAATGACTAGTGACTATTGACTATTTAATGAGTTGTATTTATAAATATAGCGGAAGTTGTTACCGCTTTCAATAAATAGTCATTAGTCACTAGTACTTAGTCATTATCTTTAAATAATTATTATCATCTAAAAGGAAGTATAAATTATGAATCTAAAATACACCTCACCACGTGGGACAAAAGACGTTCTTCCTGCTGAAACAGCGAAATGGCAGTATGTTAAAACTATCGCCAGGCAGGTGCTTGCTTCTTTTGGATATGAAGAAATAATAGCTCCGATGTTTGAACATACTGATCTATTTACCAGAGGTATAGGGGAAACTTCGGATATAGTCACCAAAGAAATGTATACTTTTTTGGATAAAAAAGGGAGGAGCTTAACGCTCCGTCCGGAAGGCACT
>MFGS01000118.1:6625-7425 GCA_001778355.1 Candidatus Firestonebacteria bacterium RIFOXYA2_FULL_40_8
TTTACAAAACGGACTTTATACATCGCCGGCTCCGGTTAAGCTATTTTACATAGGATCTATGTTCAGATACGAACGCCCTCAGGCAGGCAGATATAGAGAACACGTGCAGGTGGGAGTTGAAGCTTTCGGCAGCGATAGTCCTTATCTTGATGCCGAAGTTATTGCCGCCGTCGTGGCAATATTTACAAAACTTGGACTGACCGGACTCACTACTCAGCTAAATTCTATCGGCTGCAAAGAATGCCGCCCGAAATACACGGAATTTCTTAGAGAACATTTTAAAAAGAATAATTCTATCCTTTGCGAAGCATGCAAGATTCGCGCGGAAAAAAACCCTTTGCGTATACTCGACTGTAAAGAAGAAAGCTGCAAAAAAATAGTTTCAGAAGGCAAACTTCCAAAAATGAGCGACTATCTTTGCGATAGCTGTAAAAGTCATTTTGAAGGGTTAAAAGAAGGTTTAAAACTCTTGAACGTAAATTATAAACTGAATGACTCACTGGTGCGGGGTTTTGATTATTATACAGGAACCGTATTTGAAGTTCATTCAGAAAAACTCGGAGCTCAAACTGCCATAATGGGCGGCGGCAGGTACAACAATCTTGTTGAAGAATTTGGCGGTGAAAAAACCCCTGCCGTGGGTTTTGGGTTCGGTTTAGAACGTCTTGTTTCTGTTATAGATGCTCTTGAAATCAAATTACCTGTTGAAAATACGCCGGACCTGTTTATTGTACATCTGGACAATGCGGCCATGAAAAAAGCTTTGGAGCTGTCTGCGCTTCTCAGGCAGGCAGGAAAGC
>MFGS01000118.1:7446-7588 GCA_001778355.1 Candidatus Firestonebacteria bacterium RIFOXYA2_FULL_40_8
AAAAGAATATAAAGAGCCAGATGAAAACAGCTGATGCCTTAAAGGCTAAAAAAGTTGCTATTATCGGCGAAAATGAACTAAAAGGCGGTTTTGTGACTCTAAAGAATATGAAGGATGGAGTACAAAAACCCGTAAAATTTGA
>MFGS01000118.1:7642-10048 GCA_001778355.1 Candidatus Firestonebacteria bacterium RIFOXYA2_FULL_40_8
AGAAAACCGGCCTGAAGGAACTATTAACAAAAATCTGGCTTCCGGTGAAGTTGAAATAAAAGTCACCGAGATAAAAGTATTAAATCCTTCTAAAGTTTTACCTTTTCAAATACGAGATGATATAAATGTAGCAGAAGAAGTAAGATTACAATACCGTTATCTTGATTTAAGACGTCCAAAAATGTTTAATAATTTTCAACTACGGCACAAAGTCACATTTCTGGTCCGTGAGTATCTTGATAAACAGGGATTTCTTGATGTTGAGACCCCGATATTATTAAAAAGCACACCGGAAGGCGCAAGAGATTATCTGGTACCAAGCCGTGTTAATCCGGGAGAGTTCTATGCTCTGCCTCAGTCACCCCAGATGTTAAAACAGACACTGATGATTTCGGGTTTTGACAAATACTTTCAGATCGCAAAATGCTTCAGAGATGAAGACTTAAGGGCCGACAGACAGCCTGAGTTCACTCAGATAGATATAGAAATGTCTTTTATTGAAGAAGAAGATATAATGTCGTTAACTGAAGGCATGATATCGTATGTTTTCAAGAATGCGCTTAATATGGACCTAAAAACGCCTTTCAGACGTTTAACCTACGATGAGGCAATGGGGACATACGGCACAGATAAACCTGATTTGAGGTTCGACCTTCCCCTGGTGGATATTACAGGCATTGCCAAAAACGCAGAATACAAAATATTCGCAAGCGTGGCGGCCGCAGGAGGGGTAATAAAAGGTCTTAACGCCAAGAAGTGTGGGTCCTTCTCAAGAATGGAAATTGATAAACTTATTGAGTTTGTAAAAACCTTCGGCGCTAAAGGCATGTCCTGGTTTAAAGTTGAAAACGGAAAGATGGAGTCAAATCTTACCAAGTTTTTCAGCGAGCAAATACTTTCGGAGATGAAAAGTGCGTTTAAAGCTGAGGACGGTGATTTGATACTTGTAATTGCGGACAAACCGTCGGTTGCCAATCAGGCTCTGGATTTCTTAAGACGGCACCTGGGAGAAAAGCTTAACCTAATAGATAAAGATGCCTACTGTTTAGAATGGATTACTGACTTTCCGTTATTCGGCTGGAACGAAGAAGAAAAACGTTTTGATCCCTTACATCATCCGTTTACTTCGCCGAAAGCGGAGGACCTTAAATATTTTGGAACAGAACCGGGCAGGATGAAAGCAAGAGCTTACGACCTGGTCTTAAATGGTTTGGAACTTGGAGGCGGCAGTATAAGAATCCACACCAGAGATGTACAGGAAAAAATGTTTAAAGCTATTGGTATTACCGATGAACAGGCAAAGGAAAGATTCGGTTTTTTACTCGAAGCATTTGAATTTGGAGCGCCTCCCCACGGTGGTATAGCTTTCGGACTGGATAGAATAATGATGCTTCTGCTTAAAGAATCGTCCATCAGAGATGTAATAGTTTTTCCAAAAACCCAGAAAGCTCAATGTTTACTTTCCGGAGCCCCTTCAAAAGTGGAAGAGAAGCAATTAAAAGAACTGCATATTAAGACAATTGAGATCTTAAAAAAGGAGGAGAAAATATCAGAGAAGGCCGGAAATAATCCGCAATTAACCTGAAGATTGCAACCATGTTTAAAGACATGGGAAAATTGATTTAAGGAGGCATGTCATGTTTAAACGATGTATGTTTCTTGTCGCAAGTATACTTTTCCTGACAAGTTTTGCGGCAGCAGAACTTTCAGAGAAAGCAAAAGAGGCTATCGAAAAGGCAAGACAGCAAAAGGAAGCTGACGCTAAAACGAAAGAAGCCTTTAATGCAAAGACAGCTAGTTCCAGCGTTAATATTCCCAACAAATTGGTTTATATGGGGACGGTTGACAGAACTGATACTAAAAACGCAAGAACAACTACAATTGTTATAAAGCTCAAGAACGGAACTACAATTAATGTCCCTTTTGGTCCTATTTTCACAAGAGAAGGTAAACCGCTTACAATAAACAATGTACTTTCCGGAATGCCGGTGGCAATAGTAAACGACATTCCAACCATCTCAAAAGGCTGGGTTGGCGGAACAGCTGCCACAAATTTACCCTGTACAATAGAGCCTACGACAAAGATCTACTGCGGCAGCGATGCAAGCAACTTGAAAAAATATTATCCGGATCCAAAGAAGAAGTAAGGATATTTTTTTTCTAATAAATGACAACTTAAACAACCGGGAGAATATAATGAAAAAAACACTATTTGCTTTTATAATTTTCGCGTTAAGCAGTTCTTCAATGTTAGGTGTTTCTTTTACTGATTTTCTACTGCCGTCAAATCAAACAGAAACAGTTTTAAATCCCTTTGCAAAGGATCTTGGCGCCTGCCTGGGTGGAGGTTTTATCTCCGGTAACAATCCCGGATTTCCCGGTGTCGACATAAGCGGAAAATTTATT
>MFGS01000118.1:10061-11212 GCA_001778355.1 Candidatus Firestonebacteria bacterium RIFOXYA2_FULL_40_8
CTTCTGCAGACAATATTATTCTTCCGGCTAACACTCTTATCGGACTGCCATACGCGCAGGTAGAAGTTGGTTTACCCATGGATTTTACTGTTGTTGCAAGAGGAATGACTTTACCTATAGATGGTACCAGTATAGTTCTTGTCGGAGGCGGAATAAAATATAAGCTATTAAATGACTCTCTGGCTCTTCCCGGCATCGCGGTTCTGGCAACTTACAGCACTCTCACGGGAGTTCCTTCTTTTGACGCCAGCACAATCAGTCTGAATCTGTCAATAAGCAAAGGTTTTTCACCTTTGCCTTTAACTGTATTTGTTTACGGCGGAATGGATATAACAAATGTTTCCTCCAAAGTTCTTGGTTTTACAACACTTAAAGGTACGGCGACTACTTACCGGGTCAACGCCGGTGCAAGATTTTCACCTTTACCCTTATTATATATCTACGCAGATACGGGGTTGTTCGCTGTAAATACAAATTACAACATTGGGGCAGGCATTAGTTTCTAATAATGAAAGAAATATCAAAAAATATACATATTAAAGACACCAAAGAGGCAATAAATCTTTTTGGTACAAATGATGAAACGTTGCACCTCGTAGAAAAAGAGTTCCGCGTGAAATTAATTTCACGCGGACATTCTCTTATTATTAACGGGGGTAAAGACGCAGTAACCGCCGTCGAAAATATATTCAATAATCTCAAGAATATGCATAAAGACGGGGAACATATACATCTGGAAGCGGTGAAAAAACTTGCTTCGCTTTATAAAGACGAAGAGCGGACGACCCCTGTCGATGTCTTACTTAGCAGTGAAAATGCTGTCGCTGTTCCTTCCAAAAAACGTTTTATTAAACCGAAGACGGACGGTCAAAAGAAATATATTGAAGCTATCAGAATCCGTGATATGATTTTCGCAATCGGACCGGCAGGAACAGGTAAGACCTATCTTGCTGTAGCGATGGCTGTTTCAGCCCTGCAGGCAGGATCTATTGACAGGATAGTCTTAACCCGGCCCGCTGTAGAAGCAGGAGAAAAACTGGGGTTTCTTCCCGGAACTTTTCAGGACAAAGTAAATCCGTATCTCAGACCTTTATATGACGCTATGTATGATATGATGGATATCGAACGGTTTATGGAGCTTATGCAAAGAG
>MFGS01000119.1:0-229 GCA_001778355.1 Candidatus Firestonebacteria bacterium RIFOXYA2_FULL_40_8
CATTACCTTGAAACGTGTGATGTGGTACCGCTTTCGCCTGATAAGAGATGGTTTGCTTAATACTTAAAGAAATATACAAACCGGTGAATTAATATAATGGAATATTTTCAGAAGTTCGAGAAACAGAACACCGCTTTTTGCGAAAAAGCATGATTAAACCGACTGAAAGCCGTAAAAAGCTGATTTTTAAGGGCTTTTCTTGACATATACGTATTTTTCTTGTAAAATA
>MFGS01000119.1:299-5287 GCA_001778355.1 Candidatus Firestonebacteria bacterium RIFOXYA2_FULL_40_8
TATTTCTTTGAAAGTGACCAGCATATGGGGGCTTTAATACGTGTACAGCATGCTATTGATTCATCAAAAGGGCTGTGTGTGGTAATAGGCGATATGGGACTGGGTAAGACTTTTATCAGCAGAAAAATATTGGAAAAACTCCAGGCTGATGAAGGAAAATACGAGGTCTCCCTTCTTATTGTTATCCATCATGAAATAACTGCCGCCTGGCTAATTAAAAGAATAGCATTATCTTTGGGTATAGAATTTCCCGCGGAAGATAAATCCACTTTAATCTCGCAGATTTGCCGTCAGTTAATTCAGATAGATGATTCAGGTAAAAAAACCGTGCTTTTAATTGACGAAGCCCACATGTTGCAGCTTAAAGAAATTTATGAAGAACTCAGAGGTCTTTTAAATGTAGAGGCACGTAATCACAAATTACTGAATATCGTTTTGCTGGGACCGCCTGAACTGGAAAATTATTTACAGCTTGATCCTCCGCTCGTTTCCAGAATAGGTCTCAAGTTTACTTTGAAACCGCTGGACCAGAAAGCAACTGCGGGTTATATGTCTCACCGTTTAAAAGTTGCCGGTGCTGCCCGGGATATTTTTACGCCCGAAGCGTGCAGCATGGTTTTTGCGGCTTCGAGAGGGGTTCCAAGACTTATAAACACCATAAGTGATAATGCTTTACTTGAGGGTTTTTTAGAAAAGAAAGAGCAAATTGGCCCTGAAATTATTGCAACGGTGGCTGATTCTCTCGGAATAAAAAAGCCGGACGAAGCACCACCTCCTCCTGAAGCACCCGCAGAAGGCGCAAAAAGCAAAGACGAACCTCCCAAAAAGAAAAAAGTGGGAGATTGGTACTATACGTAAGAACAAGTACGAAGTACGAGGTACAAAGTACGAAGTTAAAGGTAAGTACAATTTGAGCAAAGGGTTATGGTTAGCGATTTAGACTTTGCTCTACTCGCAACGTTTTTTATAATTGTACAAGGAAAAAATGAGTTACGAACAGCATTTTGGATTAAAAGAACAGCCGTTTGCTATCACACCGGATCCCCGCTATTTTTATGAAAGCGATCAGCATATGGGGGCTCTTATACGTATTCAGCATGCTATTGATTCCGCAAAAGGACTTACCGTAGTTATCGGTGATATGGGACTGGGTAAAACTTTCCTGAGCCGGAAGATTCTTGATAAGATGCAGTCGGAAGACGGCAAATACGAGGTTGCCTTACTCATCATTATTCATCATGAAATTACCGCCGGCTGGCTTTTGAAAAAGATAGGGGTACAGCTGGGCGTGGAAAGTCCCGCTGAAGATAAGTCCCTGCTTATTTCCCAGATCTGCAAGCAGTTAATATATATTGATGAAGCGGGAAAAAGAGCCGTAATTTTAATTGATGAAGCGCACATGCTTCAAACACAGGATATTTACGAAGAGCTGCGCGGTCTTTTAAATGTGGAAGGCGGTACGCATAAACTTTTAAATATAGTTCTCTTTGGTCCGCCTGAACTTGAAAAATTCATGCAGCTTGATCCGCCTTTAGTTTCCCGAATAGGTCTAAAAGTTACTCTTCGTCCTCTTGATGTGAATGCTACGATCGGGTATATTAACCACCGCGCGAAAGTTGCCGGCGCAACCAGGGAGATTTTCACCCCGGAAGCCTGCAAACTTGCTTATGAGTATACCAGGGGTATTCCGAGAATCATAAATGCTACGTGTGACAATGCGCTTTTAGAGGCCTTTATACAAAAGAAAGACAGAGTGGACCCGGCTATCATTGACCAGGTAGCCTCGGACTTAGGACTGAAGAAAGAATAAATAAAACCAAGTACAAAGTGACAGAAAGGTGTTTTATTTCTGTCATCCCCGAGTGTTTTTATCGGGGATCCAGTGTCTTAATAAACCATAACTCAAGGAGCTTTTTATGATTAATCGCTATACTTTACCTGAAATGGGCGGGATTTGGACGGATGAGGCAAGATACAGAAAATGGCTGGCTGTTGAAGTCGCTGTTTGCGAAGTTCTGGCCGGCCGGGGTGAAATGCCCAAAAAAGCCTACCTTAACATTAAAAAGAAAGCCAATATTAATGTAAAACGTATCGAAGCTATAGAAGAAAAAACGAAGCACGATGTCATTGCTTTTAAACAGTGCGTGGACGGATACATCGGGAAAGATTCGATATATTTTCACAGGGGGCTTACTTCTTCGGATGTTCTTGATACCGGACTTGCTTTACAGCTTCAAGCTGCTGCCGACATTCTTATAAAAGATATCAAAGAGACCATAACCATCCTTAAGAAAAAGACAAAACAATATAAAGACCTTCCTATGATGGGGCGCACACACGGAGTTCACGCCGAGCCGACTACGTTCGGGTTAAAACTTGCCATCTGGTGGAAAGAGATGGAACGTAATCTCGTCAGGATGGAGAGGGCGAGAGAAACCATCAGTTATGGAAAGATCTCAGGAGCGGTCGGAACTTTCTCTAATATTGATCCGGTGATAGAAGTCGCGGTGTGTAAAAAACTCGGGTTGAAAAACGCGGCGGTTTCAAATCAGGTGATACAGCGGGACCGGCATGCCGAGTATCTTTCGGTAATAGCAATAATTGCGTCGTCTCTCGATAAATTTGCCACGGAAATCAGACACCTCCAGCGCACGGAAGTTTATGAAGCGGAAGAACCGTTTGCAAAAGGCCAGAAGGGTTCTTCGGCGATGCCACACAAAAGAAATCCGATAACCTGCGAAAGAATCTCAGGCCTTGCCAGATTACTCCGGGCGAATGCCATAACCGGATATGAAAATATCGCGCTCTGGCACGAACGTGATATTTCGCACTCCTCCGTGGAAAGAGTAACACTGCCGGATAGTACTATTACTCTGGATTATATGCTTCACAAGTTTAACTGGCTGTTGGACAACTTGAATGTTTATCCTGAAAATATGATGGACAACCTGAATAAAATGCAGGGTCTTATGTATTCGCAGAAAGTCCGTATAGCTCTTACCAATAAAGGTATGATCTATGATCAGGCGTATCAGCTGGTACAGGACAGCGCTATGAGGGTCTGGAAAAAAGAAGGAAGTTTTAAGGAGCTGCTTTTAAAAGACCCGCGGGTGAGTAAATATTTAACTCCTGACGAGCTTGAAGCATGCTTTGATATGAACGCCTATTTAAAAAATGTTAAAAAGGTGTTCAAACGGCTTGGGGTCTGACTTTCAATTCTAAAAACGGAAAAAGCAAAGGCTTTTGACCGATGAACAAAATAAATATTGATAATATATTTAAAGAAAAAAAAGAGGTCCTTGCCGTATTTTTAACAGCGCCTTTTATTTCCCCGTCGATAAAAACAGAAAAGACAACATACTATATTCTTTTTGACGATGATTTTGAAGAATTTCCCTTCGGAGCTCTGGAAAAAGAAATAAGAGAAAAAGAGAGAGATGAAGTTGTGATCGAGCAGGTAAATCCGAAAGACGAAAAAGATAAATACCGGATATTTCTAGATGCCAAAATGATATTTACTTCCGATTATGCCAAAACAAAATCGTATATTGACAATATTATCAGGTTTGAATATGGCGTGAAAAATGTAAAAAAAGTAGACCCTCGAAGTTCAAGAGAATTGTCGTCCGAATATGAACATTTAGGGGATAAACTACAGGGAATGAAAGACAGAGCGGTAATAGTTGTTGTTATTCTTTCTATAGTGTCTGTTTTTGGCGCAGTGAGTGCGGCAAAAGGCATGGGGCTGGAAACAAATCCGTGGAATGGCGCGGCGGTTCTGCTTATATTTGGAGTGTTTTTTGCAATAGGATATTATTTTTACAGTCTGCTTAACAATTTGTATTTTTCCGACAGAGGAAGTAAGTACCAGAAAGGATACAGCCAGGCAAAAGCTTATATATTAAAGAAGCAGTACGACAAGGCTGTTTTGGAATACAAGAAGGAGATGATTGCAGATTCGCAAAATTATGAACCGCATTATCAACTGGCGCAATTGCTGGAATCTTTAGGACATTGTGAAAATGCAATAATGGAATTACAGGCGGCAGTCCAAAAAACAGAAGATCGAGAAGTTGCCGGACACATATTTCAGCATATGGCGGAAATATACCTGGAAAAAATGAAAGACAGTACCAAGGCAAAGCATTACTTAAATAAGGTTGTTCGCGAGTACGGAGATACCAGGGCGGGAGAAAGAGCGAAGTTTCAGCTCGAAAAAATCCCTTAAGATCCGGCCAGGGCCGCTTCCGCGGCTTGTTTTACATATTTATTCCTGTCTCGTCTTGCTTTTGAAAGTATTTTTCTTGCCTGTTCTCCGCCTATCAGTCCTATAGCCTGCGCGGCGGCTCCCCGTATCCTGACACTTTTTGGTTTTTGCCAGAGCGCGGTATACAGTATCTCTTTTAAAAGTTTTAAAGCTTCGGGATGATTTATCTTTCCGAGAGCCAGGCAGGCCTCTATCTGCAGGGTTTCTTCTTCCTCTTTTGTGAATTGATATTTAGGCGCGGCTATGTTTTTTAAGCCGGTAAAAGCTCCCTGATAGCCGGCATTTCCGAGGATTCTCGTAACTTCCTGCCTGATGAGGAGATTAGTATCGCTTAATCCTTTGGTAATTATTGCCAGGGCCTGCTCGTTTCCTATTCTTGAAAGAGCCAGAAAAGCTTCTTTCCTTATTTTAAAATCAAAGTGCAGGGTCAGAGTATCCAGCTTCTGGAGGACCTGAGGATTACCCGGAAAGATATCAAGAAGCTCAATAATTCTGTAAATATCCAGCAGCGGCGACTTGTCGGTTATACTGCACGCAAATTCGGATACCGCTTTATCTCCTATTGATCTGATAAATTCTGCCAGAATACGCCTTTTTCTTAAGTTCTCTGTTTCTGTGATGTGTTTTATAAACTGCGGATAAAGCTGCTCTTTTAATTTGACAAGGATTTCAAAAGCGCGGTCTCTGACTTCTGCTTTAGGGTTGACCAGATCTTCGATAA
>MFGS01000119.1:5298-7433 GCA_001778355.1 Candidatus Firestonebacteria bacterium RIFOXYA2_FULL_40_8
TTTTCTTTCTCAATGAGCCCGGCCAGCACGGCGGCCACGTCTTTATTATTGTCCAGCTCATGTTTTTTGAAAATACCGACCAACCGCACGGCGTTTTCGTAATTACCTTCCAGGATTTCCTGGTTTATCTCTTCCTTAACGCATTCGCTGAGATTGCCGTATATCGCGCTGTCTTTTTCCGTATCCAGGACGTCCCGTAAGCGTTCACTTAAATATCTGGTTATCTCCCGGTTCCCCGAATCTTTAAATTTATCAAAACCGTTCTTTAATACAGCTGCTGCTTTTGTTCTTACGGACTTATCCTCTGAAGCGAGGTTAGTACTCACTTTATTTAATAATTGCTTTATGGTCTTGGTTTCTCCGAGTGCCGCAAGCTTACCAAGGGTATTATTCAGATCTTCCGACATTTCCGCGCTCAAAAGAGCCTGAGGATCAAGGCCTACCAGACTTTTGACCATTTCGTTGACGTCTTCCTTGTTTTTTATATCTTCTTTTGAAGGTTTCATCCAGGGCGGCGCAAGTTCTTCCGCGCCTTTTTCCATCACCAGGCCGTAGAGGTCGAACATCACCTGCTGGTTTTTAAGCCACAGCGTATACCTGTGGAAAATATCCCGGAAGTGGGTGACGGAGGCCTCCGTGCATTTCTCCGGGTTTTCTTTGTTCTGCTGTTTAAGATAGGAATACTGGTTTACCAGGGATTCAGTTATTTCTTTTATTTTATCAAAAGGAAGCCCGGCCAGACTTTCTTCTATTACTTTTTCCACTTCAAAAGGCATCTGCTTTTCTATAAGCTTGATTAAAGAAGGCACATCTATAGAAAGCAGACGGCCGATTATTTTATTTTTGGCAGTCTCTTTTCCGTCCAGGCTCATGGAATTATTTGCTTCTTCCGCGGCCTTTTGGATCGTGGAAAGAATATCTTCCACGTTCTCTCCGCGGGAGGCGAGAAGGTCCGCGCCTTTTTCAAGTACAACATCCTGGGAATCAAGTGTCACATAAAGATTAATGTTTAGCTTGACATGCTCTGCTTTAATAGCCGCCAGTTCTTCCTGTACGGCTTGAAGTCCTTTTTTCTTTGCCAGCCCTTTAAGGAATATTTTTATTTCGTCAGGGAAGATTCCCGGAAGAAAATCAACACTTCTAATTTCACTTTTTTTCATCAAACCGATAAAATTGTCCGCCCAGATCTTTTCTTCTTTCTTGGAGTTGGACTCTTTACCGTTTATTATAAGCTTGTTCTCTGCGACGCCGAGGGTGATATGCCCGAATTTACCCGCGAGCATTTCCATGAACCCGACTACGGTATCAAGGGATTGCAAAAATATGGCGTTTTCGTTATCGTAAAGCCGGAGCTGGTAGGTTGCCAGAATGATATTATGCATAACCTGGGCTAAAATCCGTTCATCCTGCTCGTTTATAGGGTTGTCTTCGCCGATTCTTTTATAATCCATATGTATAGTATACCAAATGATATTTTCATTGAAAAGCACGATTTTCACTGCTAAAATTAGAATATGAGCTATCTTTCATTCTATAATTTAAATGAACCTCCTTTTGCCAATGTTCCGGACCTGAGATATTTCTATTCAAATTCTTCCTTCGGAGAGGCCTATACAAAACTCCTGACATCAGTAGACGGTGTTAAACAACTCACGACGGTCTATGGAAAATGCGGGCTCGGTAAGACTGTATTAAGCCGGAAGTTATTCAATTCACTTGAGGCAAATGTTGAGAAATATGAAGCGTTTCTTTTAGTCTGCATTCACAGTGATATGGGCGTCGGCTGGCTTTTGCAAAAGATGGCTCGCCAGCTGCATCTGGATCTTTCGGGTGTTGACAAAACTGAGTATTTTGAAAAAGTTGCCGGAAGACTGGACAGTATTTGTGAATCCGGAAAGCATGTAATTGTTATGATAGATGAAGCCAGCATGATAGCCAATATGGAAGTATTTGAAGAGATAAGAGGTTTGATAGATTTTATGGCGGATAATAAATATAAATTTTCCTGCATTTTCTTCGGACTTCCTTCTCTGGAAGAAAAACTTATGACTAATCCGCCGCTGCTTCAGCGAGTTGAAACACGGATAGTGCTTTCCCAGTTTCCTGCAAGTTTGATTACCAAAGATTATATTGAG
>MFGS01000119.1:7461-13734 GCA_001778355.1 Candidatus Firestonebacteria bacterium RIFOXYA2_FULL_40_8
TAATCCCCGCCTGATAAATATTATAGCTGATAACGCGCTTACGGAAGGACACCTGATTAAGAGCAGGCAGATTGATGAAAAAGAAGTGGAACGGGTGATAGTCGAAATGGGCTATAATACCAGATTAAAAAGTCTTTTCATGGACGCTTAGAAAAATATTAAGGAATAATAAAAAAAATGGAAAAAGAAAAACTACCTTCATATTTAAAAGAAAAAATAAAAACCGGCTTTCACGGGCAAAAACTTAACATTGTAATATGCTCCGATATACGCGCAAACGGTTCTTTTGGCGAAGAATGGCTTGTTGTCACAAATAAAAAGCTGGTCGTGTATTCCGATAAAGGGGAAAGACTTCAGGAACTGAAATTAAACGAACTGAAAGAAGTGGAAGTGGTCGATCTTATCGGAAGCAGTGCGCTGGAAGTTAACACCGGAAAGCACATCTACCGTATTATTCTGTATTCTAACGCTAAAAATTCCGAGTTTTATCAGGCAGCGGAAGATATTAATCATATCATTAAAGGAAGAGAGATCTCGACCAAGGGGCGATTGAAACCGAAAGCTGTCTGCGAAATCTGTAATCAGCCCATACCTGAAGATCTCGGAAAATGTCCGAAATGCACGGATAAAACAAAGACCCTGCGCCGTATTATGAGTTTTACCAAACCGTATAGATTAAATATTCTGATGATAATACTGGTAATGTCTATCGGTTCGGCATTTGGTTTGGTTGCCCCTGCTTTGACAGGGTGGATCATTGACTATATTTTAACACCCGGAACTATTGTAAAGACCTTTTCTAAATATGAATGGCTTGCCATTGCTTCAGCGGCGCTGCTTCTGTCTTTTGTGCTCCAACAACTTTTCAGCGGTTTTTTTCTGGAAAGATTATCGGGAGCGCTCGGGCACAGAACGGTTTATGATGTCCGTGCCGCGGTTTATGAAAAACTTCAGGAATTATCAATGTCGTATTTTGACAGGAATCAGACGGGAGCCATTCTTTCCAGGGTAAATCAGGATACGGGTGAGCTTCAAAGGTTTCTTGTGGATTTTGTTCCTATTACCTTTGAAGGTGTTATCATGTTTGTCGGAGTCGGAACTTCACTGGTACTAATAAGCTGGGAGCTGACCCTCTATATCTTAATACCTATAATTCCCACCGTGATATTCTTAAAGTGGATCTTTCCGAAAGTGCGGATATATTTTCACAGATTTTATCATAAAAGAGCAATGCTTTCAGTACTTGTAAATGATTCTGTTTCCGGTATCAGGGTAATAAAGGCCTTCGGACAGGAAAAAGTCGAAATAGAAAAGTTCAAAAAAAGAAGCGGTGAATACAGGGATTCCGGAATTGAAATGGTAAGCCAGTGGGGCATTTACCATCCGATTTTGCACCTGTTTATTACTTTTGGCACGGTACTGGTCTGGTATGTCGGCGGAGGTTTAATTTTAAAAAATGAACTGACAATTGGTGAAATATTCGCTTATACCGGTTATCTTGCCATGTTTTACAATCCTATACGCACGCTCACGCGCATGGTCGAGATGATATCCAACTCCCTTACCGCGGCGGAAAGGGTATTTGATATTATTGATACCGAGCCGGAGATAAAAGACAGCTCTTCCCCTGTTGCGAAAAAAGAGATCGAAGGCAGTATAGAATTCGATAATATTTCCTTCGGCTATAACAGATATAAACCGGTAATTAAACGCATGAGCATGGAGATCAAACCGAATGAAATGATAGGTCTTATAGGAAGAAGCGGCGCGGGTAAAAGTACTATGGTTAATCTTATATGCAGGTTGTATGATGTTAATAAAGGGGAGCTCCGGATCGACGGAGTACCGATAAAAGATATTAAGCTTTCTGACCTCAGAAGCCAGATAGGTATAGTTTTACAGGAAACCTTCCTCTTTAACGGTACAATTTATGAAAATATTGCTTACGCGAAACCCGGGGCTACGAGGGAAGAAGTCATCCGTGCCTCCATAGCTGCCAATGCACATGAATTTATTCTTAAAAAACCGGACGGCTACGACACGGATGTGGGAGAAAGAGGCAATAGTCTTTCCGGCGGGGAAAAGCAGATGGTTTCAATAGCCCGCGCGATACTGAGAAATCCGAGAATTCTGATTCTGGATGAAGCTACCTCCTCGGTGGACGTGCAAACGGAAAAGAAGATCCAGGATGCTCTTACAAAACTGACCAAAAACAGGACAACCATAGCCATAGCGCACCGGCTTTCGACTCTGAGGAATTGCAACCGGCTGATTGCCATAAAAGAAGGCAAAATAGTGGAAGTTGGAACGCATAAAGAGCTGATGGCAAAGAAAGGTTTATTCCATAAGTTAATAACAATGCAGCGCGAATTTTCGGCGCAGGCTTCAAAGACAAGGGTGGTTTAGGGCTTATGAATATACTTCAGCCGGATAAGATAAAAATAGAAAAAGGTGTTAAGGGCTCGCTGGTTTTAACCGGCGCTGACGGGAAAAAGTATCAAAGAGTTAATTTTATCCTGTTATTTCCTTTTACTGATACGGAAAATTATATATCCGCTGTTATAAAAACTGGAACAGAGTATACCGAGATAGGGATAATCGAACATCTTAAGGAGCTGCCGGTTAAAATACGCGAAATGGTCAAGGAAGACCTCCGCTTACGATATTTTGTTCCGGAGATCAAAGATATAAAATATATAAGTACAAAATACTGGTTCCATGAATTTGATGTCATCACGGACAGGGGAGAAAAGAAATTTTATTTGCGGAATGTAAGAGAAGGTGTCAGGTTTAAAACGGATAACAGCATTGTGATAACGGATATGGAAAAAAACAGGTATAAAATCACGGATTATAAACGTTTGTCGGTAAAAGCAAGAGCAGAACTGGATAGAATACTTTTGTGAAGATAAGTAAAGGAAGTAAGTGAAGAAAGGGAAGTAGGAGAAGGAGGTTGAACGAAGTAATAACTTGTTTCCTTCTTTTTCACTTCACCTGCTTCTTTTTCTTCTTTTGCTTCCGTTGCTTCCCTTACGAGAATTGATTACTTCCGCAGGTAGATTACGATGATGCCCGCCAGACCTAAAATTATTCCGAGCCAGCCGATTGGTTTTATTTTTTCTTTAAAGACTGCGAGAGAAAGTATAAGACCCAGGATTATGGGGCCGGAGAGTGTGATAGTGAAGACAATACTTGAGGGGAGAACTCTTAAAGCGGAAATCGTACAAAAGACTCCGGCGATACTGCCAATTGCGGCGATAAGACCGTAAGGCAGAGATTTCAGGGAATAACTTTTTGTTTTAAAGTAAACTGGCAGCAGTACCAGTGTGCCGGCCAGATATGACAGAAAAAGGTAAACAGTCGTACTTTCTTTATAAAAAGCTACGAGCTTTTGTCCTATCCTGGGACCGCCGCTCAAGAGAAAGGCAAGAAAGATAAGTATGAACCATTTGAATTCGGAAGAGCGGATCTTTGAGAATGCTTCGTTTGAATAGGATATAAGAAAGATAGCAAGTAATGTAAGCATTATCCCTAGAAGAGCTGAAAGCTGAATTGTTTCTCTAAGCATTAGGATAGAGAATATTATGGGAAGAATAAAAGAAGTCCGGTAAATTGTGTTTGAAAATCCGAAATGTCCCAGCCGGATGGCGTAATTAAATAAAAGTACCGCTAACCCTCCGCAAACCCCCGGAATAAAAGCTATGAGTATTGCTCTTTGATTTACTGGTTGGCTTGGACCTGCGGCTAATATGGCAAAACAAATAACCGTGCTTATTGCAAAAAGGTTAGCAGTGAGGTCGAGCGCCGTAATGTTATTCCTGCTTGCAGCTTTAGCAACGAAAGCAACCGTTGTTATTCCGAGTATTGTTATGACAATATATATCCATTCCATTACCGATTTTAACATCAATATAGGTGTATATCAAGGATAACAGCTGTGGAATTTTCCCATTTTTTGTCATCCTGAACTGGATTTCTTTTCACCCGCCAGCGCTTTGTGGAGGGCCGTGTTTTTACTTCTGAAAAACAAAGACTCTGGATTCCCAATCTTGTCGGGAATGACAATATTATGAATTTACTTTTCTAAGCGGGGAATATTGTCCCATGATTAATATCATGAAAAAAATATCCAAATACTGTATAATAATAATTGAAATATCAGTTAAAATGAGGAAGGATATAAATGAGTCAGTTTAGCGGACACCATGTTTGGAGAGATAAGGAATTCGTAAGGAAATATATTGAAGATTTCAGGGGTGCTATTCCTTATGCTGTCGACCAGATAGAAGTGATGCTGGATGCGATAAAGGCCTCCGGAAAAGATGTTAAAAATTTTGCCGATATCGGATGCGGTAACGGTATTCTTGCGGGAGCGATACTTCTTCAATATCCGGATGCTTACGGGACACTTGTTGATTTTTATGAGCCGGTTTTAAGCGAAGCCAAGCAGCAGCTGTTGGACCATATCTCAAATCTGAATTTTGTAACAGCCGACCTTATGGATTCGTATTGGACAAGAAGTGTAAAAAACAATGCTCCGTTTGATGCTATTGTTTCCGGTTTTACTATCCATCATTTTCCCGATAAAAGGAAGAAGGAGTTATATAAAGAGATTTACAATATGCTTAAACCGGGAGGAATATTTATTAATATTGAGCAGGTTGCTCCGGAAAGCAAACTTGTATCGCAAATGGCGGATAATGCCATTATAGAAAGTTTAAGAGAGTACCACAAAAAAAGAGGAACAGAAAAAAGCCTGACGGCTATCCGTAAAGAATATATTGAAGAGTTTTCCAGCGAAGGAAATATCCTCTCCTCTTGCAAGGTTCAGATGAAGTGGCTCAAAGATATCGGTTTTTCTGAAGTAAGTGTGTTTTTCAGGGCTTATGTGGGGATAGTCTTCGGAGGAGTCAAACCGAAGGTAAAAGCAAACAAGAAAAAATAACTAAGATCTAAGCACTAATAACTAAACAATAACTAAGGATAAAGCACTAAGCACTAAACGGAAGGAAGATATTAATGTAATTACAACGGTTTAGTTTAAGATTTAATTATTAAGTATTTGTTTTTTGTTTAGAATTTAGTGCTTAGTTATTAGTGATTGTTCTATTTTAATTTTCTATCAAAATAATACTTGCCAATCATCGCACAACGTTCTTTTATCCCGAATTTTTCCGCTATTATTACGCTTGCGGGTTTTACCGAGAACTCTCCGTATTTTTCATTCAGTTCGAATAAGACTTCTTTTATCTTTTCGTCTTTTTTTGCTTCTTCAAAGAGGAGGGCTTGGCCGTTTTCTTTGATAAGCTGGCCGACGCTGATACCCAGGAGGCGTACTTTCTTTTGCAGGGGTGTCGCGGTCTTGAAAATTTCATACGCTTGTTTGAAAATAAAAAGCCCGAAGTCTGTGTGCTGGTCAAACGTAGTTTGCATGCCAAACCCCGTAAAATCCGCGTAACGTACATAGAGATGAATAACCCGTCCTTTTAAATTATATCTTTGCAGTCTTGTTGCCACTTTTTCGGAAAGCATCCTCATAAAGGCCCTGACAACATCAAGGTCATAAGTGTCTTCGGGAAAGGTGTGGGAATGCCCGACGGATTTCACCTCACGGGGTTTATAATAAGATATTACGGGGTCAAAATACTTTCCCTGCCCCATGAGTTTCATCTTCTGTCCGAGTATGCCAAACTCATGTTTCATCAGGTCGTCATCGGCTTCCCCGAGCTGTTTAGCCGTCTCAATTCCGTATTTGCCAAGGTGTTCTGAAGTGCTTCTGCCTATACCCCAGAGTTCTTTCGCGGGAAGCTTGGCAAAAAGCGCCGGGATATCCTCATCGTTTATTATCGTAAGCCCGTCCGGCTTTTTCATGTCGCTGCCGAGTTTTGCCACAAGCTTGTTGGTGGCAATACCGATGGAGCAGGTAAGTCCAAGCTTGTCTTTTATCTCCTTTTTAATCTTTAACGCGGCGTCTTTTGTGGAAAGCTGTGCTCCTTTTAAATCCATAAAGCATTCATCAATGGAGTAAACTTCCACCAGATCCGTATAATGCAAAAGTATTTCATGTATCTTATAAGAGGCGTCCAGGTATTTATCAGGGTCGGCCGTTACGATTATTATATGAGGGCATAACCTTTTTGCTTCCGGGATGGTCATCCCCGTTTTTACCTTATAAGCCCTTGCTTCATAAGAAGCGGTCGTCACGATAGTCCGCGCATAATTCTTATCCGGATCCGCCCACCCCGCCACCGCAATAGGCTTTCCCCGGAGTGC
>MFGS01000119.1:13752-14042 GCA_001778355.1 Candidatus Firestonebacteria bacterium RIFOXYA2_FULL_40_8
GAACGTATCAACTTTCATATGATCTCTCCTGTTGCTATCGGTATTTTTGAACTTATCTTTAGATGTTTTAAGACACTGGATCCCGTGTCTGAGCACGGAATGACACAATAATATTGTTCCTTGAATAGATTATACCACCTTAATGTAAAACCCGTAACTCGTAACCCGCTACCCGTCACCTGTTCTTATAGTCTTTTGCTTTACAAACCCGGAAAAAATCTTTGTCATTCAACTCCTATTTTATTAAGTACCCACTCTAACGTTTTTTGGTTAAAGCTGACTTCATACAG
>MFGS01000119.1:14052-14194 GCA_001778355.1 Candidatus Firestonebacteria bacterium RIFOXYA2_FULL_40_8
TCTTATCAACTAACAATATGCAGAACATTCTCAAAAGAATTAATAAAAAAATTAGAGGAAATATCAAAAAAGGAAAGGATAATAATCCATCTGCATGACTATCATGACTACCTCAGTTACCAAATATGCAATAAATTTAAAA
>MFGS01000120.1:0-4201 GCA_001778355.1 Candidatus Firestonebacteria bacterium RIFOXYA2_FULL_40_8
ATTTTTTTAGATTTTGCAGGACGATTTTTTGTTTTCTCTTTCTTAGGTTTTGGTTCGGGAAGTTCTTTTGCTGTGATTCTTATCAGATTACTCATCCATTCGCGATCATCGATTTTATCTTCGATAAGAAAGCTCATTTTTGCGCCGGGGTAGGCCGGGGATTCTACAACGTCACCGATGAAATCTTTCCCGCCGGCTGTTTGCTTTACAAAAAGCTGATTGTCGCATATAAGAGCAACTACCTTGTTATTGCAATAAAGCGCATACTCGCCGAACATCTTCCGGTAAGCAATTCTTCCGGCGTTTTCTATCTGGTCAACTATATAATCAACAAAACTCTGATCCGAAGACATTAAACTCTCTCTCCTTAATCCAACTGCTTACCATCTTTAAAATGAAATTCTTTTTGAACGTTTCCATCTACACCATAGATTCTTTGTATACCATTGAGTAAACCGTTTTTAAACTCTTCTTCCATGTTAATTTTAACCTTATTAGGATTAGAGTAAATTTTTGCCAGACCTTCTTGTTTTCCGTTTATAAAAGGACACTCCTCGTATCGGCCGTCTTTATAGTAACTTTTACAAATTCCGTCTCTCTGTCCGTTAACAATAGGACATTCTTCCTGTAATTTACCGTCTTCATGGTAGGACTTTCTGAATACTTCTTTACCGTCCTTTAAAGTGCCTTCAGTCCAGAGCTTCCCGCTTTGATAGAAGCTTTTTTTCTCAATCATTATTCCGGTTTTAAAAGTATACTCATAACGCAGCATCTCATTTTCAGTTTGCCATTTCTTTATTCCTTCCATCGTCCCATCTTTAAAAACACCTTCAGATTGCAACTTCCCGCTCTCATAATACTCTTTATACTTCCCTTCCGCCTTCCCTCCAACATAATTCCACTCCGCCTGAACTTTCCCGCTTTTATAATACTGCTTTACCACTCCATCCGGAATCTTACCCGTAGTCTTTGTAACATTCCCGTCTTTATCACGCAGCTCCTGTGCAATCTCTTTCCCAGCCGCATCACAAAACGTAAAAACCCTCGACTTATCCGGATTCACAACCAGTTTTCTGGTTGTCTCGGAAAAAGCACTTCCGGAAATCAAGAAAAGAATTAGTATTGGTAGCATTATTTTCTTCATTAATCCTCCCGTCACTTATTATGCTCTACTTCTGTTTGCCTAGCCACTCTATTATATCCTTTATAATATAATCGGCAATATGGCTTTCAATAAAGTATTCCTGCGGAGTGCATTTACCTTGACCTTCCATGAATAGGTGATTGAGTTTTGGGTAAAGCTTATAGTTAACATTGTTCTTTTCTTTTAAATTGGACTTCCAGCCATCAAAATCTAATTTTGTAACCTGATAATCTCTTTCTCCTTGAAGAACTAAAAGCGGTTGCTTTAAGCTTTTTGCAGTTTCAACGGCATTGTATTTTTGTAAATCCTGCCAATATGCAGGAGGAATACCTAATGGCAGCTCTAAACTAGGAGTGTTGATATTATAATCCTTTTGTTGGATCCTGCCAACCTGTTTTATCAAAACAGTCATTTGTGCTTCTTTTTCTTTCTCCGACATTTCATTATTCAGGGAAAATAGATATTTTGCCTGGTCCACAAGCAAATCTTCAAAAGGCCGAGTGTTTCCGGCCATTATTATCAATCCGGCAGTATTTTTATCCAGCACACCAAGACGTGGAATAAGCAAACCGCCTAAGCTGTGCCCCAGTAAAAATATTCTATTTTTATCAATTTTGTCTGTTTTCCTAAGCAACTCGCAAGCAGCAAGTACATCGTCAGTTACTTCCTCTTTTAAAGTAATCGTTGAACTCATTTTCGCCATCTTTTGTTGATACTCTTTCGTTATTTTCTCGTATCTGAGAACAGCAATCCCATTCGAAGCTAAACCAATTGCAATATCCTTAAATGGTTTGTTAGGGCCAATACTCTCATCTCTATCCTGAGGTCCAGATCCGTGAATAAGTACAACAGCCGGAAAAGGTCCGCTCCCCTTTGGTACAGTCAAAGTTCCAGGCAATTTCCATTCACCGGAACCAACTATAACTTCAATTTCTGAAAAATTATCAAGTTTTGCATAAGCAGGCAAATTGTATACTGATTTTTTCGTACTCGGAACAAAAAACAATCCGGCAACGTTATTTTCTTTATCTAAAACAACTTTAGCATCCAAGTCAATATTCTCAAACTTACAAGTAACATAAACTATCGTATACTTCCCTATTTCTTCTTTACGGATTTCCGATCTTTCCTTAAAAGCCCCAACCTGAGAAATAATCATTTTCCAAGTTTCTTTCAGCTTGTACGCAGGCAAAGCCATTCTCATGGTTTTGTCAAAAAGTTTAACACAATCCGAGTATTTTTCCGCAGAAAGATAGTTAACCAACTCGCTCGCCTTAGTTATTTCATCAGAACTATTGCCTTCTGTCGATAAGGAAAAAACATTACTTAAAAAGAGAATTGTAAGGAGTAGTGCTGAAATTATATTTTTCATCTCATTTCCTCCATCTATCAAAATAAGCGGGCGTTCCTCTTCCTCCTCTAATTCATTTCTTCCTTATTACCGGAAGCAGGAGCTTTTCCCACATGGAGGGTTTCCTTTTTTTCTAACAGAAATAGTAACTACTCTACATATGGTATTTTTTTGCCTTCTACAAAAAGATTCTTCCAGGATTCGAAGCCGGAGGAGTAGTATTCTACTTTTTTCTTAGTGATAAAACTTTTGATGGTTTGCTTGAGTTCTTTAAGGTATTTTCCATCTACATTAATTACTCTGAATTTGACTTCTTTTCTGTTTAACATCAACGCTTTTCTGACAAGTATTCTAAAATACTCATAGTATTTTGGAAACGAGTAGCCAATTATATATATTTCATCGGCTTTTGAAAGCCGGCTAAGCATTTGTTTGTTTAACTCCAAGAAAAACTCGCCCCATGACTCGGGAACGTCAGCTCCAATGGTTGGAGGGATTATAACGGGGTAATCATTTGTCCCATTTTCAAAATATTTTGGCAGGTCTTTGTAGATATATATTCCGGGATTATCCGTCAACTTTTCTATAAGCTTGTGTATTTTGAGATCTATTGACACGTTTCTTCCTGTTGCTGAAAAACTGCTATTCTGAATAAACGATTCCGGAATCCATGCGATAGAGCCAAGCGGTTTAAATAGGGCAATAGGCTTGCCCAGTTTCGCTGTCAGTTTTGAATATTCGATATATCTGCAGCTTTTCCATCTGACACAAGCCGCCCTATCTATCATTGCATCATAGTTTGTCGTTATTATACAGTCTTCCTCATTATCTAGTTTATTGATAAAATCAACATATGGCCATTTTTCATCAGCGATATGTTCCAGACTTACTATCTTATCTTCAAGAAGAACGTTATTTGATTTGTCCCATAGAAATTTACATAGACACCCGATTAATATCTTTTCTGCATCAACAGGCATAGAAAGACCCATCAAACGATTTGTAAGTAGCCTGTCTTTTTGCATAACGGAGAGAAGTTCTTCAAAAGTAAGCTTTTCGTACCGCTTTTTACCGCCGGGGATCAACTTTTCCAGATACTCAAGCAGATTTTGGATATTTTTGTAATCACTTTTTACTCCAAACTCCAAACACGCTTTCAAGTATTCCCTGCCAATAGGAACCCCAAAAGCTTTTGAAGCTCCTGCACCTATTATAAATACTCTATTGACCAATCTATCTCCTCAAAATCATCTGAGTGGCTTTATTATTAACGTCAGTCATTTCGTTCAAAGTAAACAATCTTCATTTCGGTCTCTCTCTCTGCTTTTCCAACTTTGTTAACACGCTCCATACTTAAATCTTTCCACCAGAAATATCAAAAAATCGCTCAAAGAAGCGTATCAATTCGTATAACGGGGACAGAGCCTATTAATTTCATTTTTGCCCTGCTCCATCCCCTTTTCTTCACCCAAATAAGTATTAGTTTAAATATTTTACCACAAAAGTAACTTAAAACAAAGGTTTTTGAACTAAATAATTCATTACAAAATAATGCTTTTCTATGTGTTTACGGGCGCGGAAGGAAGTCAATCGAGCAATCGAAATTCGAGAATATGCCTGACGGCATGACGCGAAAGGAATTGCGTCCGGCCTGTTTTAACTATTCGTTGATTATTTTTTTCTTATTCTATGAATTCTTTAAAAGG
>MFGS01000120.1:4211-11403 GCA_001778355.1 Candidatus Firestonebacteria bacterium RIFOXYA2_FULL_40_8
CTGATTGCTTTTCTAATTCACCTTCATTAAATATGTGTTTTATATGTTCGCTTATTTTTGCTTTGCCTTTAAAATTGGGGACAGACACCGAGAAGCTGTTGTCAGTCCCCGCTATTTCAACTTTTTTCTATTTTTTTAGCCCGCTTGATTTGCTTTACAAATCAGAACAACTGGGACTGCGAAAATCGCGGAATATTAGAGATAACAGTCATCGAAGAAGGCGATTTTCTTGAAAGCTTTATTTCCACAGGAAGTAGAACTTAGTATTTGGAAGTGAATTTAGCATTAATTTATCTATTTTGCTTTGGTTGATATTCATATTATTTCTTATCTTCCTCTTTCACTTTTTTCCCCGTCTGTGCAGAGGCCTCTGCGGGCAGGTCTAACTTTTTCTCCAACTGCATAAATCGATCAAAATCACTTTCAAAAAGCCTGTCTTGCACCACACGTTTACCTTCGTTTTGAACTATCAAGTATTGCTTGATAGTTGACGCATCGAGTTCCCCGGCTTTGATAAGGGTTTTAGTGTGTTGATCTATAGCCTGTACGGAAACGCCGTAAAGTTCCGCCATTAGCTTTTGCGTGAGCCAGATATTCTCATCTTCATATCTCATTTCTATTGCCGTTTCTTGATTGCCAACAGCCGCTACAAACGTAAGATACTCGGCAGCTGAAGAGCGCAAGGCAATTTTCTGATTTATTTTTTGCTTCTTTTTCATATTATTTCCCCTCAATATCCGCCACAATTTCATCAATCGCGGTGCGTAGTTCATTTTGTCCTAATATTTTACTACAAATGTAAGGTTTTATAAAGCAAAATACAGATTCAATTTATTGTATTGGGGACAGACACCGAAAAAACGTTGTCAGTCCCCGCTGTTTCAACCTTTGCCTAATAAATCAGGACCGATTTTGGGTCCTTGAGGTGTTGGCTCTTGCTAGTAACTCGTACTCACGGATTAAACTATTATCGGCAAAGCTGAAGTATTTATTGTTACCGATAATGATGTGGTCCAAGACTTTCATCTCCATGATGGTGCCGGCGGTGATTAAACTCTTGGTGATTTCTTTATCGGCTTCGCTGGGGTCGGTTTCGCCTGAGGGGTGGTTGTGGGCGAAAATTAAGGCGGCGGCTTTGCAGGAGATGGCTCTTTTGACTATTTCTCTGGGGTAGATTGAGGTAGAGGTTAAACTGCCCTCAAAGGCGGTTTCGGCTTTTATCAGATTGTTTTTAACATTCAGATAGAGAACCTTAAATACTTCTTTTTCAAGGCCTCTCATAGAGGCGTACAGGTAGTCAAATACTTCTTTAGATGAACGGCATAAGAACTTTTTGTTTTCAAGGCGCTGTTCCAGATATTTCGAGAGGATATCTTTTACCAGGCAGATGGCTATAGCGTTGTTCTTCCCCACTCCCTTTGTCCCTTTGTCTTTGTAAGCTCGTCAGGAGACGCATCCAGAACCTCTCTAATCCCTCCCAGGCGCTCCGTAAGCTCCTTTGCCATCAAACGAACGTCCCGCCTTGGTGTGCCAAATGTGAGAAGCAGCTCAACTATCTCATAGTCATGAAAGCTCTCTAAACCAGCACGTAAGTAACGCTCGCGGAGGCGTTCACGGTGACCTGTACGATGTTCTTGTAGTTCCATTTTCACCCCTGAAAAAGAAAAGTACTAATGACAAATGACTAGTGACTATTTATTGTACGCGGCGAGAAGATGCCGCGAATATCAAATAAGAACAAAAAACACAAACTACTGATTGATTTACTTCTATTTCACCCCGTACTAAAACTTGTTTTGAAAATAGAGAATCGAAAGTTGAACGCTACCGCTTCGCCAAATTAAAGCTATGCTTTTAAATTCAGTCAAAGATACTCATTTCCCTCAACTGCTTTATCATCATACCAAAAAGTGGAACCAAAAGTCAAAGCTCTTCATGCTCTTTGTTATTTATTAAAGAGGCTTTTTATTTTTTTTCGACCGGCCGAGGTTTTATAGTAAGTTTCCATTTGCACAGCTTCGCTTAATGTTTCAAAAACTTCGGTATAGAATACCCGGTAAGGTCTATATGGCTTTGACGACTTGACTCTTCCGGCATTATGTTGTCTTAACCGTCTCTCAATATTATCCGTAACACCGGTATAAGTCCGAGTGTTAGTTTCATTTAACAGAATGTACAAATAAAACACAATTTTTCCACTATGGATAATTCTCCCACCCCTTAAAGGTGTAAAGATGGTATTTGGCGGGTCGTCTTACGACGAGACCTCGCTGCTTTGGCGGGTCCGCTCTCAGGCGAGACCTCGCCAATTTAACCGAAGGTTAAATTGGCGGGGTCGACGGGATTCGAACCCGCGACCTTCTGCGTGACAGGCAGACGTGCTGAACCAGCTGCACCACGACCCCGCAATAAAAACAAATTCGAAACTCTAAACTCGAAATCCGAAACTAAATTTGGCGGAGGTTTTCTTCCGCCTTCCTAAAATTATACTTTGTAATTCGTACTTTGTACTTATCGTTTCATGGTGGGCGCTACAGGGTTCGAACCTGTGACCCCTGCCTTGTAAGGGCAGTGCTCTAACCAGCTGAGCTAAGCGCCCGACAAGAACAACGTCTAAAGTCTTAAGGTCCGTAAGGTCTAAAAGAAAACCATAAACACCTTTAGGGCTCATAAAAAATAACACTACCTTAATCTATTCTCGATTCTCTATTTTCTAAATTTTACGATAAACGTAAAATTTGGAGCGGGCGAAGGGGCTTGAACCCTCGACCTTCTCCTTGGCAAGGAGACATTCTACCACTGAACTACGCCCGCATGTTGAGTATTATAGCAAATCTTCAATCTATATTCAAATCTATTCACTTCTTAATTAGTAATCAGTTATTAGCAATCAGTAATTGTCTTGGTGCGAGGGGCGGGAGTTGAACCCGCAACCCGTGAGGGACTGGATCCTAAGTCCAGCGCGTATGCCAGTTCCGCCACCCTCGCTCCTTAAAATCAATCAATTTATTAAGGCCGAGGTATTAAAGAAACTAAAAACTATGAAAATGGAAAATCGAGCAATAGACCGAAATTGTTCTTTATATTACAAATATTTCAACTATTATCTTAAATAAATATGGGCCATGGGGGAATCGAACCCACCCCCTCGTCGCTTTCGCTCCCCAAAGGGAGTTTACACTCCCTTTGGCGCTCATCCAAATGAGGACTCGCTGTTACCCTCTCTAAAGCGTAGGGGACACGTAAGTTTCCCCTACAACCCCTCGGAGGTCGTGGCCGCTTTATATTACAAATATTTCAACTATTATCTTAAATAAATATGGGCCATGGGGGAATCGAACCCACGACCTCCCGATTAAGATCGTCCACCTGAGGTGGATGAGCTAATAGCCCATTTCCGTACTCTTAAAATACTTTTAAGAACAAGGTATTGAATTAATATGGGCCATGGGGGAATCGAACCCACGACCTCCCGATTAAGAGTCGGCTGCTCTACCAGCTGAGCTAATGGCCCATCTTAAACTCAATACAATTATTTATTTCTATGTTAAGACCATTCCGGTGAAGAGCTTCGGATTAAGATCGTCCACCTTTGTTGAGTTAGTATTATATCAAAAATATCATTAAAAACAAGGTAAAAACAATCTTTTGAAAATAGAAAATCGAGAATAGACCGAACCGATAATCCTCCATCATCTATTTTCGAATGTCGATTATCGATTCTCTGCTACAAGGCAAAAACAAACTTTTGAGAATCGAGAATCGAAAATTGACCAAGTCGATATCTTTATGAATATTTCTCGAATCTCGATTATCGACTTTCTGCCAAATTTGGCGGGTCCGCCTTATCGGCGAGACCTCGCCATTTTTATATTCGTAAAAATGGCGGGCCCGAGAGGACTCGAACCTCCTACCTACTGCTTAGAAGGCAGTTGCTCTATCCAGGTGAGCTACGGGCCCGCGTTTTACTCTGATTGAAACATATATTCCAGTTGTTTATCCTTAGTTCCTACAAGATGGCGGAGCTTCCTTAGCGCTTTCAACTCTATTTGTCTTACCCGCTCTCTGCTTATCCTGAATATTTTACCTGTCTCCGCAAGTGTATGCGGTGTTCCTTCTTTAAGTCCGAACCTTAATCTTATTACTTTACTTTCTCTCGGATTCAATTTGCCCAGTATTTTATCAAGCTCCGCGTTTTGTGATTCCATCATGTGCGAATCTGAAGGCGACATATATGTCCGGTCTTGAATAAGATCTTCAAGCGTTCTTTTATCATCTTCCTGTGACAACAGATTTAGAGATATAGGCATCTCGGATATTTCTATTATTTTCCTTGTTTTCTCTATAGTCAGTTTTAATTTCTTAGCAACTTCTTCTACGCTCGGTTCTCTGCCGAGCTTTTGCATTAAGAGTGTTGTCGTCTTAACATATCTGTTAAGAATTTCAATAATGTGAGCAGGTAAATGTATCGACCTGCCCTGATTTGAAAGAGCACGAATAATATATTGTTTTATCCACCATGTAGCGTAAGTCGAAAATCTAAAACCTTTTGAAATTTTAAATTTCCCCACCGCTTTTATCAGCCCGAGGTTTCCTTCTTCGATTAAATCTACCAGGGGTACGCCAAATCTGGTATAACGTTTGGCAATATTGACAACCAAACGTAAATTCGAGTTAATAAGCAACAATTTTGCTTTTTTATTATTTTTATCCGCAAGCTTAAAGAGCTTAGCTTCTTCCTCTGCAGAAAGCAAAGGAAAGTTGCTTATTTCTTTAAGATATATTCTTAAAATATTATCCATATTACTTAAATATTCCTCCAAGATCTATACTCAAGTATTCCGTGTAAGAAATACCAAAAACTAAATGATCGCTTATAACATCTTTAAGGTATGGTTTTTCAAGCATCTTTTTTATACCCTTAAAATAAAAATCAAACGTAATTTTATTGGAAAGAACCATGCGTAATCCGGAATTATAGTCAGTCCCGTCATACTCAAAACCTAACCTGGTAATGGTATCAACCGGCATAGAAAGTCCGATAAAAAACCAGTTAAACCTTCCGTTTCCCGTACCAATTGTTATATCCAGATTGTTCAAATCTTTTAAGGTCTTGCCGGCGCAAAGAAAATAATCTGTATGTTCCCCGCCTCCAGCAAGATCAATAAAACTCTTTTTCTGAGTTAAAGCGCGAATCTTAAAATTAAAAGTAAAATTTCGTCCCAGCTCTTCAAAAGTTGTAACCTTCTCAATACTTGTCCTTACACCCATCTCCAGAACATTTTGTAAACCATATGTATACTTGAACTGATACTTATGTATTGATACTGTTTGTTCATTATTTGAAAGAGCATCAGCTGTCGGGATATTGAACATCCCTGTCAGCCCGCCAAAAGTTGCCCCATTTACGGCAGAAACTGCCGCAGTGAAAATAATGAATAATAAAATAATATTAAAAATATTTACTTTTTTCAATAAGTAGCGGCCGCCTAAAACCGCATAATATAACTCCTAATAACTGATAACTAATTACTAGTAGAGACTGATGTGTCGCAATGTAGTTTCCTGATTAATCAGACCGCAACTGGTCCGATCGATGAATCGAGCAACTACAACTATTAGTTATTAGCTATCAGCTATTATCAATCATAATGGTCGGGGCACCCAGATTTGAACTGGGGACCTCCTGGTCCCGAACCAGGCGCGCTAGCCACCTGCGCTATGCCCCGACATAATACAATTCCTAATACCTAATTGCTGATTGCTAATTTTGCAACCTGTCCGCCAATCTTTTAGGCGGGTCCCGGCTACTTCCCTGACTTAAACACCATTAATATAGCATGTTATTTTAACATATAGATTATAATCAATCCAGCATAAATTATTTCTTAATATCTATATCAAATCTTTTATGCTGTCAAATGCTTGAAAATTAGTAAAATCAAATTTAAGGGGTGTTATTGCTATTTTTTTGTTTTCAATTGAAGAAAAATCAGTACCGTCTTCTCTAACAAACCCGGGCTCTTTACCTCCCAGCCAATAATATGATTTTCCACGGGGATCTGTTTTCTTCATCATCTTGTCACGGTAAATACGTTTTCCCTGCCGGACGATTTCCACACCTTTTATTTTTGTGCAATTTGGAATATTAATGTTTAAAAAAGTGTTTTCAGGAAGCCCTTTTCTTATAACATTACTACAGGTTTTTCTAATGAACATTGCAGCAAGAAGAAAATTTATCTTCTTACCGTATTGCATCGAAAATGCAATAGAAGGAATACCCAAAAGCGTCCCCTCTAAAGCCGCGGAGACTGTACCTGAATACGTAATATCGTCCCCGAGATTAACCCCGTGATTTATTCCGGATACTAAAAGGGCAGGTTTTTCACGTTTTAACAGTCCATAGAACCCAAACATCGCGCAATCTGTCGGAGTCCCATCCACAGCTACATGATGTTTATCCATGAAATTGACCCTTAAAGGGTGGTTAAAGCTGATTGAGTGTCCCGCGGCGCTTCTTTCCTGACTCGGGGCAACAACAAATACCTCCCCCACCGGTTTTAGAATCTTTTCAAGCGCTTTAATACCGGCTGCATTGATGCCGTCATCGTTGGTTATTATTATTTTTGGTTTCATATTAAAAAATCCTGGTTGAAAGTAATTTTGTTAGATTGGACATGCAGAGTTTTGCTTTATAAATTCTTTTCCCTTTCCTGTTTTAAAGAATATTTCTCTTTTTCTAGCTGAGCTCAAGTCAGGATAGGATTCAGAATAAATCATTTTAAAAGGTTTTCTGCCTTTTGTAGCAATTTCCTTTCCGTTATTATGATCTGAAAATCTTCTCTCGATATTATTCGTACATCCGGTATATGTTTTACCGTCTTTTTCGCTTAACAATACGTAAACAGTGTACATTGTTAACCCCATATATGGGGTTAATTGGTCGGGGCGACCCGATTTGAACGGGCGACCACTCGCACCCCAAGCGAGTGCGCTAGCCACCTGCGCCACGCCCCGACATAAACAAACTCAAACTTAATTAATACTTTTAATTTAATATCCAACCGCTAATCGGGTCCGCAGATTCCGGCGAGATTTCTCCCTTCGGGAGAACGACCATCCGCTTAGGTGGATGCGCTAGCCACCTGCCCGCCTTCGGCGAGGTCTCGCTGCTTCACAGCGGATCCGCCTT
>MFGS01000121.1:0-6510 GCA_001778355.1 Candidatus Firestonebacteria bacterium RIFOXYA2_FULL_40_8
CCGCAGGTAAAATTCGTGGACCGCAGAAAATTGGGGAGCAGACTTGCCGGACAAGCCGCAAAACTGGCAGAGGGTTCGGAGGACAGTGTCAAACTTGAAGATCCGATGAAGTATATTATTACGGGTTCTGTTATGTCTCTGGGCGCGAAAAAAATAATACGTGTCTCCATTATTGATGTTCAAACAGGCACAACCGAGGCTTCGATAACATTTGATTATGAAAGAGCGGAAGATATTCAGGGCAAAATAAGCAGTTCCGTCGTTGAAATTATGAAACCGTTTTCGGGACAAAAAGAAAAATGAAGGAGATTAAAGATATACCGGAAAGATGCTTAAGGTGCGGCTTTTGTCTGAATTCCTGTCCGGTATATAAGGATCTTAGAGAGGAGATAGTTTCCCCCAGAGGTAAGCTCCGTCAAATAAAAGCCTTGTCAATGAAAGAAAGGGTGTCAGATAAAATTATTCTCAAGGTAATGAAGAATTGCCTGATGTGCGGAGCCTGCTTTAAAAATTGTCCGAGTTCTCTGGAAACTCCGGCTGTTATACAAAAATTAAGAGAAGATCTCTTTCAGAAATACGGTCATGACTTTATTAAGCGCGGTATGAAATTTATTATGAATAACAACAGTACGCGCGCGCTTTCTGCCTTCTGGGCCAGGGTTGTTTATAATAATTTTATCGATTCACTGCCTTTTAATGTTCATGCGGGAGCTTTAAATCTAAACGATATTCCTAAATTGGCCAGGCCTCTTTCCCCTGTTAAACTTAAAAACAATGGTTCTAAAAAAGTGTTTTACTTTGCAGGTTGTGTCGATAAATATATTTACGGTAATACCGCAAGAAGCGCTGTCAGAGTGTTGGGTAAACTGGGTTATGATGTTATGATTTCCGGAGACGAAAGGTGCTGCGGTATCCCGATGCTCATAAGCGGGGATAGAAAAGCCGTTATCAAAAATGCAAAACATAATGTAGATCTTATGAGTAATCAGTGTTTTGACCATATACTATTTACTTGCCCGACCTGCGCTGTGGCTTTTAAAGAGAAATATTACGAGTTATTCTGTGATGATGAAGAGTATCTGAAGAAACTTGATCAGCTTGAATCAAAGTTTGTTGAAATAACACAGCTCCTGGCTAAAGAAAAAGAATTAAAACTTCTCTTAAATGAAATAACTTTAAAGGCAACCTATCATGATCCTTGTCACATGGTAAATAGCTTAAATGCCGTAAAAGAACCGCGTGCTGTAATTGCCCGGCTGCCGGGAGTTCAGTATGTTGAAATGAATCCGGAAAAAACAGCGCAATGCTGCGGCTCCGGAGGATTCTATCATATCTATTTTCCGGATATAGCAGCCAGGATAGGAAAAGGAAAAGTAGAAGCTATTTTGAAAACTAAAGCAGACACTGTCCTTACATCCTGCCCCGCCTGCAAAATGCAGATAAACGGTCTTTTGCGGAAATCAGGGAGAAAAATAAGGGTAATGCATATAGTTGAACTAATAGACAGTCAGTTGAAGTAATTAATATCTTGTGTTAAAATCAAAAAAGAGGTGATGCTATATGATGGACGAAGTATTGAATGCTCCGGGGAAAATTTGGTCATATTTGAAAGAGCACGGGGAGACCTCGGTCTATAAAATAAAAAAGGATCTAAGTCTTCCGGATTCTATGCTATATATTGGTATTGGCTGGCTGGCAAAAGAAGGCAAGTTGGAGATCAGCAGAAACGGCGGAAGCCTGAAGGTGAAGCTGGTGTAAGAACAGCAACTAAAGCAAGTAAAGTAAGTGAAGCAAGAACAGAAAGAACAAAAATAACTGCAGGTTGAGCGAAGTATTAAATATACAACACTAAGTCTTCGCGAAATCTTGCTCTTAACCCGCCTTTGGAGGGCGCCTAGGCGGATGAACAATGTGGGGAAAGTGAGTAAAGGTGAAATATAAGTTTAAGGTGACAGAAGAGTGATTTTTCTTCTGTCATCCCAGAGTGCTTTTATCTGGGATCCGGTGTTTTTGTTATTATATTATTACCACATTAGTGTAGAACGTTAGCAACGTGAGTAACGTGCAAACGTGTAACGTATTTTAAGGAGTTAAAAATGACGATAAAGAGATATCTGTATATATTTATTTCAGCTGTTTCCATGGTATTCCTTATCGGCTGCGCGAAAAAGGGTGAGACTGTTGTAATAGGAGTAGGTTCTGCTTTAACCGGACAGGAAAGCGCGATCGGACAGGATATATCGCATGCCGTAGAATTGGCGATAGAAGAAGCGAACGCTAAAGGTGATTTGAAAAAGAAAATTAAATTTATTGCTTATGACGATAAATCCGATCCTAAAGATGCTGTGACCGTAGCGCATAAATTTTCAAATAATACTGATGTAATCGGTGTTGTCGGACATTTAGTGTCCAGCTGCGCCATACCGGCTTCTGAGATTTATAATAAATCCGGTCTGGTGATGATCACGCCTTCGGCAACAAACCCTAAATTAACAATGAATTCATTAAATAATGTTTTTAGAACCTGTGCCACGGATGATGTACAGGGTGTTGCAATTGCGAAATTTATTGCCGGTAAATTAAAGAAAAAGAAAATTGCAATTATTCATGACCGCCAATCCTACGGTCAAGGGCTGGCTGAAGAGGTTAAATTAAATTCGATAAAACTTGGTGTAAAAGTAATTGCTTTTGAAGGAATAACCGTAAAGGAAATGGATTATTCATCGGTATTGACCAAGATAAAACCGCTGAATCCTGAGGTTGTTTTTTTTGCAGGTATGTATAATGAAGGATCCTTAATTTGCAAGCAAATGTCTGATTTTGGTATAAAAGCTCTTTATATGAGCGGAGACGGCTGCTACAACCCTATTTTTGTGGAATTGTCAGGGAAAAAAAGCGAAGGTGCAGTTGTTAGTTTTGTAGCCCCGCCTTTTGAAGATATTGATACGGCCAAAGAGTTTGTAAAAACCTTTCAAAACAGATTTGGAGAAATTCAAACTTATGCGCCGTATGCTTATGATGCCGCTAACCTTATTATCGAAGCTTACAGGCAGACCGGAACAACGGATAGAAAAAACATATCTGAGACCGTAAGGAAAATAAAGAATTTTAAGGGTGTTACAGGAAACATTGAATTTGACGGAAAAGGAGATAGGAAAAACACTAACTTCTATTTTTATAAGGTTAAAAACGGAAAGTTTGAATGGATCAGGGAATAGGATACTGCTTATTACATGTGCGGAATATACGGGGTCATAAGTTTTAACGGAACAAAGATAGAAGAAAGCTGGCTTTTGGGCATGGGCTTGCTTCTAAAGCACCGCGGGCCTGATTCAACGAATATCAAACTTTACAAGAAGGACGGGTTATCCTGTTTTTTAGGTTCCAACAGGCTTAAAATAATTGATCTTTCGGATTCTGCCAACATGCCTGTTGAAAATGAAGATAACTCGGTAGCTGTTGTTTTTAACGGGGAGATTTATAATTACCGGAGTTTAAAAGAGCAGCTTCAACGAAAAGCCCACATATTTAAAACTAAAACTGATTCTGAAATAATTCCGCATGCGTTTGAAGAGTATGACAGTAAGTGTTTTTCACTGTTTGACGGCATGTTTTCAATAGCTATCTGGGATGGAAAGACAGGACGTTTAGTTTTAGCGAGGGATCGTACAGGAAAAAAACCATTATTTTATTACTATGACGGAAAGATGTTTGCTTTTGCTTCAGAAATAAAAGCGCTGCTTTCTCTGCCTTTCGTAAGCAAGAGAATCAATGAGAAAAAAATTCCTGAATATTTGACTTATGGTTATATAAATGGTCCGGAAACATTCTATGATGGTATTTATGAAATTCCGCCGGCTTCTTCCCTTATTGTCGAGGATGATCAAATAAACCAGGTCGAGAAGTATTGGGAGCTTGAATTCATTGAAAAAGATGCTGCTTTGCTGTATTCTTTCGAAGAGGCAAAGAAGGCAGTTAGAGGTTCAGTTATAAATGCAATATCGAAACGGCTTGTGAGTGATGTTCCGCTTGGAGTATTTTTAAGCGGAGGTATTGATTCGGCCATAATAACCGGGGTTATCAGTTCATTATTGGGCAAAAAAGTAAATACCTTTACTGTCGGTTTTGAGGATAATCAAAGTTTTGACGAAAGGAAATCTGCTGCTTTTTTGGCCGGACATTATAAAACGCAACATACAGAGATGTCTGCCTGCGTAAAAGATATTTCTCTGCTGGAGAAGATTAGTGAGAGCTATGATATGCCGTGCGGTGACCCTTCGGCATTGCCTGCGTATATTGTTTGTAAGATGGCAAAACAAAATGTTACCGTGGCACTAAACGGCGACGGCGGCGATGAAGCTTTTGCGGGTTATGACAGATTTAAAGCCGCGCTTCTGGCGGATAAAATTCCGGATATTTTTTTCCCAGCAGGCAGGGTCTTGGCTTCTTTAATTCCAAGAAGTGATGATTATTCCGGAATGAGACGGCGTTTGGAAAGATTCTTTGGAGCTGCAAAAAATAAAGATGTTATGTCCAGACATCACGAATGGATAACTGTCTTTAATGAAGAACTGATTAAAAAAATATATAAGAAAACAGGATACGGCAGAGTGACGCGGTCTGAAGACGTTTATTTGAAATGCTTGACGGAGCTTCCGCTGCTTCATAAACTTTTGTATCTGAATATGAAGACTTACCTTGCTCAAAATCTTAACGTTAAAATGGATAGAATGTCTATGGCGAACTCTATGGAAACAAGATCGCCCTTCCTGGATACGGAGGTTATCGAAATAGCGGCACTGCTGCCTCCGGATTTTAAAATCAATAAAGGTATAACGAAACACGTCTTAAGGGAGAGTTTTAAAGACATATTGCCGGAAAAAACATTATCAGCCAAAAAACATGGTTTTGGAATACCTCTTTCTTCCTGGTTTAAAGGCGAACTCGGAAAGTACTTTTCGAATAAACTGCTGGATGTTAAGCCCTCTTGTCTGCCTTATATCGATATAGAAATAATACAGAAATTGTTTAATGAACATTTGAAGGGAAAGAAAGACAGATCGAAAGAGTTATGGCTCCTTCTTCAGTTTGAGCTCTGGCTTGAATGCAATAAATTTTGATGAAAAACATCGAAATGTATTGAATAATATTATATATTGACATTTATATGGGTTTGTGTGATAATACATAAAATACCTTTTGGGAGGTGTTTAGTATGAAAAAAATAGCCTTGCTAGTATTAGTACTTTTTTTTAGTGGTTCAATGTTTGCAGTAGATATATATACCAGAACTCCAAAGAAAAAAGGGAGTGGTTTTAAGTCAAATGTTAAGGAAGTAACTAAAGAAGAAGCTCCAAAGTATGTAATACCGAGACCTGACAAAGCAGTTTGTCCTGTAACAGGTGTACCTATAGATGTTAACGAAGACACTCTTACCTCCAGTTATCTGAATAAAAATTACTATTTTTTAAATGGAAATGCTAAAGCTCAATTTGATAAAGACCAGTTTAATTATGCCAAATCTATTGATACTTGTGAAATCTGCGGACGGCAGGAAAAAAAGACAAGAGGAAAATCAAGTTTCATGTCCCATGATTTTAACGGTGTAACTTATTACTTTGACGGGTTATTACATCTGAATGAATTTAAATCAAATCCTGCAAAGTATATTATAGGAAAAGAAAACTATGGTTCAAAACAAACCGGGAAAAGGAAGCCTAAGCCTGTTCCTCCTCCCGTAAGACAGGATAAAACAGCAGAGCCCGTAAAAGAAAATAAAGCTGTCGCAGTTCCTGAAATTAAAAATGTTGCTCCGGCTGTTGAAAATAAAGAATCCGAAGTAAAAAAAGAAACAGTAGTTCCTGATGTGAAAAAAGAAATGGAAGAAGCAGTTCCTGAAGCTGCCCCGGTTGTTGCCCCGGCACCTGAAGTTTCAAAAGAAGAGATGATCGAAGAGAAGACAAAGGAGTAACTTAAGCTTGTTATATGGAAAAACAGACACCGTCCGTCTCGAAAAGAGGCGGACGGTTTTTTAATGAGAGGGGTACAGATAAATGCCAAAGCGTACTGATATTAAGAAAATATTACTTATCGGATCCGGACCAATTGTAATAGGCCAGGCATGTGAATTTGACTATTCTGGTACACAAGCCTGCAAAGCACTCAAAGAAGAAGGATATGAAGTTGTTTTAGTTAACAGTAATCCGGCAACAATAATGACGGATCCCGAATTTGCGGATAGTACTTATATTGAGCCGGTAACCGCAGAAATGGTGGCAAAAATAATAGAAAAAGAACGGCCGGATGCGCTTCTCCCAACTATTGGCGGTCAAACCGGACTCAATGTTGCGGTAGAGCTGGCAGAGAAAGGAATACTTGCAAAATATGGTGTTGAACTTATTGGCGCAAAAATAGAAGCAATAAAAAAAGCTGAAGATAGAATATTATTCAAAGAAGCTGTCGAAAAAATCGGTCTTTCCGTTCCTTTAAGCTTTCCTGCGTATACCGTTG
>MFGS01000121.1:6558-7172 GCA_001778355.1 Candidatus Firestonebacteria bacterium RIFOXYA2_FULL_40_8
GTCCTGCTTTTACGCTTGGCGGTTCCGGAAGCAGTATTGCTTATAATCTTGAGGAGCTTAAAGAAAAATCAAAAGTTGGGATAGAAGCAAGTTTGATTCACCAGGTACTTTTAGAGCAGTCAATTATCGGCTGGAAAGAATATGAACTTGAAGTTATGCGGGATCTAAAAGATAATGTAGTAATTATTTGTTCAATCGAAAACCTAGATGCAATGGGCGTGCACACTGGCGATTCAATAACTGTTGCGCCGGCCCAAACATTGACCGACGAAGAATACCAAAAAATGCGGGACCAGAGCCTTGCCGCCATTAGGGAAATAGGAGTAGAAACCGGCGGGTCAAACGTCCAATTTGCAGTTGATCCGAAAACCGGTCGGATGGTTATCATAGAAATGAACCCCCGCGTGTCGCGTTCGTCCGCGCTGGCATCAAAAGCGACGGGGTTTCCTATCGCAAAAATAGCCGCAAAGCTTGCGATAGGGTACACGCTGGATGAAATTAGAAACGATATCACAAAAGAAACACCTGCTTCGTTCGAGCCCACAATCGATTATTGCGTGGTTAAAATTCCAAGGTTTACTTTTGAAAAATTCCCGGATACCCCGCCAGTTATA
>MFGS01000122.1:0-294 GCA_001778355.1 Candidatus Firestonebacteria bacterium RIFOXYA2_FULL_40_8
AGTTATAAGACGCGGAATTTATTCCTGAAGCAAACGTGGTCCAGGGCTTAAGCTGGGTTCCCGTCTGCCCTGTTGCGGAATAAATCGTATACTGGACATAAGAGAGCTGTGAAACAGCGTCAGAGAAATCCGTATTATAAACGGTACCTGCAGTAGTCCTCCAGGTATCATCCCCGGTCTGGTTGTTGGTAATTCCCGGAACCCCGGTATCTTTTTTTACATAAAACACATCATTCTGGGAAACGGTATTTCCCGCATTATCGTAAGCCCTCACTGAAACATAATTTGTTCCCT
>MFGS01000122.1:474-3600 GCA_001778355.1 Candidatus Firestonebacteria bacterium RIFOXYA2_FULL_40_8
ACCCGCCGGCTTCCGAAAAATCCACATTGTAAGCGGTCCCAGCCGCAGCTCTCCACGTATCATCCCCCGTCTGATTATTCGTAACACCCGGCGCCGATGTATCTTTCTTGATATAAAACACATCATTCTGGGAAACGGTGTTTCCCGCATTATCATAAATTCTTACTGATACATAGTTAGTACCTGCGGAAAGTGAAGCAAAATCCACTGTCCAATCCGTCGCATATGACGAGGCATTTATTCCTGCTGCAATATCTGTCCAATCCTTAAGCACCGTCCCGGTTTGCCCTGCCGCAGAACAAACTTTATACTGAACATTATTAAGAAGCGAGGTCGCATCAGAGAAGTCCACATTATAAGTTGTCCCTGCCGCTGATCTCCAGGTATCATCACCGATCTGATTCACCGTTATCGCGGGGTCAACTATATCTTTTTTCACATAGAATACGTCATTTTGAATGGCATTATTGCCGACGGTATCATAAGCTCTCACGGAAATATAATTGGTCCCTTCCTGCAGGGAAGAGTAATCCACCTGCCAGTTGGTTGAGTAAGAAGAAGAGTTTATTCCTGTCGCAATATTCGTCCAGTCCTTAAGCATCGAACCGGTACGGCCGGTAGCGCTATAGACAGTATATTGGACATTGTTCAAGAGCGAGCTCGCGTCGGAAAAATCCACATCGTAAGAAGTTCCCGCGGAGGTGCGCCAGGTATTATCACCTGCCTGATTATTTGTAAACCCGGGAGCCGTCGTATCTTTCTTTATATAGAATACGTCATTTTGTGAAAGGGTATTTCCGGAATTATCATAAACCCTGACTGACACATAATTCGTCCCCTGCTGTAAGGATGCAAAATCCACCTGCCAGTCTGTCGTGTAAGTGGCGGCGTTTATTCCCGCTGCGATATTTGTCCAATCCTTCAGAACCGTTCCCGTCTGTCCTGTCGCGGCGCACACTTTGTACTGAACATTATTTAGAAGCGAGGTCGCGTCGGAAAAGTCCACATTGTACGTTGTCCCTGAAGCGGCTCTCCAACTGTCATCTCCGGTCTGATTATTCGTTATTGCGGGATTTGCACTGTCTTTCTTAACATAGAATACGTCATTTTGAGAAAGGGTGTTTCCGGAATTATCATAAACCCGGACTGAAACATAATTCGTCCCCTGCTGCAAGGATGCAAAATCCACCTGCCAGTCCGTCGTGTAAGTGGCTGCGTTTATTCCCGTTGCAATATTAGTCCAATCTTTAATAACTGTTCCGGTCTGACCCGTTGCTGAACATACTTTATACTGAACATTATTAAGAAGCGAGGTCGCATCGGAAAAGTCCACATTATATGTTGTCCCTGAGACCGCTCTCCATGCATCATCGCCTGTCTGATTATTTGTTATCCCCGGATTTACGGTATCTTTTTTGACATGGAAAACGTCAGTTTGCGCCGCAGCATTTCCCGCATTATCATAAACTCTTACTGAGACATAATTCGTTCCTTGCTGTAACGAGGCGTAAGCTACCTGCCAGTCCGTTGTATAAGTTGAGCCATTAATATTTGTGGCAATAGTTGTCCACGTGACCAGCTGCGTCCCGGTTTGCCCGGTAGCAGAATAAACAGTATACTCCACGTAATTTAAATTCGCCCCGCCGGCATCAGTAAAGTCCACATTGTACGTTGTTCCGGCCGCGGCTCTCCATGTATCATCTCCCGTTTGATTATTCGTAACTCCGGGATTAATTGTGTCCTTCTTCACGTAGAAAACATCGTTTTGTGACAGCGTGTTTCCCGTATTATCAAAAGCTCTCACTGAAACATAATTACTCCCTTGCTGTAAAGAAGCATATGCTACCTGCCAGTCAGTTGTGTAGGTCGATGCATTTATATTTGTAGCAATTGTTGTCCAGGTAACGAGCTGTGAACCGGTCTGTCCGGTCGAGGAGTAAACGGTATACTGAACGTAGTTAAGAAGCGACGTCGCATCCGTGAAATCCACATTGTACGTTGTCCCTGCGGCTGCCCTCCACGTGTCATCACCGGTCTGATTGTTCGTTATCCCGGGATTTCCTGTATCCTTCTTCACGTAAAACACGTCATTTTGAGAGAAGGTGTTTCCTGAATTATCGTAAGCCCTTACCGACACATAATTTGTGCCTTCCTGTAAAGAGGCGTAAGCCGCCTGCCAGTCGGAGGTATAAGACGCCGCGTTTATATTTGTCGCAATTGTTGTCCAGGTAACAAGCTGTGAACCGGTTTGCCCCGTAGCGGAATATACGGTATACTGAACATAGTTTAAAAGCGAGGTCGCATCCGTGAAATCCACATTATACGTTGTCCCGGAAGCCGATCTCCAGGTATCATCTCCGGCCTGATTATTTGTTACTCCCGGATTCCCCGTATCTTTCTTCACGTAGAACACATCATTTTGAGATACGGTATTTCCCGCGTTATCATACGCTCTGACTGAAACATAATTTGTTCCTTGCTGTAAAGACGCGTAAGCCGCCTGCCAATCCGTGGTATATGAAGCAGCATTTATATTTGTTGCAATTGTTGTCCACGTAACGAGCTGTGAGCCGGTCAACCCCGTTGCAGAATAAACGGCATACTGAACATAACTTAAATTAGCCCCGCCGGCATCAGAAAAGTCCACGTTGTACGTTGTTCCCAAAACCGCTCTCCAGGTATCATCGCCGATCTGATTATTTGTAACTCCGGGAGCGGTCGTATCCTTTCTGACATAGAACACGTCATTTTGAGAGAAAGTATTTCCCGAATTATCGTACGCCCTTACCGAAACATAATTCGTCCCCTGCTGTAACGAAGCATATGCCACCTGCCAGTCCGTGGCGTAGGAAGCCGCATTTATATTTGTCGCAATTGTAGTCCAGGTAACCAGCTGGGTCCCGGTCTGGCCTGTCGCGGAATAAACCGTATACTGAACGTAATTTAAATTCGCACCGCCGGCATCCGTAAAATCCACATTATATGTTGTCCCGGCCGCGGATCTCCACGTATCATCCCCTGCCTGATTATTTGTCACACCCGGTACTGCGGTATCACAACCGATATCCGTAACTGATTCAGCATTCGGTGTTGAAGTCGGATAAGAAACCCACGGAGAACTCCCAT
>MFGS01000122.1:3680-4672 GCA_001778355.1 Candidatus Firestonebacteria bacterium RIFOXYA2_FULL_40_8
CCGGAAAAAGCAACCCCTGTTCCCGTATAATTCGCGGTTCCGGTAAAAGAAGTACCGACAGGCTTTATCTCCACCTGCGGTATCAAAGTTTCGCTTGCAAGCGGTGAGTCCATAGTAAATTTCATAACAGCTGTTGTTTCATTCGTATATTCCCCGGTTGTAAGCACTGTACTGCCGTTTGCTTTATATTGAACTAATGAAACAGGCGGCTTGGGCGGAAAGAAATATGAATATGTCCCGTGAAAAACACTACCAAAAGCAGCTGCTTCGGTACTGACAGAGTAATTTGCTGTAGCGGAAGTTGTTGTTTCCGTTATTTGTCCCGAATTTTTGTAGACCACAGAATCCCCGTGAGTTTCGGTATTTGTCCTGTGGGAAACGGTCTGAGTACTTGTGGAGTTTATCCCCTGGGTTGTCGTGTAATCACCGGTTGCAGAAGTCCCGCCGGAAGTGCTATTGCACTCTGTAATGTCCGCTCTTAAGCCCGCATTTCTTAATGTCAAAGTGCCGTTATTTGTACTATACCAATAAGGGAACCAGGTATTAAATGTCTGATCAGAAGACAGCGAGATACCGTTAACCGCTTGCCCCGCTAGAACGGAATAACTGTTTGTAAACGCTTTGCTTTCTCCGGTGTAGTTATAAGTCACTATCAGTTCGACGCCATAACCTCCGGCTCTTACGTTATCACCAAAAGTAATAGCTACCGCGTTGCCGTTACTAAAATTAGCTTTTTGTTCCGAAAGGTCGTGAAGGAAATTAAATCCCGCAACCTGCGCGGAGGTAACGACCATACTGTACGCTCTCTGGGTTACGCCAAAACCTCCTATCGAAGAATCCAGTACGATATTTGAAGCGGTAGTATTATCATAACTGCCGAATATATGAGCATAAATCCTTGATACAGAAACTCCTTCTTCCTCAAGATAAATATTATCCGAAACACCGGCTCCGGCTCCGCTTATAAGCTGCCCCAGATCATATCGCACCGT
>MFGS01000122.1:4687-8188 GCA_001778355.1 Candidatus Firestonebacteria bacterium RIFOXYA2_FULL_40_8
AGAACTGTTATCACATTCATAAGTGACGACACATTCTCCGGAAAGCACGTTCAAGCTGTTCTGCGTCCAGGTAAGATCCAGAGACTGATTTGTGTTTATGGCAAAACCTGTTAGATTTGTATTACCCTGATGATCGAGAAATTTGAAATCATATGAACCTCTGAGCCCTCCGTCCATGATATACGTCGAAGAACCGGATGCTTCTCCTGTAATCTTTACGGTAAGACTGCCGTCTGTAGAGGAACCGCCGGACTGCCTGTAACCTCTAACTTCAAACCATTGCTGTCTCACCACAACATTACTGTCAGCTATATCCGCGCGATAAGAGTAAGCTTTGGTTTGCGCGCCCATGGCGGATGTTGCTGATGCAATATTAATATCATAAAACAGGGGGAACCTTACCGTCTTCACCTGCGTTGCGGCAGTATCATCATACTCATAAGTAATATAAAGTTTTAAAGAATGTCCGTTCGTCGTCGGACCTGTTACCGTCACAGACGCAGTATATTGCTGGCTTGTCGCCGCGGTAATTGCAGCTGTAACATCTGCTTTCGCATAAAATTTTGTTGATTCACCGGTCGGATACAGATATGTTCCCGTTATCGGGTCTCTTGCGGTACTCGCAGCTGCTCCGGCATCAAAGTCAATATCAAGTGCCGTAATATTGGCACTGGTGCCCGTAATTCCTTCAAATTCAAGCCACGCACTTCTTATAGTTCTTGTTGCTTCCGGAATATATACGGTCACCGAAGACGGCGTCCATGCCGTACCGCTCGCAACATTTGTCGCGCTGTAGTACGAACCAAAACTGTATTCAATAGTTTTAATTCTCGTACCGGCAAATGAAGTTGCCGCGAGAACCAGCGCAAGCACCGCTGCTCTACTTAATATGGTTAACAGTTTTTTCATCATACAATATTATATATCTTCTCCTATAGCAGTTAATTATACAATATTTTTCGCATTCTGTAATGTAATTTTTAACACACAGCGAAATACCGTTATATACATTAAGTTTACAGGGTTTTAGTGAATTAAGTATGACGGGAATCAGGGATAAAAACAAAGAAAGCCAAAAAAGCAAGTACAGCAAAAACAGAGAAAAAGACTGATTATCAATAGGTTTATCGGCAGGTCTTGCTGTTCTTTTTGCAGATTCTTTCTTGTACTTTCTGTTCTTGCTTTTTTGGCTTTCTTTGCTTCTCTTCCTGTTCTTGCTTTCCCTGCTTTTTCCGCCTAGGCGGATTTCGCGAAGATCTATGGTTCAATGTTTAGACTTCGCTCAACTTGCTTCTCTTTCTGTTCTTTCTGTTCTTGCTTTCCCTGCTTTTCTTGCTTTCTTTGCTTCTTTTTTAGCTTCTCTTAGGGAATCCCGTGCAGGATGGTTGTACGATAGGTCCCGGTTTGCATTTTCCGCAGGCAAGGGTTGCAGTTTCAAATATCTTCTGTGATTTCATCGCCGGTTTTTGGTATTTCATCTTTTCAAGCTTTTTATTTTTCTTCATTTTCTTCTCCACATCCCGCTTTTTCTATTTTGCATACATTTGATATCGCTTCCGCCAATTATTTAGGCGGATCTTTCGTTGAGATTTAAAAATTGATTACGCTGATAAATTTTCAGTTTCGCTCAACTCCCCTTCTTTTACTTCTTTTGCTTCATTTACTTTTCCTGCTTTTCCTGCTTTACTTGCTTCCCCTGCTTCTTTTGCTTCAACACTCCGGCTGCAAATCTCATTATCTTATGCCTGAACTTCTCTTCAACTATTCCTATTATATCACTTTTCTTAATTTTATGCACCACGGAATCTCTTGAATCACCTTCAACGGTTATCAATCCCGTTTTACAGTCAATATTTTTTACGCGGTGCATCAGAAACCAGTCACCGGCTTTATAGCAAACGATATTTCCAGGTTTTGAGCAACAAGCCTTAATTTTTTCTCCTTTTCTTGATTCTTTTCTTTCCTTATTGTTTCGAGTTTCGAGTTTCGCCTCTTTTTCTGCCAAGGCAGACTTTCGAATTTGGACAATTTCATTGTCCCTTATCACCGGGCTCATGCTCCCGCCCCTGACTTTAATACGAACGCTCCCTTTGTTTTTTATTTCCTCAATGATCATGCTCAATGCTATTTTTTTATCCACCCCTGCACCGTCTCCCGCGACCTTTAGCGAAGCAAATAGATCGATGTCCGGTCATTCACTCACAGGTATTGTAAAAATAAATCTGCTGCCTTTTCCAAGCCCGTCTGACTCCGCCCGGAGCTTTCCTTTATGGAGCTCTATTATCTTTTTGCAGATCGCAAGCCCCAGTCCAAAACCCGCTTCCAGTTTCTTCAGGTGTTGATCAACGCGGTAGAATTTATCAAAAACTTTCTGAAGGTTTTCAGCCGCAATACCTTTTCCGTTATCTTCGACGACAACTCTGATGTCATTCCCGGTTTTCTCGGCCCAGACGCATACTTTTCCATTTTCAGGGGTATATTTTACGGCATTCGTTACGAAGTTAACAACAACACGGCCTATCTGATCCATATCCCCTTTAAAAAGCAGCTTTTCAAAATCGTATTTTTGCCCTGACAAAGAAACGCCCATCACCACTTCAATATTCTTAAGACTTGCAACCGGTTTTACCGTGACAGGAATCTCATCCATTATCTCCGCCATTTTAATATCAGTTATTTTTAATTCCCAGAAACCTGCCTCCATTTTGGCAAAATCCAGAAGATTATCAATAAGTTTTCTTATTTTATCGGCATTCCGGCTTATCATCTTAAGGAGTTTTTGATTATCTTCCGAACTATTGCTAAGAAGCTTTTCCTCATCTACACCTTCATCATCCATAAGCAGTTGAATTGCTCCGGAGATAGAAGCTAAAGGAGTTTTAAGTTCATGTGAAACAATGGAGAGAAATTCGTCTTTAAGCTTATCCATCTGCTGCAGGGAAAGTACCTGGGATTTCAGCTTCTTTGTTTCACAAGCTTTTATTATTAGCGCTATAAGCTCATCAATATTGTACGGTTTGTGTATAAAATCAAAGGCACCCTTTCTCAAACTTTCAATAGCTGTTTCCATGGTGCCAAAACCCGTTGCCATTATTACCTCTATTTCCGGTTTCATTTCTTTCACTTTACCAAGAACTGTTATCCCGTCCATTTCAGGCATTTTAATATCAGAAATAATAACGTCAACATCCTCTTTTTCCGCTTTTTCGACGCCAAGTTTACCATTCGCGGCTGTTAAAACATTGTAACCTTCGTTTACAAGTGTAAATGAAAGCATTTCCCTCAAATCCTGTTCATCATCTATTACTAAAACCGTCCATTTTTTTTCCACCTGATCTCCTTTCCTTTACGGATTACTTTGCTCTGTTTTTTGAGGTTCCGACTGTGTAATCGGCAGTTTAATAACAATGTTAGTTCCCTTGTCCATTTCACTGATGATTTGAATTGTTCCGCCATTTTTAGTAATTATTCCATGACACAAACTCAGTCCCAGGCCTGTAC
>MFGS01000122.1:8196-9501 GCA_001778355.1 Candidatus Firestonebacteria bacterium RIFOXYA2_FULL_40_8
ACGTCTTTTGTGGTAAAAAACGGTTCAAAAATATGATGCTTTACGTCCTCCGACATTCCTTTTCCTGTATCCGCGACGGATATTTCGATACATTCATCAAGCTGTTTTGTGGTTATAGTTATTATCCCGCCTGAGGGCATAGCATCAACGGCATTGTTACATAGGTTCACAATAACCTGCTGTATCTGATTTTTATTCGTCAATATCTGCGGCACCTGACTATACTTTTTTGAAACCTCCACATTTTTAACCTTTGACCAGGCCTGTACCAGGGTTAACGCCTGATCAATGGCTTCATTGATATCAATATTTTCTTTCTCAAGTTTCTCTGTTCTCGAAAACGCCAACAGATCACTGACTATCTTTTTACACCTTCCCGTGGCATTCTCAATCGACTTCAACGGTTTGTACATTGGATCATCTTCTTGTACTTTCTTCAGTATAGCCTGAGAATAACCGAGTATAATAGTAAGAGGATTATTTATTTCATGCGCGACACCTCCGGCTAATTGCCCGACAGCCGCCATTTTTTCGCTTTGACGCAGCTGTTTACCGGTAGATTCGAGTTTGCTTATTGCCTCATTTAGTTTCGCATTCTTTTCTTCAAGCTTCTCATATACATGATCCATTTCCATATCTAGTGCTGCTCTCATAGTATTATCCTGGAAGAAAAACACCACTCCTGTTATTTCTTTCTGCGCGTTTTTTACGGGCCCGCCAACAATATTTAATCGCAGTTTAGAGGTTTTTAATTCGGCTTCCTTTACAATATTTTCTTTTTCCCCTTTTAAGATAGAGTCAATAATATCTTCCAGTTCTGTTTTATCAATAACATCTTTGCTGCTCGCAGATTCATGCAAACCTGTTAATCTTCTAAACGAAGCATTAATAAAAAGAATGTTTTTCTTTACATCAAATATTATCTGACCAACGCCCAGGGCTTCCAGCGTTTCGGCACCCTTCATGAATTTCACAAGCTTTGGAAGAATCTCCTCATTGATTATTTTTTTCATCTGAAAAGGAGTAATATTATCAGAGGTAAACCCGTGTTTTTTTAACCCGGAGTCAACTATCGCTTTTGCAAACATAGGATTAACAAGAGCGATTTTAGAAATTATGTTATTGTATAATTCGTTTCCTATAAAACCCCCTGTAAATTTTTTAATTATTATGGGTTATTTTGCGCCGGCAAAAAGCTCCGGATGTTTTACTCTATAATCTTCTATATAGCCGTCTATCTTCCCGGGATGGCCCATGATAAAACGGCAGTATTTATCTCCTTTTGCCCTGCATAATATTTCCCTG
>MFGS01000123.1:0-6826 GCA_001778355.1 Candidatus Firestonebacteria bacterium RIFOXYA2_FULL_40_8
ATACATAGAAGAGATGCTTATCGCGCTTCAAAGCTTCTCCAGCAAAGGATCAGTAATAATTCAAAAATTAGACCGGTGCTTGATACGGTTCCAGTAGAAATCATAGGAAAGGAAAAGGTGGAAGCCCTGACGGTTCAGAATGTAAAAACCGGATTAGAGACAGTAATTAATTTAGAGGGAGTGTTTGTTGCTGCGGGACAAACACCAAATACGGATTTCTGTAAAGATATATTAAAGCAGGATGAAAAAGGTTACATAATTGTAGAAAGATCGCTGCAAACTTCAAAGGAAGGTGTTTTTGCGGCAGGAGATTGCAGGGTTACCGAGCTCCGGCAGGTGGCAACGGCTGTAGGTGATGGAGCGGTAGTTTCTGAAAGTATTGATAAGTTCCTCCAAAAGATAATGACAATTGACAAATGACAATTGACGATTTATTGTACGAGGGGAAAGGATCCCTCGAATATTTAATGAAGCAGTCTTTGGTTTTAGATTTTTAATTTTGTATAATGGAATCGTTTAAAAAGGAGGAAGATATTATGATTAAGGCGATTAATTTTTGGTCGTTTCCGGGAGGTCTTGACGGGACGAAAGATGTGAAACAAGCAATAAAAGAAGCGAAAATGCTGGGCTACGAAGGTATAGAACTTTCTTTCGGCGATACGGGTACTTTATCTCCGTCTACGACCGCTAAAGAAATAGCTGATATATTAAAGACCGCGAAAGAAGAAAAAATAAAAATAAGCTCGCTTTGTGCCGGTTTTTACTGGGGTTATAATTTTGCTTCTTCAAAAGTTGAAGACAGAAAAAAAGCAATAGAAATGACCAGGAAATATATTGATACGGCTGAAGCATTAGGTGTTGATAGAATACTTGTAATACCGGGAGCGGTTGACGTATTTTTTAATCCTGCTGCGGAGGTCATATCTTATGAGGATGTTAACTCCCGATGTATAGCGGCTTTGGAGCAGTTAGTACCTTACGCGGAAAAGAAGAAAGTGGCTATGGGGATTGAAAATGTCTGGAATAGATTCCTTTCTATGAGTGTTCTGGAAATGAAAGACTTTGTAGATCATTTTGACAGTAAATATTTGGGTGTGTATTTTGACGTAGGAAATGTTATTCCTTTTGGTTACGCTGAACAATGGATAAGGATACTTGGAAAGAGAATTAAAGCCGTACATTTTAAGGATTTTAAAAGAGAAGCCGGTAACGGAGGAATGGTCGGTTTTGTTGATCTCCTTTCCGGGGATGTTAACTGGCCTGAAGTTGTAAAAGCTTTAAAAGAAATTGGCTACACAGGTCCTGTCACAGCGGAAATGATACCGTATTACAGGTTTTTTCCGGAAGTCAGGTTAAAGGTAACGTCGATTGCAATGGATTCCATTTTAGAAAGAAAATGAAGTTTATAAGGTTTGTAAAGTTTGTAAGGTTTTTAAAGTTAAAATAAGGAGAAGAAATATGACTAAGATTGGTATAGTTGGTTGCGGGTTTATCGGAGGGGTTCACTTTAGCGCCTATTGTAAGATTAAAGGAGCTAAACTTGTTGCGGTTTGTGATCAGGATATAACCAGGGCTAATAACCTTGTAAAGGGAATATCTGCAGGAGGTAACCTTTCAGTTGAGGCGGCAAAACCTCTTTCGTTTAAAGCTTCCGAAGTCAGAATATACACTAAACTTGAAGATATGCTGAAGGATCCGGACGTTGAGATCATTGATGTTTGTCTTCCTACCTATTTGCACAAAGAAGCGGTCATAAAAGCTGCAAAAGCCGGTAAACATATACTTTGTGAAAAACCTATGGCTTTAAGTCTGGAAGATGCGGATGAAATGATTAATGCCGCAAAAAAAGCCAAAGTGAAATATATGGTTGCGCATGTAATCAGATTCTGGCCTGAATATGTCGTACTTACCGAATTAATTACTAAAAAATCCATGGGTAAGCTATTGGAAGCGAATTTCCAGAGGCATTCGCCGACTCCGACCTGGACGTGGAATAATTGGATCCTTGACGAAAAGAAGAGTCTATCTGCGGCTGTGGATCTTCATATACATGATACGGATTATATATACTATATTTGCGGAATGCCTGAGAGTGTTTCCTCTCTTGGTGTAAAAGGAAAAATATCGAAAGGTGTTGATCATATAATGACTGAGTATTTTTATGGTAAAGGTCCTAAGATATTTGCCGAAGGCGGCTGGGCTTATGGGGCAAAATATCCGTTCAGAATGGCTTTCTGGGCTATTTTTGAAAAAGGCGCCGTGGAATTTAACAGTATGAACTGCAAATTGACTATTTATGAAGATGGGAAAGATCCGGTGAATCCAAAGATACCTGAGGGAGACGGATATTTGCGGGAAATTCAATACTTTTTAAATTGTGTGGAAGAGGGAAAATCCCCTTCTATCGTAACTCCGCAAGACGCTAAAGAGTCCTTAAGGATAGCACTTTCTGAAATAAATTCAGTGGAAAAAGGCAAGCAGATTGTGTTATGATAACTTTGTATTAAATCACGGATTAAAGGCGCCTACCTTAAATAGGCGCCTTTTGTAAAAAAATGTGTGCCGAGATAGCTCAGTTGGTAGAGCGCAGGACTGAAAATTCTGGCGTCGACAGTTCAAGTCTGTCTCTCGGCACCATAAAAATGGTAAAATCCTGAAAATATGAGAGACCTCGTGTTTGAGAAAAGAAGAAATTCCAGAGTAAACACAATTGTAAAGGTAGATATTTTTAATTATTTTAGCGGTAAGTTTATAGCAAATGGTTATATTACGGACGTAAGCTATGGTGGAATGCGTGTTGAATCAAATAAGCATTTTGGCGATGAAGATGACATACTGCTGAAATTTGTGCTCAATAACGGCCAATATTTTGAAAATATAAAGGGACGAATTGTCCGGACGGGAAAAGAAAGTTTCACGTATTTTTATGCAATTAAATTTATTGATGTTTCTTTAAGAGATAAAATAAGATTATGGTTTTATTCGAAAAAGATGGCAAAAAGTGATTTAAATTAGGTTTGTAAAAAAAAAGCCCCGCAATTAATCTTGCGGGGCTTTTTAATTTACAAATTAGAACCTAAAACCTGCGCCTATTCCCATAGTATTTAGATCAATTGTGTACGATTGCGTCCCCAGTTCGACGTCATTTGAGTCGTAAATAGTGGTTGAACCGCTGACAGTGGAAAATAAGCGCCAAAGAAATTCAATGTAAAATATGTTGCCGAATTCCAATCCGGCTTTAAGGTCCATCCCTAATCCGAATAAAAGTACGGAAGAAACCTGTATTGCAAAAACGGAGTTAACATCAGGGTTAAATATTCCCAGATAAAGGTTTCCGTCAATACTTATATAAGGTTGAAATGCACCCCTTTGCTGCGAAGCTTTTTTATATTGGGAGAAAGAGGGGTTGATCAAACCAACAAACGGATAGAATCTTAGATAAATGCCGTCAGCAAAAAAGAATAATGATCTGTTCTCGTCAAGAACATCGCTTAGATCTCTGAACTCCGGAGGAACAATGAAGCTTATAACGTTTCCTATTGAAAGATATTCTGCAACCGAAGTTCCAAATTCTATACCCACAGAAAAGTGGTTATTGAAAGTTCCGAGCGGACTTAAGGATATTGTTGTTGTTCCTGATGTGTTCTCTCTTGAGAAAGAGTAGTTTCCGCTAAATTCGTATGTTCCAAAAAACCCGCCGGGAGCTTCTTCATTGTTTTCTTGATCATGATCTGACTTTGCAGTCTTAAATTTTCTTCCGCCTAGGTAAGTAATCGGCTGTTCCGGTTCAGCTTCCGGTTGAGAATAAGAACTATAATCATTTGAACTTAATATAGGCTCAAGCGGCTTAAGTTTTTCTATTTTCAGCTCTACTATATCACCGTTTTTTATACTTCTGTTACCTTCAAGAATCTGAGCTTTGGAACCTGAAGTTGACGCGTCTTTAACTGCAACTACTCCGACTTTTGTCTTTTCCTGGAAAGCTATCTTGCCGTTATCATCTTTAATCGCTTCTCCGAGTCGTTCTACGTTAAGGATATCACCGTTTTTAATGCCATCATCCATACCGAGATTTATTATAACGCTGTCTTCCATGGTTTTTAGAACTTTCCCTTTAACAGCAACTCCTTTACTGAAGTGTTCAGCCAGTTTTTTCGAGCCGGTGTTTAGAAGTTCAATATTCCCGCATTCCACGCTGTCCGTAAGAATGATTTTTCCTGATTCAACATCTATAAGGCTGATGGATATTATTATTCTGCTGCCCATTTTAGAAACTTTGCCTTTAATAATATTGCTGACGTTTAGCATTTTACCTACTTCAACAGCGCATTCCGTTGAAGTACAACCGGTTTTTTGGAACATTTGTTCTTTGAGTATACGTTGAACATCCTTTCTTTCAATAAGATTGAACCTTCCTGTTTGCATGAGACCTTCCTGGACAAAATCAGCAACAGACGAGGCATCCTCCTGTTTTATCCCGGAAGCGTCAAATTCATATACTGCCATAGAAATCTTATCACTTGCCCATATTTGAGCTATTAGAAAAACCAGCAGAAATACTTTTTTCATCTGAATCCCCCTTAAAACATTTATATTAAATTATATGATTAATTCTGAACAAAATCAATAATAATTTATAGATATACCAGTGAATATTTGATAAAATATAACATGAAGATTTCGGTTGTAATAATAACGCATAATGAAGAAATAAACATAAGAAGATGTCTTGAATCTGTTTCCTTTTCTGACGAAATAATTCTCATTGATTCTTTTAGCCGTGACGATACCTGTAAAATAGCCTCCTCGTATACTTCCAATATTATTAAAAGAAAATGGGAAGGTTTTTCGAAACAAAAAAATTATGGTATTGCCCGTGCAAGAAACGAATGGATTTTAAGTGTTGATGCTGATGAGGTCTTGAGTGAAGAATTAAAACAGGAAATTATGGGTCTTGAAAAAACAAAATATGAAGGGTTTTACCTCAAAAGAAAGCCCTACTTTATGGGGAAATTTATTAAGCATTGCGGCTGGTATCCGGATAAACAGTTAAGGTTATTTAAAAAAAGTTCCGGGAAGTTTGATGAAAATAAACTTGTACATGAAGGTGTGCTTCTTAAGGGGGCTAAAGGCAACCTGAAAAATGTACTCCTGCATTTTCCTTATAAAAATATCAGCGGGTATTTTGAGCAATTTAATAAGTATACGTCACTTGCTGCCCAGCAGTATATGAGAGATGATCGGAAATTTTCTAAATCTAAGTTTTTATTAAATCCTTTTTTAACTTTCTTTAAAATGTATATTTTAAGACTGGGATTTCTTGATGGATTTGCAGGTTTTTGTATTTGCAGCTTAAGTTCTTTTTATAATTTTGTTAAATATGCGAAACTATGGGAATTAACGGGAAGAAAGTGAAGAAAATATTAATAAAAGGTCCGAACTGGATTGGAGATTCTATCATTTCAATTCCGGTGATTAAATCAATAAGACAAAACTATCCTGATGCACTTATAGGCTTGGTTTTGAGGAAAATGCCTGCCGTCTTGTTAAAAGCTCTCCCGTATGTTAACAAGATATACATTGAAGATCAGGATAATAAAAATATCATTGAAGAGAAGTTTGAAATGGGAATCATTCTGACAAATTCGTTTTCATCCGCATTTAAATTATGGAGATGGGGAGTGAAAGAAAGAATCGGGTATCCTGCCGAACATCGAGGAATGTTCCTCACAAAAAAAGTTCCTCTGCCGGATAATCCCAGGTCGATGCATCTGATAGAGGAATATTCGAAAATCCTGAAAGTTGCAGGAATGAAAGAATTTGAAATGAAACCTGAGTATTTTATTCCCGCGGAGAATCTGATAAAAGCGGATGAAATACTTATAAAAACCGGATTTCAAAATGCGAGTTTTCTTACAGGTGTTTGTCCGGGAGCAGCCTACGGACCTGCCAAAGTTTGGCCAAAAGAACGCTATCTTAATGTAATTAATAGGCTTATGAAAGAAAATAATTCCCACATTATTGTTTTTGGCGGACCAAAAGAACTAGATATAGTGAATTTTCTATTGAAAAACGCTATATATAGTGCTAAGATTACCTCGTGTCCGGCTGAGGATATTTTGACAAGTGCTGCATTAATGAAGAAATGCGGTCTTTTTATTACGAATGACACGGGTCCCATGCATATAGCCGCTGCTTTAGGCGTACCGGTCCTTGCAATATTTGGTTCAACTAATCCGGTTTGGACAGGTCCTTTAGGCAATAAAACAAATGTAATATTTGAAAAATTAGATTGCAGTCCGTGCTATGATAGAGTGTGTAAAAAGAATAAAATAAAATATGAGTGTTTAACAAAAATATCAGAAGAATATGTCTTTAAAGGCATAGAAGAACTGCAGGTATTCAAAAAGGAGTAAGATGAAAAAGAATCTGGTAGTTTTTGGTGTTTTTATTATGGCTATTTTTGTTTTCTCTGCATGCAGTAAAAGTCCTGTAGGTCCGTCAATGTCCTCAATGTCGATAGGTGCCAATGGAGCAGCATCTTCGTCCTCGTCCTCGACTAATTGCGTGACGAGTAATAGCGGCGGATCAACTTCAGTGAATACTCAACAGACAAGTACCGTATCAACACAGACCGGGGATACCGGTGTAACAAGCGTGAATTCTTCTACGGGTGTGAGTTCTTCAATGATTGGGACCGCGAATTCAGGCAACACAAGCACCGTCAGTGTATCAGCTTCTGAAACAATTACCTATACTCTTTATGACCCGGAAGCTGCAGATCATACCTGGTTTTACGTGTCAAGCGCTCCCCGGATTGTTTGGG
>MFGS01000123.1:7004-7302 GCA_001778355.1 Candidatus Firestonebacteria bacterium RIFOXYA2_FULL_40_8
TTATGTTTCAATCATAGTTTATGATAATGAAACAGATTATAATAGTCTTGGCGGCGGCGGTAATTTTACGGTAAGATAACAAAAAAATCTAAATTGAAAAGGAGGTGAAAACATGAAAATATCATCATTAGCAATATGCATACTTTTTGCGGCAGGTTTTGTTTTATCTGCTTGCAGTAAAAGTCCTGTAGGCCCGTCAATGTCCTCGATGTCGATAGGTTCTAACGCAGCTTCATCCTCGTCATCGTCTTCGACTATTTGTGTGACCAGCAATAGCGGCGGAGCGACTTCTGTAAAC
>MFGS01000124.1:0-4423 GCA_001778355.1 Candidatus Firestonebacteria bacterium RIFOXYA2_FULL_40_8
CTTCAAAGACAGCCCCCACCTTTATGCGTTGTTGAATGACCGTGATGTTCATAAAATCTTTACCTTCTAAAGACGCTGGATCCCGTATCTAGGTACGGGATGACACAATATATTGTTGCTTGAATAAGATTATATCACCTTAATGTAAAACCCGTAACTCGTAACCCGCTACCCGTCACCTGTTCTTATAGTCTTTCACCTTACAAACTTTACAAACCGGTAGGAATTATTTGTATTTTCTAATAATTCCTACCACTTTGCCTGCTATCTTTATATTCTTAGAGATAATCGGTTCGTACTTCGGGTTTTCCGCGGTTAATTTAACTCCGGCGGAGGTTTTAACGAATCTTTTTACGGTGGCTTCGTCGTTAATGATGGCTGCTACTATGTCTCCGTTTATCGCGGTTGCCTGTTTTTTTACAAAAACAATATCCCCATCAAAGATACCTGCGTTTATCATGCTGTCGCCTTTTATCTTTAAGGCAAAGATGTTGTCAACATTGGAAAAAAGATAACTCATATCAATGGTGTCTTCAATATTTTCAATTGCCTCGATAGGTTTGCCGGCACTTATCTTTCCGACGAGTGGTATCCCGCCGGCACTTTGCCTTAAAAGAGTAATCCCCCGGGATAAGTTTTCTTTTAAAGAAAGGAGACCTGCCTCTTCAAGTTTTTTCAAATGATAGCGTATGGTCCAGGTGGATTTTAATCCGGTCTTAGCGCAAAGCTCGCGGAGAGTGGGAGGACGACCGTGGTCGCTTGTCGACTTTTGTACAGCTTCCAGTATTTTCTTTTGTGCTTGTGTTATATTGGGCATAAAACTCCTTTAAAAGATAAGTACAAATTACTAATGATCCGCCTTAAGGCGAGATCTCGGCACGCAAGCGTGACGGACTAATGACAATTTAATGAAGGCGGGGAAAAACTCCGCCGATATTTATAAGTACAGAAGTATACTAGCACAAATGTGCTATATTGTCAATCTTGGAAGGCGAGGAAAGAAAAATGCTTTTAAGCGCAATGCATTTATGCTAATATAATATTGATTTATTGAGAAAATTGAAGTGGGGGTCGGATGGATCGCTTTAAGCTTAAGGTTACTCCTGTTGCCGATAAAGACGCTATTGTAAAGTTTGGCAATGCGCGGTTTACCATATTAAAAGACCGCCTTATCAGGTGTGAATACTCCTATGACCGTAATTTTGAAGATGCGCCCACCCAGCATTTCTGGTTCCGCCTCCAGCCTGTGGTTCCTTACTCCGTAAAACGCACCGGCGAGGTCATCGAAATTAACACCAAAAAACTCACCCTGACGTATCTTGAAACCGACGAAGGTTTTACTCCGGAGAATCTTTCCATTGTAATTAAAGAGAACGGCAGGACCTGGAAGTACGGGGATATTGACCATGAAAACCTCCTGGGTACAGCCAGGACGCTTGATAATTGCAACGGGGATTACGATCTGTTCCATCTCCGGAAACTCCATCTTTCACAGGGGCTCATTTCCCGTGCCGGCTGGTCGGTGATAGATGACAGCCGCTCTCTTCTTTTTGACAGGAACGGGTTTTTGCATCCGTGGCGGGACCGCAATAATGATATTTACTTCTTCGGCTACGGCGATGATTATAAAGCGTGTATTACGGATTATTACGCGGTCAGCGGCAAGGTGAGGATGATCCCCAAGTGGTCGCTCGGTATCTGGTGGAGCCGGTGGGAAAGATATACGCAAGCCGATTTGGAAAGAATAGTCGGCGAGTTTGAAGCGCATAAAGTTCCGCTCTCCGTCTGCGTTATCGATAAGGATTGGCATATGCCCGGGTGGACGGGGTATACGTGGAATCCGAAATATTTTCCTGACCCGAAAGGGTTTTTTGAAAGACTGCATAAAAAAAATATTCATGCTTGTATGAACCTGCACCCGTCCAAAGGCGTGGGTCCGCATGAAAAAATGTATCCTGCTTTCGCGGAGTTTATGGGTATAGATCCGAAATCAAAAGTCAGGATACCCTTTGATCTTTCCGATCCGAAATTTATTGAAGGTTATTTCAGGTTCCTCCATCACCCGCTGGAAAAAGACGGGGTGGACTTCTGGTGGATTGACTGGCAGCAAGGAACGGAATCGCATATCTCTGGGCTTGATCCGCTCTGGTACCTTAATCACCTGCACTCCGCCGACTTGTGCCGGGACGGAAAGAAAAGACCTATTAATTTTTCCCGCTGGGGGGATAACGGAAGTCACAGGTATCCCGTCGGCTTTTCCGGAGATACGCTTGCCACCTGGAAATCCCTGAAATTTCAGCTTTATTTTACAGCCACCGCTTCAAATATCGGTTACAGCTGGTGGAGCCATGATATCGGAGGGTTTGCCCAGCACTTTCATAATGAAGAACTTTACGTGCGCTGGGTCCAGTTCGGCTGCTTCTCCCCGATATTCAGATTCCACAGCTCGGGAGATCCCCGGCTTGATAACAGACCCTGGACCAAGACAGACACTTACAGGGATGCTGCGATTACAGCGCTTAAATTAAGGAACTCGCTCCTGCCTTATCTTTACACGATGGCGTGGAAGAACAGATGCGGGGGACTCCCTCTTATCCGGCCGATGTATCATGAACATCCGAAAGATGAGAACGCTTACGCCTGTCCGAATCAATATTATTTCGGGGATAAACTTATCGTCGCTCCTTTTGATGAAGCGGTAAACGAAGATACTATGATGGCGAGAAAACCCGTCTGGCTCCCGAAAGGCACCTGGTATAATTTCTTTAACGGCAAGGAGTATAAAGGCGGCAGGTGGTACGTTCTTCACGGCACACTTAAGGATATTCCTGTGTTTGCCGCCGCCGGAGCGGTGAAACCCCTTCAAGCAGAAGACGGTTCTCTGGATATTGTGCTGTTCAACGGCAGGGGCTCTTGCGATATTTACGATGATGACGGCGAGACCGTAGGTTATAAAAGCGGAGAGTATACGTTCTCTCACTGTCAGAGCGAGTGGCAGGGGAAGAGTGTCACCTTTAATATGGAGAAAAAAGAAGGCAATCTGGAAAGTATAACCACGGTAAATCTCGTTTTAAGAGGCGTTAACGGAAATGATATCGCGAGCATTACCGTGAACGGGAAGCCGTACAAAAAATCCCGCTACACCGCGGATAATGATTTCAGAATAGAAGGCCTGGTCTTCGATACGAGAAAGCCTTTTAAAGTGGTTGCCGTTTTTGAGGAAGAAGTAAAACCTGTTCCCGTTTTTGAACTTCATGATTTTGAAAAAGTTATCCGAATTTTCAGCTTGGCTCCTGATACGGCAAATAAAATACTGGGTGATCTTAAGCAATATTTTGGCAGCCCGGAAAAATTCATTGAAGCAGAGCATGACTTCACCCCGAGCCAGCTCAAAGCATTGTTCGAACTCAGCTGTGATGTCGGTTTTTACAATGAACTCCTGTACGACGGAAGGGAAGTTGCCGTCTGGTGGAACGAGAGAAAACTCAAAGAGTTTGAAGTCCGCCTTTCTATCGGTCTTAAATACACGGAACACCGCCCCGGCGGAAGCCTTGATCACCCCCCGGTCTTCATCACCAAAGAAGAAGTAAAAGCCGGCTGGCGCGTCCACGTAAACTACTTCAACGTAGCCTCTACAGAGGTGGATAAGTACTTCTTTAAGAGATAAAATATATTGCATGTGGTATTTAAGTATTTGACAGGAGGGGGTGTACTTATTAAAACTATTTCTAATTTGACAAAAAGCATTGTTTATTTTTGCTTTCTTATTGGTCTACTGCAAAATTATTTGTTTTCATCTGTAAAGTGGACAACAGATGGCGTTGCTCTTTGTACAGTTTCAAATGAACAAAGATATCCACAAATAATAAGCGATGGTTCGGGAGGGGCAATAGTTGCCTGGGAAGATTATAGGAACGGTATCAATTATAATGCATATGTTCAGAAGATTAATAGCAACGGAGTAGCACAGTGGACTCCGGATGGTGTTGCTATTTGTGCTGCTGCAAGTTATAGTTCTACCCCTCAACTTTTAAGTGATGGTTCAGGTGGAGCGATAGTTGTCTGGTTTGATTATAGAAATGGTACTGATCAGAATGTATATGCGCAAAAAATTGATAGCAGCGGAGTGATACAGTGGGGAGTAGGTGGTGTTGCGATTTGCACTGCCTCAAATTCCACAGTGTTTCCGCAAGTAATTAGCGATGGTTCAGGTGGCGCAATTATTACTTGGTGGGATTATAGAAACGGTAACAATGATGTATATGCGCAGAAAATCAACAGTAACGGAGTAGTACAGTGGATGCCGGATGGTGTCGCAATTTGTACGGCAGCAGGTTCTCAGCAGTATATTAAAATAATAAGCGACGGTTTAGGAGGAGCAATAATTGTTTGGAATGACTATAGAAGCGGAAGTAATTATGAT
>MFGS01000124.1:4435-17067 GCA_001778355.1 Candidatus Firestonebacteria bacterium RIFOXYA2_FULL_40_8
TGATGTATATGTCCAGAAAGTAAGCAGCAGTGGAGTAGTGCAGTGGACAGAAGATGGTATCGCAATTTGTACTGCAGTAGAGTCTCAATTATATCCGGAGATAATAAGTGATAGTTCCGGCGGTGCAATAATTACCTGGCAAGATTTTAGATTTTTGAGTAATAATAAAGTGTATGCGCAGAGAATTAACAGCAGTGGTATATTAGAATGGGCAATAGACGGTGTGCCGATCTGCACTTCTACAGGATCCCAGTCGTCTCCCACGATAACGGGAGATGGTTTAGACGGAGCTATAATTACTTGGTATGATAATAGAGGAAGCAGTGACAATATTTATGCACAGAAAATTAATAAAAATGGGGCTTCACAATGGGCTGCGACCGGTGTTGCGGTCTGCACTGCTTCAAATAATCAGATTATTCCTGAGTTGATAAGTGATAACGCAGGTGGCGCAATAATTATTTGGCGGGATTATAGAAATGGCAGCAATTATGATTTGTATTCCAGGAAGATCAGTAATAGCGGAGTGGCTTTATGGACACTAAACGGCACTTCAATTTGTACCTCGTCGGGAAATCAGTTATATTCGAAAATAACAGGAGATGGTTCTGGTGGGGCGATAATTACTTGGCAAGATAACAGGAACGGAAATGAAGATATATTTATACAAAAAATAAATAATAATCCTGTAATCAGCGGTATAAATCCTAATACGGGGAATAATTCCGGGCCTGTAAATATTACAAATCTGGCAGGAAGTGATTTCAATGCCTTTGAAACTGTTAGACTAACGAAAACGGGTTATTCTGATATAACTGCAACAAATACAACTATTGTTTCTGAAAATAAGATCGTTTGTGTTTTTGATATATCAGATAAATATTTTGGTACTTGGAATGTCGTGGTAGATGATCCTTATGAGCAATATACATATTTATCAAATGGATTTACGATTAATGATGTTTCTGCGCCGTCTGATTCCTTTCAGGTAAAGGATGGGATTACAACAGATATTCAATCGGTATGTTCGTTGACGCAATTGTCGGCAAATTGGGATAGCTCTTCTGATCTACAGAGCGGGATAGCAAAATACTGGTATTCCATAGGAACAATGGCAGGTGCAACAGGTACTTCAGGAGGATGGATAGATAACGGGGTGTCAACTAGTGTAACAAAAGCAAGTTTAACTTTAGTAGAAGGACAAATATATTATTTTAATGTAAAAGCGGAAAATGGAGCTGGGCTTCAGAGTGGTGTTGTATCATCGAACGGGCAGACTGTAGATACAACAATACCAACAGGAAATCCGCTAACTCCTTCTGATAGTGGAGTGAATAGTGCAAGTACAACTATTACTTTTACCTGGGCAGTAGGGACATCTGAGGATTTGCAGAGTGGCATTTCAGGATATTATTTACAGGTTGGAACTACGGCAGGCGGCAGTGATAAATTTGACGGGGAAGTGGGGAGTGTTTTAAGTTATAGCGTGTCTGATTGTACTAGGGGTTCAACATATTATGCAAAAGTCAAAGCAAAAAGCGGGTCAGGACTTTATAGTGCGTATTCCGGAAATAGCGATGGAATAAAAATATTGTGTTTACCCTCCCTCGATTGGGTTGGAAGTTCAAATTTTGCTGCAGCAGGTTTTTATCCTAAAAGTGGAGCGATAACTACAGATTTTCAATTTAAAGTGAAATATACAAGTTTGGATAGTATTTCCCCGAATACAAATTATCCAAAATTGCACGTAAAAAAAGCCGGTGCTGAAATAAACGGAAGTCCTTTTGCAATGAGTATTGAAAGCGGCGCTGCTTTAACAGGCGCGGTATATACATATACAACAAAGCTTAATGCTGGAACAGGTTATACCTATTGTTTTGAGGCGCAGGATTGTTTTACACTGACTGCTCTTGGGGCTCCGACAGCAGAACTAAAAGGGCCGGATGTTATTGCGGAATCAACTATAAAAGTGACCAATAATCTTTTTAATCCTACAAAATCAGGACAGATTAATATCCTGTATAGTCTTCCCGCGGAGGCAACTGTAAAAATAACCGTGCATAAATTCAGCGGAGAGTTAGTAAGGACTATTTTAAATGCAAACAAATCTGCCGGTTCGTATTCTGATACCGGCTGGGATGGAAAAGACGATCAAGGACAGATAGTTTCCAGCGGGGTTTATATAGTATATATTGATGCAGGAAATTTTAAAGATAAGAAAAAAGTGATAATAGCAAAATGAAAAAGACACTATGTCTAATTTTAATGATGGTTCCTTTTTTACTAATTAAGACGTCCTTTGCTGATATAAACGGTGCTTCTTTCCTCTCGGAAGATATAGGGGCAAAATCTTTCGGGATGGGCTCTGCTTCCACCGCAATAGCTGATGGTCCGTGTGGTTTGGTTGTGAACCCTGCGGGAATAAGTTGTTTCATCTCTCCGGAAATCTCCGCGAATTATAAAAAAAATATTATGGATGGTTTTAATAGTTCAATATTTTGCGTTTTGCCGATAATGGGCGCCGGAGTATTGGGGACAGGGGTTGCTTTGTATGATCAAGGAAGCATAGAGATAAATTATTTGGATGGGACCAGTGAAACCATTAAAGCCATGCAAAACTGGGTGTTTAACCTTGGGTATGGCGTAAACATTGTAAATGAATTATCCGTCGGGGTTAACCTCAAAGCTATTTCGAGCACACTGGCGAACATATATAGCGCAACTGCATTTGCTTCAGATTTTGGCGTATTATATCGAACATGGGGTTCATCGTTATCTTTGGGCGTATCCTTACAAAATATAGGGACAAAGCTGACATACATAAGTGATGGAGATCCGCTCCCTCTTACACTAAGGGCAGGAATAGGATATAAATTCAGAGAAACTGACATTGATTCCTGGTTGATATCCGGAGATATTATCAGGTGTGGTAGATATAGAGCCAATATTGGATTAGAATGTGTTTTATTTAAGATTTTATCAATTAGGGCGGGTTATAAGTTTAGATATGATCCGGATTCGTTGACCTTAGGCCTGGGATTTAATGTATCTCAGATAAAAGTAGATTATGCGTATTCTGTTTTAGGCGGTTTAGATAATATACATATGTTCTCTATCTCCTATGCCTTTGATACAGTTAAACAACCCGAAAAAAATACGAAATAAAAGAGAATATTAAATAAGATAGCATGGGTAAATTTGAAAGAATGAGGATGATTTAGGACAGGGCAATAACTAAGCTCTAAACAAAATACATCCAGAAAACATCTAGAAAACATCCAGGAAAATTCGGAGAAAATACTTGGTGCAATTCGAAGGGTTCAAGGTGTTGCACTTCCTTGTTGAACTTGGGAGGGTGAAATGAAGAAATATTTGCGAAAAATAAGTTTTAAATCTCTATATATTGCATTATTCATGATAATTATTTCTATTTCCGTATTTGCAGAAGAAACTATTGTAAAAGACGGCAGAGTGTTCACTGAAGAGAATAAAATGACGATTCCTTTAAAAAGTGTCAGGACTAATAAAAATGGGAAGTCTGTTATAGCAGAATATTCGGGGATTTTGTCGGCGAGAGAAGGAAATTGGAGGTATTTTGACAGCGTAAATCTTAAATATATAAATGAAAGCAAAGAAAGCGTTACTTGTGAATATGAAGTTTCTGACGGTGTGAGGTCTCAAAAAAAATTAGTTACTTTTGATCCCGGAGAGCATATATTAAGTTTGGAAATTCCCGGTTTAAAAAGCACAGAGAATAGATTGTTAAGCCTAGATAGTATAGAAAATTTTGGATTTAGGAATGCTGATAATAAGAAAAATATCGTGTTAAAAGTTTTGGAGTGTTATTTGGAAAGAAAACCAAATTCCAGCATTAAGCCGCGGTTGGTATCAGATGGTTTTATCTCATTCGATTTAATAAGCAGAAGAAGAGAATTGAAGGGGCAAGCACCAACTATGTCGGAGGCTTCCGGTTTATTGATTGGAAAAGAAAGCAATTGGAAGGCTTTTGACTTTATGAGGGTTAAATATCATAATGCCGGAAAAGAAAAGCTTATTTGCCGGTTTTTTATTTGTGATGATTTAGGGCATGGCAATACCAATGAATTGTTCAATAAGTATGTTGAGTTTCAACCAGGAGAGAATATAATTGATATTGATGTTCAGGGCTTGGCAAGTAGAACAGGAAGGCCGCTTAATTTGGAAAATATTAGAAGTTTTTCTTTTGGCAGTTCGAACAATAAAGATAATATTGACCTTAAAATACAGGAGTGCTATTTAGAGAAAAAACAAAAGTTTGAAATTAATCCCCGTTTAATATCTAACATGTTAGTATTATTGTTTTTTAAAACAAATAAATTTACCGTAGTAGATAGAATCAATATGGATGAGATATTGAAAGAACAAAAATTTCAATTATCCGGATGTACTAAAACAGATTGCGCCGTAGAAGTAGGTAAAATATTGAATGTCAAATATATGGTTATGGGAAGTATTAAGAAATTTGAAAAAAAGTATACGGTTAATATCAGGGTTGTGGATATCGAAAGCTCGGAAATCATACTTGCCGATATGGATAAATGCAATAGCGAATCTGAAATAGTGGCTACGTTGAAAACAGTTGTAGAAAACATATCTATAAATAAAGTGTTTAGCGAGAATATGAAACAGAATACAATAGCGATACTAGACCTTGAAACAAAAAAGGAATAAAAATGCTTAAAAAAATAATATATGCTGTAGTGTTGACGTTGGGTGTTTCAGTTGCTGTATTTGCGGATGATATTGACATCGAAGATAAAAAACTGGATTTAAAAATGTATTTTAACTATCAGACATATAAAGAAGTGGATTTGGAAAAAATGTTTAACAATGGGAAACATAATGATTACTATGATGTTTCAATGTTTACAGATAAAACCGGTGCGAATAATAAATTTTTTGTGAAAATTAATTTAAAAAGCTTGAAAGGTGATGAGCTGGAGGGTAAGTCGGGATTCCCCGGTATAACATATTTATCAGGCACGGAGGTTTATTGGAAAGATTTTGATAATTTAAGTTTTAAGTATGATAATACCGGTAAAGAACCACTGGAATGCGAGGTATTGATAGCAGATAATACCTCGTATGTGAAATGGAGTAAAGATAACTTTGTTAAAAGATCTATTACTTTTAGCCCCGGAGAAAACATATCAAGTATTGATATAAATGATCTGCAATGTCCCAATAAGAGATTCTTAGATTCAAAAAGCATATTGGGTTTTACCTTCTTTGCCCGTAAAAGACCCGATATAGCTTTGATTATTAAAGAGTGTTTTTTAGAGAAAATTAAAAAAACAAAGACAAAGAAAGATGGAAATATTGATGATTCGGAGTCGATTACGGACACTTTAATTACGTTGTTTTTTAAAACAAACAAATTTACGGTTTTAGAGAGAACAAAGGTTGATGCCGTATTGAAAGAGCAGAAATTTCAATTAACCGGATGTACAAATACTGAATGTGCCGTAGAAATAGGTAAAATATTGAACATGAAATACATGGCTACCGGAAGTGTTATGAAAATGGCAAACGAATACGCGGTTAATATTAAAATTATTAATATAGAAAGTTCCGAAGTTGTAATTGCCGATATAGAAAAATACAAAGCCAAAGCAGAATTAATGGACATTCTTAAAAAGGTTGTAACAAATATATCAAAAAAGAAGGTGTTCAGCGAGGACTCGAAACAGAACACTATTGGCATACTTGAAATGGAGACTAAAAAGTAATAACGAATTTGAATTTTAAAGCCAAAACGAGAAGTTTTTCGTCTGGGAGAAGAACTGAAATATGACAAGAAGAAGTAGAGATTATGTTGGGAAAAATTAAAAAAGCTGTAGCGAGGGTGAAATGAAAAATCTGATATTGGTCGGTTTTTTGATGGTACTTGGGATAGCCGGGTGTTCTAAGAAAGCAGAGGTTACGTATACCCCTCCTGAAGTTGCTGTAAAGAAAAACATGGATGAAGATCAAATACTGAAAGGAAAGAAATACGGTAATGTCACGCCGATAAAAAAAGAGTTGGAAGGCGAAATTCTGAAACAGCTTGATAACGGAGCGCTTATTGTTGAAACAAATGTTTTAACTCAAGCTTCAAAACCCAGGGCACTTGTTGCCTGGATGATTGATCCGGAAAGAGATTCGATTATTAGCGAAGAAGCTTATACTTGTCCGGATTATTCTAGAGGAAGCCATTATCGGGGACCGTTAAGGATTTCCTTGTTAGACCTTGAAGCATTAAAGATAATAAATACGTTAGTGGTGATAAGCGGATGGAATAAAGACCGTTTTGATTTACCTTACAGAATTAGAGGCTATTACTGGGAAAGATATCACAATCCCGAGTTATTAACAGGTGATGAAAAAGGGAAAAAACCTTATGTAGACGGAGAATGGGATGAACCACCGCTAATGTGGCTGAAGGATTATAACGGTGACGGAAAACTTCTCGAATTTGGCTTGTTTGATCAAATAGCCTGTATGGGAATCTATACTTGCTGTATTGGATATTCGGAAAATAATGATAAAGTTATTTTTTATAAAGTTGATGATAAGATCTGGGTGGATTACTTGTTTAGAGAAGTGCAAAAGAGACCAGGTACCTGGGAATTTGAAGTTGATTATCGAGGTAGAGGGGGAAGTTTAGTAAAAACGAAGGTGAATTATAATAAAGATAAAGAATGCTTTGAAACAGTGAAATAGCAGAGGCAAAATGAGAAAAATATTGTTTGCGTTTGTAATGATTCATGTAATATTCGGGAGCGGGATGGGGGAGGAAAAGAAAAGTGTGGAAGCCCCGCGGAACGGGGTATTTAAAAAATATTGGGCTAACGGGAATGTTATGCTGGAAGCGGATTATAAAGATGACAGGCCTTATAGTTACTTGAAAGAATATGATGATGACGGCACGCCGATGATGATAGATACATATGAAGCGGGGGTTAAGGTAAGTAAAAAGAAATATTATAAGAACGGAAATCTCCGGACTGAAGTGTATTTCAAGGATTATAAACGGAACGGACTGGCAAAGTTTTACTATGAGAACGGGAAGACAAGGATTGAGGCCAATTATAAAGATGACAAAAAGGACGGGCTGGAAAAGAAATATTATGCGGACGGGACAATATTAGCTATTGCGACATATAAAGACGGCGTCAAGCTGGAGGGCAAGAAATATGACAAAACAGGCAAAGAGATTCCTGAGACCCCCGATCGCTGCGGTGTTGAGGACTGCACCTGCGAGCTGGAGTGAGGAGATTTTATATGAGGTATTTAATACTGCTATCATGTGTTTTCTTGATTTGTTTAAACGGATATTATTTTGCGGACCCGACAGCCGGGGAAGCGAGAGAAAATACAAAGATTGTGAACAGCTGGATAAAGGAAAATCAGAAGCTTACGGAATTTACAAAAAGATACAAAGAATTGGGAGATAAGATAAATACTTTTAATATTAACCGGATAAGCACTTTGGATGTTAATCCCTCTGCGCTAAAAAATTGCAAAGAGTTACAAAATATATTAATATCCGGCAAAACAGAGATTCAATCTATAGATATTGACGGAAATGTTCTCTTGGCTATTAAAAAGAAAGGTGATTATGAGCCGTATAATTTGTTTTTGGCAAGCATTACCGGTTACAAAAAAGCCATTAATGAAGCTGTCTACGGTTTTTCAATTTATAATATTGGTAAAGATACCCCGTTGTTCCTCGATTTAACAGGCTGCGGTGGCAGTGGTTTTGCCGTAGACCTTTATACTTTAGAGAACGGTGCTCTTAAAAACGTATTGGGAATCGGAGGTTGGCAGCCGACCGAGCAGTATGTTGATATAGACAATGATGGGGTCAGTGAGATTGTTAACTCCCATAGGGTCAGCAATGTTGACCTCATCGAGGAAAAACTGACGAATTTTAATCCTCCGCTAATAATAACGCAGAATGATTTCTATAAGTTTCAAACCGGCAAATTTGAAAATGTCGGAATAACTTACACTTCCAATGTGTCCGATGAAGAAAAAAGGATACCAGAGGGTACGTATGAGAAAGCAGAAGAAAAAGGTATTACTGTTGAAAAAAAATATTATTCCAATGGAGTTCTTAAAGAAATACGTAGGATGAAAAAATATCCCGATGTGAATTATCTCGTGAAAGAAGGATTGCAGGAAACGTTCTATTCTTCAGGTAAGCCAAAAACTGAGAAGGGATTTAAAAAAAATTTACCTGATGGTGAGTGGGCCGAGTTTTATGAGAATGGAAACCTGATTTATAAAAAAGAATATGATAATGGCAAAAACAAAGGTGTTTGGAAATTCTATAAAGAAAACGGGACACTGACAGCCGAAGAGAATTACGGAGACCCTGAAAAGAAAGTAATAAAAACCAAATACTACGATAACGGCAAAATAAAATACATGTCCATATGTACACCTGATTCAGACACTTGGAAAATAACAGATTTTGAAACAGGCGACAAAGTAAAGAAAAACACGATTATAGAAGCCGGAAAGATTAAATAATATTGCACTGGCCGCTGTACTCTAAATGGAGTACAATCGTACTCAATTTGGAGTACGGTACCTGCTAGAAAATAAAAAGCATTATAAAACCATGCATATATGATGATAATAAAACGTCTTGACTTTACTCAGTATATTGAGTAAAATTACTCAGTGTATTGAGTTAAATATGGAGGGTGCGGCAAGATGTATAAAAGAGCGGTAATTAAAGAGATAATCAAAAGGGTTAATGAAAAGAGGCATTTCATTCAGGTTCTATCGGGACCGAGGCAGACGGGGAAGACTACGCTTGCAAAACAAATTTCGGAAAGCATCGGGTTTTCTTCTATTTATATTACGGCTGATGCACAGGGTGTAAGCGACAACTCCTGGCTTATACAGCAGTGGGAAATAGTCAGAGCCAATCTGAATTCAAAAGAAAAAAAGGTTCTTCTGATAATTGATGAAATACAAAAGATCGAGAATTGGTCAGAAACAGTTAAGAAAATGTGGGATGAGGATACGGTGAAGAGCCGGGATATCCGGGTTATGCTTCTTGGCTCGTCAAGATTGCTTTTGCATAAGGGGCTTACTGAAAGTCTTGCCGGTAGATTTGAAACAATTCCTGTCTTCCACTGGTCCTATGGCGAGATGAAAGAAGCTTTTGGCTTTGGGCTCAGTGAATATATATTTTTCGGCGGATATCCGGGCGGTGCGGATTTAATAAAGGATGAAGAACGCTGGTCCCACTATGTCCGTGAGTCACTGATTGAGACAACTGTAGCAAAAGATATTCTGATGCTTGAGCGGGTGAATAAACCGGCGCTTTTAAAAAGATTATTTGAGCTTGGATGTTTGTATTCCGGGCAGGCTCTTTCTTATCAGAAAATGCTGGGACAGCTTCAGGATGCGGGAAATACCACAACACTCGCTCACTACCTTGATCTTCTTGAATCTGCAGGACTGCTTATGGGTGTTCAGAAATATGCCGGCGAGAAAGTCAGGCAAAGAGGCTCTACGCCAAAACTTCAAGCCTTGAATACGGGGCTTATAGGCGCAATGCAAAAAAAATCATTTAAAGAAGTAATACAGGACTCTGAACTTTGGGGACATTTTGTAGAATCAAGTGTCGGCGCTTCTCTTTCTAATGGGATAAAAGGAAAAAACATTGAACTGTTTTACTGGGCAAGCTCTCACGTCGAAGTGGATTTTGTACTGGCGGGAAAAAGTAAAATCGTTGCCATAGAAGTTAAGAGCGGGAGAAAGCGAACTGCACTTCCCGGCCTTGAGCAGTTTAATAAAGCCTTTAAACCGTCAAAACTTCTGGTTGTGGGTACGGGCGGAATAACCATCGAGCAATTTCTTATGACCCCTCCGGAAAAATGGCTGAAATAATTACACGTTTTTTCGACTGCCTAATCAGTGGAATCCCGTAGCTTTGCAATCAGTGGAATCGAACCCGAAATCTCACTAAAGCTTAATATTATACAAGTCGATAATTGTATTCTTTATACCTCGGATTTCGGGTTTTTAAGGAAAACTTGTCCGTTCAGGGTTTTTATGGTATAATTTGGATAGTTGAGGTAAGAAAATAAGGAGAATTAACAGATGAGTAATATATCTACATACGTTGTGGGGAATTTCTTTGATAAGATTACGGCGCCTAAGAATATTAAAACGGGGCTTATAACTGCGCTTACGGTGCTGGTGATATCGCAGATACTTATATTTTATGTGTTTGTGGCGGCGCGGGTTAACCCGATTGATTCTTATATAGATGCATTTAAGGCGATATTTAACTGTCCGGATTGCGGGATTATTGCGCTCTGGGAGATGTTAATTACGGCTATAGGGTTGACGCTTCTTCATTTTAAAGTTATTGTTTTTATTCTCAGTTTCCTGGTTCTTGCCGGGGGAATATTTGTGATAAGACTAATTCCTGATGAATGGTATGAAATAGGCGACCTTGTAGCTATAATTCTAATGATTGCCTCGCCCGTGGTGATTATCGGCCTTGCGCTGTTTGAGATACTGCCGTATTTGATTGGAAGCTACTCTTAAAAGCCAGTCTATAAGGTCCGTAAAGTCTATAAAGTCCATAAGGTTTTATATTAATGTGGTATCTATATATAAAAATCCTAGATTGCAATCAAAGCTTTTCCATATGTTCTAATTAATATGGCGGGGCGCATTTTCCGCCTTCATTAAATTGTCAATCGTCAATCGTAAATTGTAAATTATTTTGGCTGCAGTTTTACTTTTTCAACTGTGATATCACTGACAGCGCGAAGGCATTGCTTGGGTCTAAGCTCAGTATTTTGTTGCAGAACTTCAGGGCTTCTTCTTTTTTACCGGTGCTGTAGTTGACTTTTACCAGATTGACATAACCTTCTATGAAAGTCGGACTTACTTCCACTGCTTTTAAAAACATCTTTTCGCCCTGCTCGAGGTTTTTCAGCTGCAGGTACGCCACGCCCATATTGTTGTATGCTTTCTCGCCTGCGGGATTTATTTTCAAAGCTTCCTGATAACATTTAATTGCTTCGTCAAATCTGCCGGTGTTTATATAAAGATTTCCGAAACCCATGTAAAGATCAAAGGAAGGTCCGAATGAAAGTCCTTTTTTAAAAGCGGCTTCGGCTTCCGGCGTTTTTCCAAGTTTGAGATACGCCATGCCGAGTCCGTTGTAATTGACCATTTTTTCGTTTACTACACTTATCTTTAAATAAGTATTGACCGCGTCCGCGTAATTTCCTGCGTTAAAAGAAGCGCCGGCAAAGTTATTCTGATATTGTAGTTCGTTCTTATCCAGAGTAGCTGCTTTCTGGTAAGCTAAAAGCGCAGACTTAAGATCACCGACACGTTCCAGCACCACGGCGTAATTATTCCACGCCTCGGGGGATTCCGGATTTATCTCTACCGATTTCTTTGCTTTCTCAAAAGCGTTGGCAGTGTTTCCGCTCTCCTGGCTCGAGACCCCCAGCATATTTTGTATCTGCTCGTCATCAGCTCCGTATTTATTTGCCTCAGTATAATGCTCTTCGGCTTCCTTTTTCTTGCCGTGTGTTTTAAGATATTCTCCGTAGAAGTAATGATACTGCGCTATTATTCCGTTAACCATCGTATCTTTGTAAATTCCTGCGTCAGACATTCCGCGAAACACCAGTGAGCTGTAATCAAATTCGTTCAATTTTTCCGTTTTTTTCATCACTTTAAAAAGAAGCCCCGCCGGAAGCGCTTTATAATCCTTACTTAATACAGTGTAAATATCCCGGTGTAAATTACTGCCCAAAACGAAGTAAACGGGCTTTCCGGAAGCAAGCAATAATCCTTTTATATATTCTCGCCGTACTAAATAATCTGTCGCCGGTATTTTTTTCAGATCCTGATTATTATCCCTGAAGATCAATCCGAAGTCATCGTAAATCTTGTAATCCGGAAGCTTTTTCTCGACCATCGTAAGATATGCGGTTGCAAAAGCGGTATTATCCCCGGCAACCAGAAGAGCTCCTTGTTTTTCCGTTGATCTAAGGAGGTTTATGCCATAGTCATACGCAAAGAAGTTCTTACTTCTGTCCGAGTAAAAATAATTGAAAGAGAGGCAAAACACCGAAAGGCCCGCAAGAGCGATAAGCAAGGAAGTGTTCCATATCCGGGGGAGTTTGACGTAAATCTCGTTTGTACCAAAAACCGCAAAAACAATAAGGACCATGTAGGCGGGCAGGAAGAACACTTCGACCATATATAAGTTGATGGCATTCAGGGTGAAGTTGGTCATTAATGTCAGACCGAAAGTTAAAAATAAAAATATCAACAGGAAAGTAAAAAAGTAGGTTTTTTTTCTTTTGTAAAAATAAAACATTCCGGGGATTGCAAGGAGGCAGGGGACGAGGGTGAACTGCAGAAAGATATTTTTAAATAACCAGGCGGACTGCCCGAAAAAAATATCCCGGGAACGGATTTTTTCGCTCACCGTGCCGTACTGGCCCCTAAAAATGTGGTGGAACAGATTTGAAAGAGTTGACGGATCTCCCCAGTTCATGAGCGGGTCCGCGTTTGCGCGGATAAAAAGATAAAGATAAATGACGGCGGCGGTC
>MFGS01000125.1:0-4914 GCA_001778355.1 Candidatus Firestonebacteria bacterium RIFOXYA2_FULL_40_8
TTTTTTTGATTTAAAGCGCCGCGCTAGCCAGGAATTTTTTGTTTTCGTTTTTGGCTATCCTCTCGTTTTTTTGAAGTTATGTTTTTTACGTTTTATCAGATTTTTTAGTCTCATCCGTCCGATGGGTTTTTGGTTTTATCAGAGTGGTTAGTCTCATCCGTCCGATGGGTTTTTGGTTTTATCAGAGTGGAGTCCGTCAAATTCTCTTTGTGGCATTCTCAGTCTTGACTGAAGGAGTGCTTTTTTTTATGGGTTTTTCAGGTTTATTTTTTTCTTTTCGAGAAAAGAAACCGCTACATTACACTCTAGTAATTTTAGCTTTTACCTCACCCATCGTTCTCCTGCCAGCGGTAGTTGAATCTCGTTACCGATTTCAAGTATATCCATTTCTTGCCATTTTTAGTGGTTATGCATTAATATCCTGGTATCATAATTGGGGTTTTATTAAAAAAAATATTCTGGGGGTGGGTATTTTTTTATTCACAGTGAGTTTGATTGATGTTGTTCAGTCGTGGGATCTGATCTTAGAGCGTTGGCATCTGTTTATTTCTTGATTTTTTTGGGATGATACCATGATTAAGTAATTGTTATTTAGCGGTAGTGACCTTTTTTATAGTTCCGCCAAATGTCAGTTTTGAAAGTTTTGTAAAACCTGCTTTCAATGAAAGGACCGTAACAAAAAAAACAGGAGTTTATGGGAGCATTGTTACGGAAATGCCGCTTGGTATTCTTTCATTAAGTTCCTACCTGAAAAAGAATTCGGAAATTGAAATTAAACTCCTTGACTTCAATATTATTTTAAATAAACTGCAAAGTTTTGAGTACAATTCTTTCACTGAATTATTCCACACCGTGTTATCCTCAGAAGAATGGGTGAAGTATGCCCCTACCATTATCGGGATATCAACTTTATATACGCCGGCTTATCACAATATGCTGGAACTGGGAAAGGTCTCCAAAGAAGTATTTAAAGATGCTCTAGTAATAGCAGGCGGCGGGGTGCCTACAAATATGTATCCAGAAATATTTAAGACAACCAAGTGTTTTGATGCGTTATGCTATGGTGAAGGTGAAAAACCGATGCTGGCGCTGGTGAGTTCTGTAGATAAGCATGAAACATTAAATAAGCATACCTCTTGGGTAACAAAAGAAAAAGCAGCAAAGAAAGCGCGATTTGCCTTTGATTTCATAGAAGACCTTGATGAAATACCTTTTCCGGATTATGATATTTTGGAATTAAAGGAATACCGGAGCAATTCCATAATGTCCCTGTTTCCGCTTGCGAAAGAAAAAAAGAAAAGTTTTCCGATACTTACATCCCGGGGCTGTACGCATAAGTGTTGTTTTTGTTCCTCGCATACTGTTCATGGGAGGAAAATGCGGTATTACAGTATCGGCCGGATAAAAAAAGATTTCAGCAGGTTAAAAGAGAAATATAAAGCGGATGTGGTGATAATTATTGATGATCATTTTATGTCAGAGAAAAAAAGGTTCTTTGCCATAATAGAGATAATTAAAAATCTGGGTCTAACATCTTTTTTCCCTTCCTCTCTGGCTTTGTATGCTCTGGATAGAAAGGTTCTTGAAGCATTGAAAAGTATAGGTGTTGATAATCTTGTGTTGTCCGTGGAGTCGGGAAGCGAAAGAGTACTAAGAGAGATAATGCACAAACCTTTGAACCTTGCCATCGTTAAGCGGGTAATCGAGGACTGCAGGGAAATTAATATTGCTTCGGACATTTCTATATTGATAGGTTTGCCCGGGGAAACAAAAAAGGACCTGGAAGACGCGTTGACTTTTCTTAAAACTTTAAATGCTACCTGGTTCAGGATCAGTATGGCGACCCCTTTGGTAGGCAGCGAGATGCTGGATATCTGCCTGAAGAATAATTATATCAGGGGAGATTTTCTGGACTGTGATTTTAAAAAACCTGTTATCGAAACAAAAGACTTCACGCCGGAATTTATCAAAGAGAAAGCGTATTTAATGAATCTTGAATTGAATTTTGCCGGGAATAGCGAAATGCGCCTCGGGAACTTCTCTGTTGCGTTAAAAGGTTTTGAGAACACAATAAAGGTAAAAGACGACCACGCATTTGCTTATTACTACGCGGCTCAATGTTACAAAGAGACCGGAAAAAATGATAAATATATTTTATATAAAGAAAAGTACAATAAAATAATCAAAGATTCATTGTTCTGGAGAAGTTACGCGGAAAAGTTCGGTTTGCCCCCTCTGGACTAAATGTGCGATCGAGGTATCTTGAAAATAAAAGAAGTAATAAAATATCTTGATAATAAAGTTCCAAAACCTTCGTCCGGTTTGCCCGAGGAACTGTTTTTGTATGTCAGCAGGATAACCCCTCTGATAAATGTAGATCTCTTGATAAAAGACGAAAAAGGAAGGACTCTTTTAGCCTGGAGAGACGACGAATATTGCGGAAAAGGATGGCACGTCCCCGGGGGTATAGTAAGGTTCAGGGAAAAGATGGAAGAAAGAGTGAAAAAGGTCGCTCAAATCGAAATAGGTTCACAGATAAAAATTAATCCGCGGCCTATAGCTTTTAATCAGCTTATTCACAGGGAGCGCAAAGTGCGGAGTCACTTCATCTCGTTTTTATTTCTTTGCTCTCTTCCAAAAAAATATGTACTTAAAAACAAAGGTCTTGTCGCTGGTGAGGCGGGATATTTGAAATGGCATGAAAAATATCCCGATAATATGATAAAATGGCATAAAATATATAAAAACCAAATAGACAATAAAAGCTTTGGAGGAAAAAGTTGAAAGCAAAAGATATCAGCGGACAGGCGCCGGGAGGCAAAAGAACAAAGCTGGCTGAAATATTGCCTTTAAAAACACCTTTCGTTATTCAGGTGTTTCCCGTTTACGCCTGCAATTTTAAATGCAATTACTGCGTATTTTCCGTAAATCCGGAAAAAAGAGGATTTATTTCCGACAAGGTCATCATGGACCTGATGTTGTATAAAAAATGCGTGGATGATATGTCAAAATTCCCGGAAAAGATCAAGGTTCTGCGATTTGTTGGTATCGGTGAACCCCTGCTTCATAAAGATATTGTCGAAATGATCGGTTATACCGTAAAAAAGAACGTAGCTTTAAAAGTTGAACTTCTCACAAATGCTTCGCTTTTGACTTCTGAAATGTCGGATGCTCTTATTGAACGCGGACTTTCACGTCTTGTTGTGTCCTTACAGGGAACATCAAAAGAAATATATGAAGAGGTTTGCGGAATAAAAATAGATTTTAATAAGTTCATAGATAATCTAAAGTATTTTTATGAAAACAAGCAGTCTACGGAAATGTATTTGAAAATTGTTGATACGGCTCTGAAAGGTGAAGATGATAAAAAAAAGTATTTTAAATTATTCGGGGATATTTGTGATACTATCGCGGTAGAACATACGGTTCCGATACATTCAGGGATCGATTACAAGGATATTTTGACCGATGACCGGGAAAAGATGACTCAATTTGGTCTTCCTGTTGAAGAACTGGATATTTGTTCCCAGCCGTTTTTCACCATGCAGATAAATCCTGACGGCAAAGTCGTTCCTTGCTACTCTTTTGAATACCCGGGTATAATGGGAGATTGTAACAACGAAGCGCTTAATGATATATGGAACGGAAAAATATTTACGGAATTCAGGATGAAGATGCTCTCAGGAATAAAAAATACGGGTGAAGTCTGCAAGAATTGCAATATAAGTAAATACAGGTCATTTCCTGAAGATTCTCTGAATAAAGATGCTGACAGACTTAAAAAGTTATACCGGGGAGATTCCTAGATGCAAAGACTCTGTCCTATATGCGGGTTTTCCGGTAAGAAGTTTCTTTACTTGCAGAATTTTCATAACAAAGTACTGTCCTTGATGGAGAAATATACTGTTGTTTCCTGTAAAAAATGTGGTTTTGTTTTTGCCGATAATATTCCTAGTCAGAGGAAATTCAGCAGATACTATGCCATAATGTCTAAATATGAATATAACTACAAGGATGGTGCTGTTTCAAAAGATCAACTAAATTACTTTTCCAAGGTGGCCGGCTATCTGTCTATATATTTGAAATGTAAAACCGTCGCTATTCTTGATGTTGGTTGTTCCACGGGTGGACTGTTGTCGGTGTTAAAGAAAAAAGGTTATTCAAATCTGACAGGATTAGACCCCTCTTCGTATTGTGTAAATGCCGTAAAAAAGCTCCACCGAATAAATGCAATAAAAGGAGACATCGATTCTTTTAAAACCCAAAACAAATATGATTTAGTCATACTATCGGCAACTCTTGAGCATTTGGTTGATTTTGAAGGTTCGATGATGAAGATTTGGTATTTATTAAAGGACGGAGGTTTGCTATTTATAGAAGTTCCGGATGCTGAAAGGTTTTCTTCTTTTGTAAGTGCGCCATTTCAGCAATTCAGTATCGAGCACATTAATTATTTTTCAAGATATTCAATGGAGAACATGTTGAATAAATATTCTTTCAAAAAAGTGGATATAAGTAGAAATATAAATAAAATAAATCTTACGGTCGATCCGGATATCTTTGTTTTAGCTGAAAAGATAAACATGAAATCTGGGGAAATTAAAAAAGATAGGGTCTCGGGAAAAAAGATAAAGTCCTATATAGACAAATGCTCAAGTACGGATAAGACATTAAAAGCAAAACTTAAAAAAGTGTTTTCAGAAAACAAGAAAATTATTATCTGGGGTACGGGGACCGGAACCCTGCGTTTGATTGAGGAAGGACTTGATGTTTCAAAGATAGCATTTTTTGTAGATTCTAATGCAAGATATAAGGGGAAAAAGCTCAATGGGTTAATAATTAAATCACCCGAAGAAATAAAGGAGAACAGGAGTCCTATCCTTATTTCCTCGTATGCGTATCAGAACGAAATTG
>MFGS01000125.1:4923-7272 GCA_001778355.1 Candidatus Firestonebacteria bacterium RIFOXYA2_FULL_40_8
TCAGAAATGTGCTAAAATTAAAGAATAAAATAATAAAGGTGTATTGAGAATGAAAAAGAAAAATAATATTGCAATATTTGGAGCGGGATCACACATAGCAAAAGGTTTGATACGGAATTATCTAGAAAAAGGACAATGCTGTCTTTATCTTTTTTCAACTAATCCAGGCAAGGTGAAAAAGTTCGTAAGGACTTTGAACATACGGCGAAAAAATACTTTTTTTATTCAAAACAGTTATCGCAGTTTTATGAAGTATTCCTATGATGGGGTAATCAACTGTATAGGTGCGGGTACACTGAATAAACACAAAGGAGATTTTACCAGGTATTTTACCGTTGCTGAAAAATTTGATAATCTTATTATTCAATATCTGAAGGAAATTAATCGCAGGACGAAATATATCTGTTTCAGCAGCGGTGTTGTCTACGGTGGTAAATGCTGCGCGCCGGCGGAGGAAAATACGGCAAATTGTATAAAGGTGAATCATGTTGCCCCGGAGGATTATTATGCTGTTACTAAACTTTATTCCGAGGCGAAGCACCGGTCTTTTAAAGAATTAAATATTGTTGATTTACGGTTATTTTCCTATTTTAGCCGGTATGCGGACTTAAATGACGGATATTTTATTACAGAAGCAATTAAAAGCATCTTAAACGGCAAAGTTTTATTTACCGAGCCCGGTAATATAGTACGTGACTATGTCCACCCGGAGGATCTTTTCAGGATCGTTAATAAATGCATATCCGGGGGAAAAATTAACCGGGCGCTGGATATTTCAAGTTTAAAACCCGTAACTAAACAGGAGATACTTGATTGTTTCTCAAAAGAATACGGACTGAAATATAAGGTGAACGCGCGTCTGAAAAATAAAAGCGCGACCGGAAAAAAACCAGTTTATTATTCGAAATACGGGAAAACCGGAATTTTGGGGATTTATCCGGTATATAATTCTTTGGATACCTTAAAACAGGAAACAGAACATATTTTGAAGAGTTCATTGGGGGAAAAATGAAATTAATAAGTATAGTAACTCCTTGCTATAACGAAGAAACCAATGTCCGGGAAATTTACAGCCAGGTAAAGCAGGTATTTGAAAAACTGCCGGATTATTCTTATGAACATATATTTATTGATAACGCCTCTGTCGATAAAACAGTTGAGCTGCTTAAAGAGATTGCGGCTGCCGATAAAAATATTAAAATAATAGTTAATTCAAGGAACTTCGGACATATCCGGTCTCCTTTCTACGGATTACTCCAGGCGCAGGGTGATGCGGCTACGATAATCGCCGCGGACCTTCAAGAACCGCCGTCATTAATCGCGGATTTTATAAAAAAATGGGAACAGGGATATAAGATTGTGATTGCAGTGAAAAATAATAGCGACGAATCAAAGATAATGTTTGCTTTCAGGAACTTGTATTATAATATGGTGAAAAAGCTGGCGGATGTGGAACTGATACGTAATTATGCGGGATTTGGAATGTATGATAAAAAAGTAATAGATATCCTTAGGAAGATAGATGATCCTTACCCTTATGTGAGAGGTATAATATCCGAAATAGGTTTTGAAAAAGCAATCGTGGAATTTATACAGCCGAAGAGAAAGAAGGGGCTCACTAAAAATAATTTTTTTACTTTATACGACCTGGCAATGCTGGGGATCACAAATCACTCGAAAATTCCTTTACGCATAGCGACAATGATTGGTTTTCTTGTCGCGGCAGTAAGTATTGTTATAGCTTTGGTCTATTTTGTTTATAAAATTATTTTCTGGGAAAGTTTTACTGTCGGGGTGGCGCCGCTTGTAATAGGCTTGTTCTTCTTCTCTGCCGTACAGTTGTTCTTTATCGGTATCCTCGGAGAATATATAGGCGCTATTCATACACAGGTTTTGAAACGGCCGCTTGTCATAGAGAAAGAAAGAGTAAATTTTACAAGCGGCAAGTAGGGTCTCTTAATATTTTTTGTAAATTTTCAGGAAAATACCGGAGCAAAAATGAATGGAATAAGAAATATGTTTTATCAGGTAAAAGTATTTTTTAAAGAACATATGTGGCCTTTTATGCTCTTTCTTTTTATCGGCTTTCTCTTTGTTGTTGTAGTTCAGCAATCAGACAGACATCTTTTTGGACATGATATTTCTTTGCAGGGAGACGGAATACTTTTTATGGAAGATGTCATAAAAAATGGAAGACTCCCCTATTGGAATCCTTATGTTAATGCGGGTATGCCTCACATGGCCTCAATGAACGCCAATATAGTGTTTTTTCCGAGTACATTCATTATCCTCTTGCTCGGCCTGCCTTTACATCTATACTTTCTCTATGAATGCTTCACGGGTATAGTC
>MFGS01000126.1:0-154 GCA_001778355.1 Candidatus Firestonebacteria bacterium RIFOXYA2_FULL_40_8
GTTACTGCATCCGCGGGATTCGAATATACCTGGTTTGACAGAAACAAACTTTCCGGGATTAACGATGCATTTCTTTACAGCGGGTTGGGATTTGGCTCCAGTTTCTCTTATGAAAAAACCAACTATTCCAAGTATGGATATATTTACCTACACG
>MFGS01000126.1:185-2995 GCA_001778355.1 Candidatus Firestonebacteria bacterium RIFOXYA2_FULL_40_8
TTTAAAAGAAATACCGAATTTAAGTTATTCTGTTGAGGCAAGATTTTATATATCGGCAGGATATATTTATAGCTACTATCAGTACTCATCCTCTGTCTCTGAAACATACGCTTTAAGGTTAGCGGTGTCTCCGAGATTTTATATACGCTGGTATTTTTAGTTCATCTGCAAATGAGGCAATATAATGATTTCTAAATATTTAACGTTGTCATTTGTATGTTTTATTACGTGTATTAGCGCTTTTTGCAATGATGAAACTGTAAAAACTGAAAGCACCTCTTTAACTCATTTTTCTGCGGGGAAAATTTCCATAGGAATCAGTGAACTGCCCTGGTCAACTTTCAACGCCTCTTTAAGATGGTGGGATAACAACAAATCCGGCAGCGAACTAATATTTTCATCAGGCATTTCCGGTCCGGACAATATATCTTTTATCTCGTATATTCCGTCAAGATACACCTGGTTTGAAAGAACCGAAATACCTGAGACAAACAATATCTTTTTTATTAAAGGAACGGGCGTCTCGGCAGGCTACTGTATGTATTCAGACGGGGTAAGAACAATTTCTTCAACATTATATTTCCCCGTAGGGATAGAACATTTTTGTTTCAAAGACATCCCGAATTTTAGTTATTCCATTGAAGCAAGATTTTATATTTGCGGAGGCTATTCTTTTAACGTAACCTCCCCTTCGGACGACAACACTATTTTTTTCAGGGCAGGAGTCACACCTCAATTCTTCATTCGGTGGTATTTCTAGCAATATCCATCCTTCACCTTGACAGTAGGATTGCAAGATGCGTTTAACTTATTTCCCCTTCAGATTTTCACACGCTCTAATATAATCTATGAAGCAGAGGCCGGTGTGGTAGCCGGGGTCGGCGTCGGGGGTGGCGGGTATAGAAGATGCCGGCTCACCGTTTGAATTTCTGGTTTGTATAAAGAGTCCGGGGACTTTGGAACGGAAAGGACCGAATAAGGCACCTGCGCACTCTGTTGCCGCGGTGATAAGTTCATCGCTCCGGGAATGATTCGGAGACAACCTGAGAAGAAGTATTGCAGCGCGCATAGTTTCAGGCAGGGACCACCAGGGCATATCGTCGTTTATAGGAGAACGGGAGATAAGATCAAACGTTTTGCAAATCCCTCCCGTCTTCTTCTGAAACCCGTTGGCAAACGCGGAGAGAAAAACATTAGGCAGAAGTTCCCCGCAAATTTCGGTTAGACCCTGAATTTCCTGCGACAAAGAGGCGCTTTTTGAAGCATTAAGAAGGAACTTCGCGGCGAGTCCCGTAAATTCAAGTGCGTGTCCGGGATCCTGCAGGACTTTTCCGTTTTCAACCCAGGGTAAGCCGTCCTCATTTGCAAATTCAATAAAATCATAACGCCGTAGAGAACGTTTATCTTTTGGCAGGATATGATTATCAATAATTTTTTGAAGGAAAGCGGAGCCGCCTTTTGTCCATTCTTCAGATTGCGGAAATAGCTCGCAAAGGAGGGCATACCCGCCGAGGGCGATCATCATGGGTCCTTGCGCCTGGCGTTCGGGAACGGAAAGTACAAGATTTTTCGGGTCAAAAGATATCTGGTCAGAAACAAAGCTGCCTTCGTTTATTGCCGAAACGGCAGAACGAAATGTCATGATACCAAGTTCTGTAAGATCTTTACGGTGAAGGCGCGCGCCGGCCGCAACTAAACCTTTTCCGGTAAAAAGATCCGCAAAACCCGGAGGAATGCTCTTTGCTTTAAAATATTCGCGCCGGCCGTCCTCTCCGCACCTGAAAGGGCGTCCGTCCGGTGTGGAAAGAAACACAAAGTGTCCGTTTTGTTTTTTAAAATCAGATAATTGCGCTGACACTGCCGAAAGCATCCGGTCACACCTCGCGGATAAAGCGGGATTATCGACAAAAAACCCGGCATGCCCCGCAAGCGCTTCGAGCCCCCGTCCCTGAATCCAGCCAAAAACCGCAGAACGTCCTAAAAAATCACTTTCTATATCATCAACCTCTTCGAAATCTTCACCGGTTAACGTACTTAGTTTTGTATCTACAAAAGGTGACCTGTTGTTTTTCTCAAAACGGGTAAGCACGATTTCAATCCCCGCCGTAGCCGCGGAAAGACATTCAGGAATAAGCAAATTTAGAGTTTTAATGTCATTATTATTTATATCGCTCTCCTAAGTGCAAAACGTGTAACTTCTTTTATTGTTTTTCCGCAATTACCATCAATCGCTTAGAGTCCGAGCTGAACAAACTGCCGTCCCAATCGCCTAATGCGGTTTTTATTTCGAAACCGGCTTCTTTAAGTAAGGCGGTCAGTTCATTGTAATTATACTGCCTTACGAAAAACTCGGAATTATGTCTTTTTCCGGCGCGCAGATAAGTTCTGCGGTTAATACTTCTTCCGGATTTACTGTCAAAAAACACCCGGTCTATCATCATATCCTGGGTAATCTCGGTGACCTGGAGTTCTTTTAAGGAGTTGAGCAAACTGTCCCTGTTTAGAATATCCAGAAAGAACAACCCGCCTTTTTTCAGCGCTTTAGAGATGTTCTTGAGTATTCTGAGATTTTCTACGTCATCGAAGTAGCCGAAGGAAGTAAAAAGCATTATTGCCCTGTCAAATTTTTTCGAGTAATTTATATGCCGGAGATCTTTTTTGATATACTCTACTTTTACGCCTTGTTTCTTCGCATCTGTTTTTGCAATAGCGATGAACTCCTGCATAATATCAATACCGGTCACGGAAAATCCCATACCTGCCAGTTCATTTGCATGCCTGCCATGCCCGCAAGCCGCATCAAGCAGCTT
>MFGS01000126.1:3023-7140 GCA_001778355.1 Candidatus Firestonebacteria bacterium RIFOXYA2_FULL_40_8
AGGATAATTTTTATCTGGCTGTTTGTATTTTCCACAGAAAGAGCGCTGCGGTTGAAATAAAGGTAGTCGGCCTTTTTGAATACACCTTGGAAATCGAAATTGGACACAAAACCTCCAAATAAATATTTACAATTGACAATTTTATGTAGGCGGAAAATAACCTCCGCCTGATATTTAATTAAAAACCTCTATAGCGTTTTTCCTAAATATCCCACATTAAATCGTAAATTGTCAATTGTCAATGCACTTTTACTTTTCTTCTTCACCGTAACAAGCTCATACTTCCTCGTTCCAAGTCCCATTTTTTCGCCTATTTCCAGGGAGAGTTTTGTTTCCCGTTTGTTGACGGCGCCAAAGGTGTCTCCGGGTTTGGTGACGCCGAGGTCAGACGCCAGACTGTCTGGAAGAGGTGGTGCTTTTGAAACGATATCTATACACGCCTGATCCACTGCAACGGGATCATCGGAAAGCGCTATTCCCTGATCATTAACAACAGGCACGTCAGCTGTCGGCATGCAGTCGCACTCGGGCTGCATTTCTATCATGAAATTAATGAAGACAACTTTCTTCGGTTTAAAAGTACTCATTACTGCTTTGGAAGCTTCTATTATATGAGTGTTCAACCTCTCGGAAGTGATCGGCATATCGAGAGCTTTTTCTTTGCAGATCCTGGCACAACGCCCGCAACGCCAGCAGGCATCGTCATTGAACTCCACATTTTTAGATTTTATTGTAATCGATTCTGTCGGACATATGGCCTCGCACCTTTTACATAAAGTACACTTAGCTTTGTCCCAGGCAGGAAGTTTATCATCAACAGAATGGAGCCGTCCGCGGTTGTTTTTACCATCATGTGTTTTTGGAGAAACTCCGCCCATACCGATGTTTTTTATCGCTCCGCCAAACCCGGCTTGAAGGTGACCTTTAAAATGAGAAACGACTATCATCGCATCCGCGTGATAAATCCCGTTAGCCACGCTTATTTCACTGATGTGTTTATGTCCTTCTACCTTTACGGAGGTTGAATCCCGGCCTTTGATACCATCGGCAATTAAAACCGGAGCCCCGCAAGTCAGATGCGTGAGACCGTTGTAAGCCGCTACTTCAAGGTAATCCAGGGACTCTATCCGGGTCGTGTCCGTCACAAAAGGCTTGCCTTTTATAGCTTTTACGGCATCCACGATTTTCCTGATAAAAACAGGACGTACAATTCTGAATGCGCCCTGTGAACCAAAATGAGTTTTAACGGCTACTATATCTTTCGGGGAGATGTACTTTGAAAGGTCAACTTTTTCAAGAAGTTCTTCAAGCTTTCCGGGGAGAGAGTACTCGTAATTCCAGATTTTACTTCTTGCCTCAGCAAAATATACCTTAGCCTTTTCCATGCTCACGCTCCCTTTTGATCAACCTTACCAGTCCGGCAATATGCGCGTAAGCCGAGAAAGTCACATAATAAGCGAACGACCAGAGTTTTAAAACACCCGCGACATAAAAAAGAAACTGTATCGAGAAGAAAATAATATAACCCGGTTTTTGCAGCATCGTAAGATTATAAAGAAAGAGCACCAAAAGAAGTATTCCGTAAACGCTGTAAAGCAGGTCGAAAGATATCAGCTGGAGTAAAGTAAAATATTGTTTTGCATTAAATAGTTCTTTAACATATTTAGCGGAATCCAGCGCCTTTACTGTAGCCGCAATCTTTTCTTCGAGGTTTATCTCAACATCGGTATTTATTATTTTCTGCGCCTGCGCCAGAGGTTCGTACAAGCATTCTTTTTTCGCGTAAGAGTACATTACCGGTACGGCTGTTTTTGCGTCCACCCCGTCATCTTTTAGTTTCGTAAAATCATGTTTACGAAGAGCATAAAGCTCGGGATTTACGCTGATTATTCTTTTTAACTTTGAGGAGTTAAGCAGAACTATCCTTTGAAGCTCTAAAAATACTTTTTCGCCCAGCACAAGATAATCTTTTCCTTTATTACCGATCTCGATATTTCCCGCAACCAGACCCACATTTTTATCTATAAAATGCCTGGCCATATTTTTCAAACTATACTTCTCAATTAGGGAAGAAGCATCCGTGATAACGACGACTTCCCCTCTTGCTTCCGAAACAATAGCATTAACCGCCATATTACTGCTTTTCTTCTCAGCCTGAAATAGAAGTTTTACGCCTTTATTAAAATAATTCTCTACTTCCCCTCTCGTATTATCGGAAGAATCAATAGCCGCAACAATTATTTCCAGTTTTTCTTTGGGGTACTCCAGACTTATGCAGTTATCCAGCTTGGCAGAAATAGTTTTCCTGTCATTTCCGGCAAGAATCACAAGAGACACATGAGGAAAATACTCCGGCCGCTCCTGAGCTTTCTTCTTCTTGAACATATATATAGCCGCCAGAAGTAAAGGATACCCGATAAAAGCATAAAACACCGCTAATAAGAGTATCCAATAAAGTATTTTAGAAGCTATAACGAAGTAATAGTAAATCATAATTTAGTATAGCAAAAATAGCAGTTTTAATCAATAAAGGGCTTTAGGAACTGAACAAAACTGACCGTAAAACGTAGCCCTCCTACGCCTTTGCGCTTCGGAGGACAAGCACGTAAAAACCAATCGCAAATTGCAACCGTTTCAGGATTCTTGCCTATATTAATACTTCCACTATCTTTAGAAAAGTGTGACAGTCACTCGGTGACTGTCACACTTTACGCGAAAAGGTGCCTGGCACTTTTTTGTATAAAAGGTGCCAGGCACCTTATACCATCTATAACATTAATACAATTTGTATTTATTTGGTAATTTTTCAGCTATTGCAGTAAGCAATTCCTTATTTTTCAATAACGTTGTAAATCTAACACCCTTTCCATTCTTCAGTTTAAACAAATAGCTCGAAAATATTAGCTTTGGAAATTCAAAACCGCCAACAAGGTAGCAATCTACATCTTCATATTGAATATATTTCTTCTTCCCAAAAAAGTATAGCAGTTGTATTTTATCTTCATCAAGTACTATGTATTTTAAAGTACCACCCGCTCCAAAAATTATTATTAAAGTAAACACCGATAATTCAAACAGAATCTTGAGAGGCGAAAATGTAGGCAAAACAATAATCAATGCACAGACAATAAAAATAAAGCCAATATAGATAGAAATATTGATATTTTTGTATCTATTCATATTGATCCTTGAGTTTTCACCAACCAAACTACGCTTCAAATAGCTTCGTTTGGTGAACCCTCTAAACATCCCCGTCAAACTCATTTTGACGAGGTCTCGCCTGAAGGCGGACAACCTTCGAATTAATTATTCGCTGTCACTAATTTAGTTGTCTTTTTGCTTTTGCCAACCCTCTAAACATCCAACCATCCAAGCCTCGAATAAATTTGGTACTGCACCAAATTTATTCCTCATTCTGTCCGCAGCATTTTTTGTACTTCTTCCCGCTGCCACAGGTGCACGGATCATTCCGACCTACTTTGGGGGCGTCGCGTTTTATCGGAGTCGTCCTCGGGGCCTGGTTCATTACGGGGCGGTCGCCTAGTCTGGCGCCCATGGGGTCCATTTCGCCTTGCTGGGCTTGGCGCTGCATCTGGCGCTGTCTGGCGGCTTCTTCGGCGGCGCCGAATTGATTGACTTCTCTGTGGGAATAACTGGCTTTAGAGGCCACGGCTTTTCCTGCTTTCGCGGCTTCTGCAAGCTCCTGTTGTTCTATATCTTCGCCCTTCCTTAACTGTACTCTGTAAATCATCCGGAGAGTGTCATCCTTGATACGATCTATCATATCAGTGAACATCTCAAATCCCTCTTTTTTATATTCAAGGAGAGGGTCTTTTCCGCCGTAAGCGCGAAGGCCTATTCCTTCCCGAAGCTGGTCCATCGCATAAAGGTGGTCTTTCCATTTTCCGTCAATAGTTTGCAGCATTATCATGCGCTCTACGAACTTGAACATCTTGCCGTACGTCGTTTCCTTTCCTTCGTAAAAAGTTGTGACTTTTTCAATGATATCAGCCCGCAAGCTCTCTCGTCTCATGCCGGCAAGAACGGTTTTTTCAACTCTATACTCAATGCCGAAGATATCGCTCATCCTGAGAGCTATACTTTCCATATCCCATTC
>MFGS01000127.1 GCA_001778355.1 Candidatus Firestonebacteria bacterium RIFOXYA2_FULL_40_8
ATAATCTGGAAAACACATTAAAAGCGTTTTTAATAAAAATACTTTTTAAAGAAAGTTTGCTTGTCCCGCCTGATAAAATAGATTTTACAAAAATAAAAAGAATACTGGTTGTCAGGCAGCATGACCCTATGGGGGATGTTCTGATAAGTACTGTGATAATACCTAACCTGAAAAAAGCCTTTCCGGATTCAGAACTGGATGTGATCGCCCGTCCGCAGCTTTCAGAAAAAGATATTTTTATTAAGAGTCCGGTTATAAAAGAAGTTATAGTTTTCATCAAAAAAGAGTTCTTCTCTCCGTTTCGGATATTTTCATTTATAAAAATGATAAAAGCAAAGAAGTATGATCTTGCCATTGTCGCAGGCAGTACCTCGGTTTCGTTCACCAGTTTGCTGATTTCATATTTGAGCGGAGCCCCGGTAAGAGTTGGTTACGATGGTGAGTTTTTTGGAAAAAAGCTTTACACAAAGGCCTTCCTGACAACGCCGGTACCATATGATGCAACTGTCATTAAACATCAGGCGCTCAGAAATCTGGATATTTTAACTTATATAAATATTCCAGTGGTAAATAAAGAACACTATATGCATATAACAGAAGCGGAAAAAGAAGCTGAAAGCGAAAAAATGAAGCAAAACGGAATTTCAAAGTCTGCTGATATAATCATAGGAATGCATCTTGGTGCAAATGTTTTAAGCAACCGCTGGCCGGTAGAAAGATTCGCGGAACTCAGTGATGTTTTAGCCGGGAATTCTAGGAATAAAATTATTGTGTTTTACGGAAAAAAAGAGAGTGGGCTAGCTGAAGAGTTCAAAAGAATCTCAAATAACAAGGTATTTATTCAGGAGCCGATTCCCCTTCGACGTTTTGCTGCCATGCTCAGTTTATTGGATGTTTTTATCTGTAATGATACGGGAGTCTTACACGTAGCCGCTGCCGTAGGCACAAGCACCGTTGCCATTTTTGGCCCCACGGATCCTGAGCAGTGGAACCCTTTAGGAGAGAAGCATTTGTGGGTAAGAAATGAGGAAAAAAAGGTGCTTTCTATAAGAATGGAAGAAGTACTACAAAAAGTAAAAGAATTGCTTTAATATCCTGCAAAAACCTGATTATTAATTGTAAATCCTCTTGAAAAAAACCCTTAAAAGATGATATAATCACGGTAATTGTTTTTGTGTTTGTTAGGCAATCAAAACACTACATATAGTGTTGTTTAATAAAAAACAGGATTGAGTTCCTGGATAAAAATTAGAGGAGGAAGTAAATGGCTGCGTATAATGTGGGAAACTATGAGTTTAAGTTGGAGCAATTCTTCACAAAGAAGATGTTTGATGCTATCACTGAAGTAAGGGTTGATTCCCCTGAGGTTATACTTCAAGAGGCAAAATCCAGAAAGAAAAGAAAGAAGATAACTTTAGACGGCAAATTAACTGTTTTAGCTGCCGATCATCCCGGCCGTATGGTGAATAAAAATGGTGATGATCCTATTGCGATGGCCGACCGTCAGCAATATCTTGGAAGAGTACTCCGCGTTGTAACAAATCCCGGTGTAGACGGTATTATGGGTACCACGGATGTAATTGAAGATCTTATCATTGTTAATTACCTTGTTAAAAAGAATGGCGGCAAATCATTCCTTGACGAAAAAATAATACTTGGATCCATGAACAGGGGTGGTCTGGCAGGTACAAAATTTGAAATGGACGACACCTTCACCAGCTTCTCCTCAGCCTCTCTTCGTTTGCTAAATCTGGATGGGGCTAAAACTATGATGCGTCTTGATGTTACAAATCCGGACTCCGCAAAAACCCTTCTTTATTGTGCTAACATGATAAGCGAGCTTAATAAGTATGAAATGCCCACCTTCCTTGAACCTCTCTTTGTTTCTTCTGAAGGTTATAAAGTACAGAAAACTCTCGCCGAGATGGTAAAGGTTATCGGTGTAGCTGCGGCTATGGGTGATTCTTCAAGAAACCTCTGGTTAAAGATTCCGTGCGGGTGTGATAACTATGAAAGAATAGTAAAAGCAACCACGCTTCCACTATTGATGCTGGGAGGAGAATCTAAAGGTGATCCGACCGGAACGATAGGTGAGTTTGAAGCCGGCATGAAAGCCGGAAAAAATGTAAGAGGCGCTCTTGTAGGCAGAAATATCCTGTTCCCTGGAAAAGAGGATCCTCTTGCGGCGGCATTGGCTGTCAATAAAGTTATTCACGAAGGTATGTCCAAAGATGCGGCTATAGATTTTCTTATGAAGTCTCGTGATATTGGTATTGACGTACTGGCAAAATATATTAAATAAAATTATCGGCCCGTTTTAAACGGGCCGGATTGAACTCATAAGAACAGCAAGAAAAGCAAGTACAGTAAAAAAAGAAAGAGAAGTAAGAACAGAAAGTGCAAATATATAGAGAAATTTAAACTGGGAGGAGAAGAAAGATGGGATTGAAAGGAAATGCATTATTTGCGCAGTCCGGCGGACCAACGGCCGTAATTAACAGCAGTATATCCGGAGCAATACAAGAAGCGGCAAAACATAAAGATATAACTGCAATGTATGGTTCAATTAACGGTATTCTTGGTGTCTTAAATGAAAATATGATTGATCTTAATAAAGAAAGCAAACGAAATATAGAATTACTTCGTGTAACTCCGTCCTCAGCTCTTGGTTCTTCCAGGCATAAACTGAAAAATGAAGAAGACTTTGAAAAACTACTCAAAGTTCTTCAGGCACACGATATCCGTTACTTCTTTGTTGCAGGCGGAAATGATTCTATGGATACCGCAAATAAAGTTCACAAACTTGCCGTCGCAAAAAAATATGAATTAAGAGTCATGGGACTTCCAAAAACTGTGGATAATGATCTGGCAGTTACGGATCATTGCCCGGGGTATGGCTCAGTTTCCAGATGGCTTGCTATGGCCGTGAGGGATGCGGGACTTGATACTGAAGCAATCTATACTTCCGATACTATCAAAGTTGTAGAAACGATGGGAAGGAATGCCGGATGGATAACAGCGTCTACGGCACTGGCAAGATTGAAAGAAAAAGATGCTCCTCATATCGTACTTTTACCAGAGGTACCGTTTAACCAGGATAAATTCCTTTCTGCACTTGATAAAGTTTATAAAAAATTAGGATATGCTGTAATAACCTGCTGTGAAGGATTGAAGGATGAAAAAGGCGAGTACTTAACCTCATCAAAAAGATCCATTGATACCGATAAGTTCGGACACAAACAACTTGGCGGAGTGGGAGAAACGCTGGTTTCTATAATTGCCGATAATATGAAAATAAAGGCCCGCTGTGATAAACCCGGGACGATACAAAGAGTATCCGGAATGGCTCAATCAAAAGTTGATCAGGAAGAAGCTTTTATTTCCGGAGCGATGGCTGTAAAGCACGGGATAGAAGGAAAGAGCGGCATGATGGTGACACTTGTCAGGGATTCGGAAAATCCTTACAAATGCTCTACCGGATTATCCGACCTGGATAATATTGCAAATAAAGAACGGAAGGTTCCCGCAGAATTTATCAGCGCGGATGGTATGTATGTTACAGATAAGTTCCTTCAATATGTAACACCGCTTATCGGCGGACCTTTGCCTGAATATGCAAGGCTTGAAAAGAATTTTATCGCAAAAAAACTAACTAAGTAATACCGGAGGAAATTATGAAAGAAATATGGCATGGCTATGTGGATTTGGGGCTTATTCACTCGATGGCTTTCCCTGCAACAGGAAAGGGTGACGGTCCTTTTGCCGAGACGTTAAAAACAATAGCTAATGATCAGTTCTTTGGTGCAGTTGAGATAAGAAGACCTGCAAACGAAGAGATAAAAGCAAGAGCGAAAAAAGTAACAGAAGTTGCCGGTATTAGAGTTGTAATGGCAGGTCAGCCGCCGCTTCTCGGAGGCAAGCTTAATTTAAATGCCGAGAATGCCGAGGAAAGGAAAAAAGCAGTAGAAGATGTAAAAAAGACAATAGATGATGCTGTTTTTTTTAATGCGGAGAAAGTTATTGTTCTTTCAGGTCCTCATCCGGGTGCAGAGAAAAAAGAAGCTGCTACAAAAATATTAATTGAGTCTTTGAAAGAGCTGGCTGCTTACGCAAAATCTAAAGACAAAATATTCTCTCTTGAGACGTTTGATGAAACTATAGACAAAAAATGTCTTATAGGAGTGTCAAAAGAATCAGCTAAAGTAGCTGAAGAAGTTAAAAAAGCTTACGGTAATTTTGGTCTTACCATTGATCTTTCGCACCTGCCTCTTCTTAACGAAAAATCCGAGTATTCTCTTGATGCAGTAAAAGGCGTTCTTAATCATATACATGTAGGAAACTGCTATATGAAAGATAAGAATAACCCTGCTTACGGTGATGTTCATCCGAGGTTCGGCTATCCCGGCAGTGAAAATGGAGAGAAAGAACTTGCAGATTTTGTTAGAATGCTCTTTAAAGTCGGGTATATTAAGAATTCGGCAAGCGTTAAACCGCCGATAGTATCTTTTGAAGTAAAACCTGTGGGTGATGAAGATCCGGAAGCAGTTATTACCAGCGCAAAACGCGCCTGGAAAACTGCCTGGGCTTTGGTTTAAGGGGGCTTAATGTATCAGGGAAAAAATGAAACTCCGGATATAAAAAAACTGGAAGAACACACGGTAAGTATCAGAAAAGGAATTCTTCTGGCATTAAATGCAGCCGGTTCCGGTCATCCCGGCGGGTCGCTTTCCATGGTGGAGTTTATTACTGCTCTTTATTTTGCAGAGCTTAGACACGATCCAAAAAATCCTAAATGGGATAAAAGAGACAGGGTTTTTCTTTCCAAAGGACATGCGGTACCCGGACTTTATTCGGTGCTTGCTGAATGCGGATATTTTCCTAAAGAAGAACTTGTAACACTCAGAAAACTTCACAGCCGTTTACAAGGGCATCCTCACAGTGCGAAAACACCGGGAATTGAGATCTCTGCAGGATCTCTGGGACAGGGGTTAGGTGCGGCTAACGGCGCAGCCCTGGGACTCAGGCTTGATGGCAGTGATTCCCGAGTTTTCTGTATCATGGGAGACGGGGAACTGCAGGAAGGGTCAGTCTGGGAAGCAATTATGACTTCAGCTCATAGAAAACTTGATAATGTGGTTGCCTGGGTTGATTATAACAATCTACAAATTGACGGGACGATAGAAGACGTTAAAGGTCTTGCGCCTCTGGCTGCGAAATTTAAAGCATTCAACTGGCATGTAATTAATGTCGACGGACATTCTATTGAAGCTCATCTTAAAGCTTTTAAAGAAGCACGTGCGACAAAGGGTAAACCAACCGTACTTATTGCAAAAACGATTAAAGGTAAAGGTGTCTGCTTTATGGAAAATAAAGCAGAGTGGCACGGTGTTGCTCCGAATAATGAACAGCTTGAAGCCGCGTTAAAAGACCTGTGTGTAGTAAACGGACCTTCAAAAGAACAAGTAGAAAGCGCAGACGTATAAAAATAACCCGGCAACCCGGGTTTTCTCACAAAATGAGTTAAAATTTCCTAATATTGCTCACAAAGCAGCATTAAGGAGAAAATAAAAGGAGGAAACAAAATGATTGGAAGTATTGTTTCAAATCTTGGCCAGCTTGTAATGTCTGCAAGCGAAGCCAACCTCGTATTGCCCCCGTTCGGGTCGTATGAGAACAAAGTACTGTTAGTTGTATTTTGGTCTGCAATTATTGCACTTATTTATGGTGTAATACTTGTGTTCAAAGTAATGGCTCAACCGGCAGGTCCTAAGGCATTGACGGATGTATCGGATGCGATAGAACAAGGTTCTATGGCGTATCTTAAACAGCAGAGCAAAATAATGAGCGTGTTTGTTCTGATCGTATTTTTAACTTTGCTCTCAATGTATTATTACGGAACATTCAGGGAAGATCCAAAAAGAATGGAACTTTCCTGGGGAATTGCTCTTGCGTTTGTTGCGGGTGTTCTCTGTTCCTATGGCGCAGGTTTTGTAGGTATGAAACTTGCTGTAAAAGGTAACGTGCGCACGGCAAACGCAGCTCTTACAAGTTTTTCTAAATGCTTAAGAGTATCTTTTGACGCAGGCGCGGTTTCCGGAATGTTTACCGTAGGTTTTGGTCTTCTCGGTGCTACTATAATATTCTGGTTCTTTAAGCAGGATGCGATGAAAGTACTGGTAGGTTTCGGTTTTGGCGGTTCTCTTGCAGCTCTCTTTATGAGAGTCGGCGGCGGTATATATACTAAAGCGGCTGATGTAGGCGCTGATCTGGTCGGTAAGGTTGAAGCGGGAATTCCGGAAGATGATCCGAGAAACGCGGCAACTATTGCCGATAATGTCGGTGACAATGTCGGTGACTGCGCAGGTATGGCTGCAGATATGTTTGAATCTTATGAAGTAACCCTCGTTGCTGCAATTATTCTTGCAGCCTCGCTTGGCACTGATAAAGCATTGCCTTACATCATGTTCGCGCTCCTTATCAGAGCACTCGGTATATTTACTTCTATTGTTGGTACCTGGTTTGTAAGAGGGAACGACAATGCAAAAGTATTTGATCCGATGAAACCTATTGTTATTGGTTACTGTGTATCGGCAGCTCTTTCTATAATAGGGTTTTTCCTTCTTTCTTACTGGAGATTCTATGATGGTGGAGCAAGCTGGCTCTGGGTCAAACTGGCACTTGTTACTTCAATAGGTATTGTCTTGGCGGTTGCAACTTTAATTTTGACAAATATATTTACGCATCCGGATAAGAGAGCGGTTACGGAAACTGCAATAGCTACAAAAACAGGTCCGGCAACTCTTATTCTTAATGGTTTAGCAGAAGGTATGGAGTCGTCAGTATGGGCAATAGTTCTGATTTGCGGTACCATCGTAAGCTCTTTGATCATATTTAAGGGTGATCCGGGTATGGCCGCTTTCGGTGTTGCGCTTTCCGGACTTGGTCTTCTTGCTACAACAGGCTTTGTTCTTGCAATGGATACTTTTGGGCCCATCACAGACAATGCTCATGGTATCTTTGAGATGTCAAAAATAAAAGCAAAAAAGGCTTCAGATACGCTTGCGTGGATGGATGCTATCGGAAATACAACGAAAGCGCTTACTAAAGGTCTTGCTATTGCGACGGCAGTAATTGCGGCAACTGCGCTTTTCAGATCTTACATTGATGAGGCAAAACTTGTTGCAACCGGAATTCAAATCAATATTCCTGAGATATTTGTAGGATTAATGATC
>MFGS01000128.1:0-7065 GCA_001778355.1 Candidatus Firestonebacteria bacterium RIFOXYA2_FULL_40_8
GGTCCTACCGGCGGAGCAGGATTCGCTTTCCCTGCTGAGACCTGCAACTTAACTAACGCTGCAACTTTTTTTGGCGGCATAAAAACTCCTTAAAATTTTACTTCCCCTTGAAGCGATGCGCGGTGTACAGGGGAAAAATACCCACGCTGTGCGTAACAGACTTAAAAACAAATTCGAAGCACTAAATTCGAAACTCGAAAAAACCCTAAAAACAAAATCTCAAAACAAAAGACCTAAGTTCCCTTTTCTAATTCGACTTACCTTAATTTCATATATATTGTCGTCCGCCAGTCTTTTTGGAGGATCGAATTTGCTCTTCCTATTGCTTTTCTATATATATGAAATCTATTTCAACAAGGGTCGGTCGGTTAAAAACCGAAACCATAACCTTGGCTTTCATTCTTTCAGGATAAATCTCCTCAATAACTCCCGCGAAGTTAGTGAAAGGACCTTCCGTTACTCTGACCAGCTGGCCTTTTTCATATTCCACGACATGTTTGGGTATCGGAATATCGCCTTTCATCTGGCCCATAATGGTGGAAATCTGTTCTTCATTGAGAGCTAAAGCTTTTGTACCTGCTCTGACAAAACCCGTAACTTTAGGAGTATTCCTGACGACTGTCCATGTATCGTCATTCATATCCATCTCCACAAGGATATAGCCGGGATAGAATTTTTTTGAAACTTCCTTTTTCTTCCCGTTTTTAACTTCTATAACTCTTTCCGTGGGAATCAATACCTGAGTAATACTTTCAGTCATTCCGTTGGTTTTAGCTCTATATTCAAGATTGGCTTTTACTTTCTCTTCACAACCTGAATAAGTCGTAATTATATACCATTTTTTATCCATGATTATATTCCCATGATAATAAATTCAAGTACTTTGCTTATTATTACATCAGCTATCCCGGTAAAAGCGGAGAGTATTACGACGACAGATATCACAACCACGGTTGAGCCTATAAGCTCCTCCCGTCCCGGCCATGAAACCTTGGTCATTTCCACCTTTACTTCTTTTATAAAATCATTAATTTTCTTAAACATAGCTCTCCTTTTAAAGCAGGCCTGGCAGGATTTGAACCTACAACCCGCGGTTTTGGAGACCGCCGCTCTAGCCAGTTGGAGCTACAGGCCTATCATGCCTACGCGTTTTTAAGCCTTTGTTTCTTTGTGAATGGTGTGTTTTTTGCACCATTTACAATATTTATTCATTGCTAATTTATCCGGATTCTTCTTTTTATTTTTCATTGTTGCGTAATTTTTTCTCTTGCAATCCGGGCAGACTAATAGCACTGTTTCCAACATAGTTTTATCCTTACCTTTTGGTTTTGTTTTATTCTAAGATCTCAGAAACGACGCCTGCACCTACGGTGTGGCCGCCCTCTCTAATAGCGAATCTTAATTCTTTTTCCATGGCTATCGGCGTAATCAACTCTACTTCCATCGGTACATTGTCTCCGGGCATTACCATCTCAACTCCCGCCGGCAATTTAATCGAGCCGGTTACGTCCGTTGTCCTGAAGTAGAATTGCGGCCTATAGTTATTAAAGAACGGCGTATGTCTTCCGCCTTCTTCTTTCGTCAAGATATATACCTGTCCTTTGAATTTCTTGTGCGGTGTTATTGATCCCGGTTTCGCTATGACCTGGCCTCTTTCTATCTGGTCTTTTTCCACTCCGCGAAGAAGGACTCCTACGTTGTCTCCTGCCATTCCCTCGTCCATCAGCTTCCTGAACATCTCGACTCCGGTCACTACGGACTTCCTTGTATCTTTCAAACCGATTATCTCGACTTCATCATTTACATGTATCTTACCCCGTTCGATCCTGCCTGTTGCCACTGTTCCTCTTCCTGTAATAGAAAATACATCCTCTACCGCAAGAAGGAACGGCTTATCTACTTCTCTCTTCGGCTCAGGGATAAACGTATCTAGCGCGTTAATGAGCTCCAGTATTTTATTTCCCCACTCTCCGGTCGGATCCTGTATTGCTTTGATAGCAGACCCTCTGATAACAGGAGTTTTATCTCCCGGGAATTCATATTTCTTTAACAAGTCCCTTACCTCTTCTTCTACAAGATCCACAAGTTCTTTATCTTCCACTAAGTCAACTTTGTTTAAAAATACCACTATGTGCGGTACTCCGACCTGACGCGCCAATAGTATATGTTCTCTTGTCTGAGGCATCGGGCCGTCTACTGCGGAAACCACCAGTATTGCGCCGTCCATCTGCGCCGCGCCGGTTATCATGTTCTTTATATAGTCCGCGTGTCCCGGGCAGTCAACATGCGCATAGTGTCTTTTTTCTGATTGATATTCCACATGTGAGGTTGAGATGGTTAATATTTTTGTAGGATCTCTTCTTCCCTGTGATTCGGAAGCTTTCGCTACTTCATCATACGCAACTACAGTCGCCAGTCCTTTTGAGGCCATGACGGTCGTCAGCGCTGCGGTCAATGTCGTCTTTCCATGATCAACATGCCCGATCGTTCCTACATTTACATGCGGCTTTGTTCTTTCAAATTTTGCCTTACCCATCGCTCATTCCTCCCGTAAAATATTTTTCTTTTTCTAATAATTTTCAAAGCCCACGATCGGGATTGAACCGATGACCTCATCCTTACCAAGGATGTGCTCTAGCCAACTGAGCTACATGGGCAAAAATAATAAAATATAAAATACCCGAAAATAAAAAATAAAAATACAATAAAAAACATGCCGTATATGTAGTTACGGAAACAAGATTATATCACAATTAGCATTATGCTGTCAACTATTTTACGATGTTTTCCTGAGTATTTTCGAAGTATTGTCAGATAGCTTTTTCAACCGCTAAAACGAATAAAACTCACTATTTACACATATAAAGATGCTAAAACACCTGTATTTATAGAAGTTTTTGTATTTTAGAGGATTTTACAGATTAATAGCTTACCTGATTTACTTGAATTGGTCTAATTCCTTTCTAATGTTCTGATAAAGTTCATTTACCCAACTTGGAGCTGTTTTATCAATTATTACTTTTTTGCTTCGCATATCACAAGGCGCAATAATAATTCCGGAGTTTTTAAGCCCGGTCAGTTTAATCAGATAAAAGATTTCTTCTATTGCCTCGTCTCCCATAGCCAGACAACCTATAGAAACATTAGAACCATGAATAAAAATATCTCCGCCTAGTTTTGTTCTTTTATCTTTTCCGGCTTTTTCCAGATCATACACATTGGGATATTCTACTTTTACGGAAAGATGGAAATTGCTGTTAGGATTTAGCAATACAAGTTTATAAACACCTTCAGGCACCTGACAATCGCCCTCTTTTAATTTCGGACCCGCTTTGCCGCTCGCGGCTAGCACCGGATATTTTTTTATTAAACTCCATTTTTCGGAATTTTCCGCCCAGAGTTCCAATATTTTTTCCTGTTTTAACGCCAGCAACCTGACTTCTTCCGGAGGATACTTGCATTTCTTTCCGGCAAATAATTTCCGCATTTTTGGTTCAACAACCGGCCGAATTTCAAGAATTGCCGATTCCAACGTTCTTGTTTTTCTTAGTTTTTTATCCAAGACATTTCCTATCAATGATTTATTTACAATTACTACGGATATTAAAATCACAAGAAGGATCAAAAGGGATATTTTTTTATTCAGGTTATTTCCCTTACCGTTTGCTTCTTTCATGTAAAAATCCTCAGCAACTATTTCTCTCTTCGCGCGGAAGCAAGTATAGTTTTTACGGGAACATTTAATTTATACGAAAGCTTTTTACAGTCCTCATACTCTGGAGAGACACTCATTATCCTGCCGTCAAGACGGCCTGTTTTCACTCTGATTTTTCCATACGGCGTTGACATCTTTTCAATTTCTTTCTCCAGTTTTATACGGGCTACAGGATAGAACCTGACGCCAAAAGTGGAGGTTTCTTCAAAAACAATCTTTGCAATTTTATCGGCAATCTTTTTTTCGCAAACAATCTCGAGCTTGACAGCCGGACGTTTCTTTTTCATCTGAACAGGTATAAGGGCCACATCAAGCGCTCCGGCTTTGAACAGTTTTTCCATTAGGGTATCGTAAACAAGAGGAGAAGAATCGTCAATGTTAGATTCCATCACGACCACTTCTTCCTTGTCAACAAACGCCTCAACCTCTCCAATAAGCACACGTAGTACATTGGACCTGTCGGCAAGGTCTCTATCTCCGGCTCCGTACCCGATTTTTTCGATATTAATGCTTCCGGTGATAAGTTTTTTATCTTTTTCTCTCATAACTTTAAGTATTGCCGCTCCTGTGGGAGTTACCATCTCATAAGGCAGGTCAGCGATGTATACCGGAATACCGCGGAGTAATTCTGCCGTTGCCGGCGCAGGGTTCGAGAGAAGGCCGTGCGCAGTTTTAATAAGCACATTTCCGCCGATATTCAAAGGCGAAGCAAATATTTTTTCTATTTTTAATTCATCAAAACAAACAAGAGCGCCGACCACATCTACAATCGTATCCGGACTTCCAAGCTCGTGAAAGTGGATCTTTTTTATACTCTCACCGTGCACTCTTGATTCTGCCTTGGCTATTTCCAGGAATATCTCCCGGGTTTTGTCTTTTAATGAATTTCGAAGAGATGAGTTTTTAATGAATCTGTCTATCTCGGTATATTTGGAATGAGAATGTGCGTGTCCGTGATGGTGATGCTCGTGAATATAAACATCCACCTTGGAAGCAGAAATACCTTTTTTTATAACACGCCGCAGTGAAAGTTCGCAGTCATGCAATTTTAGCCGTTTGATTTCCGCTTTGATAGCAGAAAAAGGAGCACCTGCATCAACACAGGCACCTAAAATCATATCTCCGGAAATACCGGTTGAACAATCAAAGTAAGCTGTATAGGTCATAAGCCGAACACCTTAACTGCCAGACCTGACATTAAAATTGCGCTGCCGGCTATGGCGTGATTAAATCTGAATAATTTCTCCGACATTGTCTTTTTAACTCCGAAATACAATAAAGAAACAACAATAAGCATAGTTGTTATCGTTGCAATACCAAATAAACCTGTTATGATTACCGTATTCAAAACACTGTTTTTCAGAGCAGGAATTATCAAAATAGGAATTAAGGGTTCACAAGGCCCAAAAGCAAGTAAAGTAAAAATCACCCAGGCCGTAATATCTTTTTTACCTTTGGCGTGAGGATGCAGGTGCTCCCCATGATGAGAATGCTCGTGGGAATGAAGCAAATTATCCAAATGAAAGTGTTTATGCTCGTGATTATCATTTCTAACGGCTTTTTTAATTCCGTATATAAGATATACAAGTCCAAAAACAATCATCAACCAGGCTGCAAAATCACCCCTGACAGACTCAATCATTTTCAATTTTTCCAGAGAACTTCCTATCATGATACCGACAAACCCGATAACTACAGAACTTAAGATATGTCCAAGCCCTGATACAAAAGTGATATACATCGTTTTGGCCAAACTCCACTTCCTCGCTTCTGCCATTGCGACAAAAGGAATATAATGATCGGGACCTGTGACGGTGTGAAGAACACCCAGTGAAACTGCAGTGAAAGCAAGTACTTCAATACTTCCAACCATTTATTTCCCTTTTGTTATTTTTTTATCAAAGATTTTAGCGTAGATGACAGCTCCGAAATGCTCACCCTGGTATTTAGACAGGGCCCTTCCGGTCTTTCATTTATCAGACCTACGACCTCACAATTTGGGACATCAAACATACCGCTAATAAGCTCACGTTCGCAAGCAACTGCTATGATAATTTTAGGCATATATTTCTTTACAAGGGCCCTGGCCTGGGTTCCCCCTGTTACAACAGCAGCTTTTACGCCGGTTTCTTTTATGGTCTCTCTGATAGATTTAACATCACACTTACCGCAGGAAATGCAATTTTCCATATTATTCACAACATTATATTTGCATTCGGAATTTTGCATACAGCGCGGCAGGAGAACCAGTATTTCCCCGGCATTGTATTTTATGCCGGTAACTCTAGTAAGACTGGCATTAAATTCAACAAAATCATGTTCGAGTCTTTCTTTGGTCCCACCCAGAAATATTACGCAGTAATACGAAGCACTCAGAATAATATTGTTAAGAACCCTGTTTATTTTGAGGGGTAACGAGAACCGGATGTAGCCGGATCCTTTCAGGATATTCAATAAATGATTAACAAAAAGTAACAGGATTAACAGCTGAAGGAAAAAACTTGTAAATATAAAACCCGGAGAAGATTGCAGTCCCATAAAGATAAGATAATTAAGACCTGTAAGGAAAAGAAATACAAGAACTCCGGCAAGCGCATAAAGATTGCTTACTATTCTGCTTTTAGAAGTTAAATCTGACACCCAGCCCTCCTGACAATGCAAGCCCCATAGAAGGTGTCAAAGAAAATACCGGAACAAGTTCCAAAAATATATCAAAAGGATTTGCCATGTATTCAAGACCAACCGGAAGACGGGCTCCGAGACCTATTGAGCCGTTACTGCCGTAGGAAACGTAAGCTCCGGCTCCGTAATAAAAAAACGGAGTATTTTCTTCTTTCTCCTTCGCTCCCGTCTTTATTTTCGCATCCTTCATCAGAGATTTTATTAACTCGTAATTATGGAGCAGGTAGTCCGCATGCGCGTAGAAAGGTCTTGAAGTGGAAACCGCAAGAGCGGCGTCAAAGGCCATTTCCTTACTCAACCACATCTTTCCGGAAATACCAAACGGCTCCCCAATTATCAGCCCGACTCCGATCTTATCAAATTTCAAATCACTGGTATCCGGTCTTAATTTTGCGGAGACAAAACCTGAGATTGCGAGTAATAAACAAACTGCAAATATTGTTTTTCTCATTGTCTCTCCTAATATTTGATATGAGAACTGATGTTATAACCTTTGAGTTTATCCCTGCCGTTAAGGAAGGAAAGCTCCATTAAAAACGCGATTGATTTTACATTTCCGCCTAGTTTTTCTACAAGCTTTGTAACAGCTTCGGCAGTGCCGCCCGTAGCAAGAACATCATCTATAATCAGCACTCTGTCACCTTTCTTTATGGCATCCTGATTTATCT